>NZ_CP054139.1:0-302204 GCF_013283875.1 Mucilaginibacter mali
CGGGCCAGGTCCGAGCGCTCAATATCTGATTGTGAACTCACCGACACATATTCGCCGGAGGCCATCGATAAAGCGCCGGCTACCAAGCCCGCCACGGCCGCGAGGATGATGGGTTCCCGGGTCGTGCTGGCCGCAGCGATGCCGATCGCCAGACTGGTGGTCGAAAGGATGCCGTCGTTGGCGCCCAGTACGGCGGCGCGCAGCCAGCCGCTGCGGTTCGTATAATGTTTTTCGGTGATTAAAGTCATTTTGGTCAGAGGTAGGATCTATGAAATTATTAGGCTAAGATACCGGTTTCTTAGGTTGGTAGACGAGGGTCGTCAGCAATCCAGGGGCTCAAAATATGAAAATAGCATTTGCCAGAAAATGATCTATATCATATTTTTAAGTAAATCTCCTCATAATTACCTGCTGGAATGATGTCTAATTTTAGCAAAAATCAGGTAAAGCGCATTTCTTGAACAACCAGGATTAATTGGTCGTAGCGTTACCATTTTCTAATCAAAATAAACAAGAATGTTAAAAATCTCTCATCACCTTCCCAAAAATTAATTTTCATGAAAAATCCAAAAAAATTATGGATCATCTTTGCCATTGTCATCGGCTTATCGTTTACCGTTTTACTTTTCTTCGGGGTCAAAATTTATCAGAATGCACCTCCTATGCCGGAAAAAACAGTGTCGGCAAATGGCGAAGTTTTATTTAACGGCGGGGACATTAGTAACGGCCAAAACGTCTGGCAAAGCATCGGAGGACAGGAAGTCGGTTCGATTTGGGGCCATGGGGCTTATGTAGCCCCCGATTGGACCGCAGATTACCTGCACCGGGAATCATTATTCATTTTAAATGTCTGGTCAAAGGCCGACTATGGCTCAGCTTACGATAAGCTACCTGAGGAGCAGCAAATGGTCCTGCAAACCAGGTTAAAAAAAGAGGTCCGTAAAAACACATATGACCCGACCACCAAAACGCTGAAACTATCAGCGGTGAGGGCACAGGCTTTTGCCTATCTCAATCAGTATTACGCAAATGTTTTTGGCAGCAATACCCATTTTGATAAATTAAGGAATGAATACGCCATTTCAAAAAATGCCATTAAGGATCCTGCCAGGGCCCGGTTGATCGGGGTATTTTTCTTTTGGGCCAGCTGGGCCTGCGTTACCGAGCGGCCTGGCGAAACGGTATCTTATACACACAACTGGCCGAATGACAATTTAATCGGAAACGTTGCTACAGGGGATCTCATGCTATGGACGGGTTTCAGCATTATTATCTTATTGCTGGGCATCGGTATCTTAGCTTTTTACAATGCACAAAACAGTGAAGAAGAACAGGCTTCCGATGAAATTCCAACAGAAGATCCTTTGCTTTCCATAAAGCCAACCCCATCCATGCGGGCAACGATCAAATATTTTTGGATCGTAACCGTGCTGATCGTACTGCAAGTGGTACTGGGCGTGGTAACCGCCCATTACGGCGTGGAAGGAACTGCCTTTTACGGGTTCCCCTTAGCGGAATATATGCCGTATTCCCTAAGCAGGACCTGGCACGTACAGATCGCCATATTTTGGATTGCAACCTCGTGGCTGGCGACAGGTTTATACATTGCACCTGCGGTGACCGGTTACGAACCTAAATTCCAGAAACTCGGCGTCAATTTCTTATTCATATGCCTGTTAATCATTGTTGGTGGCTCCATGGTTGGCCAATGGTATGCCATTATGCAAAAATTGGGGTATATACAAAACTTCTGGTTCGGCCATCAGGGCTATGAATACGTGGATCTTGGACGGTTCTGGCAAATATTCCTTTTCATTGGCCTGATCTTATGGTTAGTATTAATGACCAGGGCAATTATGCCTGCCTTAAGGAGCAAAAATAACAGCCGGCATTTATTGAGCATGTTTATCGTTTCTTCTGTCGCCATTACCTTGTTTTATGCGGCAGGCTTAATGTGGGGACGCAGAAGTAATCTGGCCGTCGCTGAATACTGGCGCTGGTGGGTCGTGCATCTTTGGGTAGAAGGCTTTTTTGAAGTTTTTGCTACGGTGGTCATGGCGTTCATTTTCACCCGGATGAAATTGTTGAATGAGAAATTTGCAACCTTAAATGTGTTGTTCTCGACCATTATCTTTTTGTCGGGAGGTATTTTAGGAACCTTCCACCACCTTTATTTTTCGGGCACGCCGACAGCCATATTAGCTGTAGGCTCTTCCTTCAGCGCCCTGGAGGTCGTGCCTTTGGTTTTCATAGGGGTCGAAGCTTTCCATAATTACAAAATCAGTAAACTTAAATCCTGGATACAAGCCTATAAATGGCCGATCTACTGTTTTATCGCAGTTGCCTTCTGGAACTTTTTGGGGGCAGGCATTTTCGGATTTTTAATTAATCCGCCGATCGCGTTATATTATATGCAAGGCTTAAACACAACTCCCTTACACGGTCACGCTGCCTTATTCGGTGTTTATGGTATTTTAGGGATCGGCCTCATGTTATTTGTTCTAAAAGGATTATACCGCCAAAATGTGTGGAAAGACACCTGGATCCGCTTTGCCTTTTGGAGCATTAATATTGGTTTAATGCTGATGCTTCTATTGAGCCTTTTGCCTATCGGCTTACTGCAAACGATAGCCAGTGTGAATCACGGGATGTGGTATGCAAGATCCGCCGAGTTTATGCAGCAGCCCCTAATGAATACCTTACGCTGGATGCGCCTTTTTGGTGACACCATTTTCGCAATAGGCACAGTTGCCTTAGCCATTTTTGTCATAGGATTAGCGACCGGCTGGAGTTACAAAAAAGATGAATATGATTTAAAGAAAGTGGAAAAAACCAAATAAGCTTTAAAGTTGTCGTGATGAATTCTCCGGAGCAACCCGGAGAATTTTTTCATTTATTATCGTTATTAGCCGTCAGGAGAACTGAAGTGCCAATAAGTCCGGTCGAAAAGTTATCGATTAAGCGACATAATGGTAAAGTGCCGGAAAGATCAGCCTGCGGGGGTGATACGAAAGACCATGCCGTCCATTTCCGGCCGCAAACGGAGCTGACAGCCCAGGCGGGTCGCGGACGTGCTTTGCGGCAAAAGGTCGAGCATATCCAGCTCCTGATCACCGGCCGGTGACAGTTGCTCATTCCCCGAAAGGATGTCGACCGCACAGGTAGCGCAAAGGGCGATGCCACCACAGGTGCCGGCAATGGGATAGCCGCCGGCCCGGAGGACCTCCATCAGGCTCAGGTTGATATTGACCGGTACCTCCAAAGGTTCCTGGCTGCCGTCAGCGTTCATTAGATAGATCGTTATCAGATCAGAAGGTGTTGATGCCATAAACCGTCGTGTATTTAAAATTCAGCTTCTCAGCTGGATAAATATATTTAAATGCGCTTTGCATGGCCAGGGCCGCTTCATGAAAACCACATAAGATCAGTTTCAGTTTGCCCGGATAAGTATTGATGTCCCCGATCGCGTAAACCGCGTCCAGATTGGTCGAATAATCTTCGGGTTTAACTGGTATCGCTGATTGGGTAATAGCCAGCCCCCACTCTGCTATCGGTCCCAATTTGGGCGTTAATCCAAACAGCGGTATAAAGTGATCGGCGGCGATCCTGGCGACTGGCGACTGAGGCGTAAGGATACTCAGTTCCTGCAGGCGACCGTCCCCATGCAAGGCGGACACATGCGCTTGCAGCAAAAGGTCGATCTTACCCCCCTTTGCCAACGCGAACACTTTTTCCGCGGAATCAGGAGCACCGCGGAAGGTATCACCCCGGTGAACCAGGGTCACTTTTGCCGCAATGTCGGCCAGAAATATCGTCCAGTCCAGGGCGGAATCACCGCCACCGGCTAAGACCACGTTGCGGTCACGGAATACTTCCGGGTTTCTCACCAGGTAAGCAACGCCCTTGCCCTCGAATTCGGTGAGTCCGTCGATCGCCGGTTTACGCGGCTCAAAACAGCCCAGTCCGCCCGCAATGACCAGTACTTTACAGTTGATCGTGCTATGCTCATTCGTCATGAGGGTCAGCGAACCATCATCGTTCCTGTTTATTGTTTCCACGCGTTCACCTAAGGTAAAGCCCGGGCGAAACGGCGCGATCTGTTCCATCAGCCTGTCCACCAGTTCCTGACCCAGGATCTGGGGGTAACCCGGAATATCGTAGATCGGCTTATGCGGATAGATCTCAGATAGCTGCCCGCCCACCTGAGGCAGGGCATCGATCAGCTGGCAGCGCATTTTTAACAGGCCAGCCTCAAACACCGCGAACAAGCCGACCGGGCCGGCGCCCACAACACAAATATCAGTTTCTATGTTTTCCCGCTGCTCTTCCATTTCACTTTTCCATTAATATTATACCTGTATTAAAAAACAAATGCTGTCCTTCAGGGCTACTACCGAATGCGGCTCA
The DNA here is from genome assembly GCF_013283875.1 of Mucilaginibacter mali. NCBI lineage: Bacteria > Pseudomonadati > Bacteroidota > Sphingobacteriia > Sphingobacteriales > Sphingobacteriaceae > Mucilaginibacter > Mucilaginibacter mali. Next base: position 4,408 of record NZ_CP054139.1, read on the forward strand.
TTAACCGGGATGTCCAGCTCATCAAACTTGTTCATGGTTACAGTCCCCTGAGCGCTGAAATAATTGATTTGCCCATCAATAACCACCAGCCGGGTATTAACCCCTGTTTGATGCTCTTTCAACACCATGCCTTTTTTTAAACCCAGGGCGAGCACCTTTCCGGCCGCACCTTTTACCAATACTTTAACGATCGGTCCTGCTGCATTTTCTAATGCTGTTACTACGTCTTGTATGATCATATCTTTAATTTTATGTTAAAACCCTTACCGTCAGGCCATCCATCTTTTCGTCGATCATGAGTTGACAGGCTAAACGGATATTTTCAGCCGAACGCCCGGTTCTTTGCAGGTTGATGTCCCCGTTGCGCTCGTAGGAAGTAGGCTCTTGCTGCTTAGCCGTGATCTCGACCAGGCAGGTGCCGCATTTTCCCATCCCCAGGCATTCCCCGAAACCTGCTGTAAAAATGCGGTCATAGATCAGCATCATCAGGCTGCGGTATTCATTGGCAAAGGTGCGCAGTTCATATAATTCGCCGTTATACGCTACCCGGATAACGATGGGCCTTTCGGGCGAAATCCGCGGCTTCATGTCAACGGATAGTTTTTATTCCAGAATTCATCCGGATAGTTATCCACGAACGGTACGTGATGTTGGGCATTCAGGACTTCGCCGGCTTGCCTCAGAACGGGCTCAGGCAACGAAGCCTCCAGATGAGGGAACAAGATCCGCTCTTCAAAACGGATATGCTTGGTCAGGAGCTCTGCGAATGAAAGGTAATCTGCCGCTGCCTCATGTTCGTAATAGTTCAGCTGCTGGAGCCGCTGTTCCAGTAGCCGGTGTTCTGATTTACCCTGCCGGGACAGGTCGTCATCCAGCCGGTCAAACAGCAATACTTCTTCTTCCCTGAAGTGATCTTTCAAATGATTTTCCCAGAAAAAATTGATGTACTTCAATATTTTAGGCAAAGGGACCGCTTTCCTTAAACCTTCTTTGATCTTCCAGCCAAACAGCAAACCTGCGTGATGGTCCCTGGAAAGTACGATGATGTATTCACTGCGTTTGATCGGTTTGTTCTCCATGGTGCTAAAGATTAAAGAACGGGATAGGTGATCACCGCATTGCCCGCCATAATAATCAGGGCTTTAAAGTCCTGTATGACTTTGAGGATATGTGGTTCATGGGAAGGGATGGAACAGGTCGATCCTTTGCTCAATTCACTCGTTTCACCCTTGCAGATCAATAGGGCATTACCCGATTCTACGATGACAAAGGCCGCTGATGTCGCGAAGTGACGGGGCATCTGAGTGCCCGCCGGCAACTCTACTTTGAGGACCTGATAATGGTCGTTTTTTTCAAGCTCTTTCATGATCTTGTGGATTTAAATGAATAAAACACTTTGCTTTTCATCACTGTTCAATTTGCTTCACGGCTTTCATGATACGGGCAATGCTGAATGCCCTCTTTTTCGCATTCTCTGCAATCTGCCCCTGGAAAAGTTCGTCCAGCGTTTCGTGGAACAAGGATAACCAGCGGTCAAAATGCTCCCTGGTCAGCGCCAGGGGCAAATGTTTGGTGAGCGGGTCAGCGCTGAATTTGCGGGTATATAAAAGCAGCGTGGACCAAAAATCCGTCATGCGCTCCAGGTGATGGCCCCAGTTATTTCCAATTACAGGCTCAAATATGGGCGCCAGTAACTCATCCCGGCGTACCTTTCCATAAAAGGTGTCCACCAGTTGTCGCACATCTGCTTCATCAATAATATCGTGTGGTTCCGTTTTCATGATTAAAAAATTACCCGGTCACTATTGCCATTCAGTTGCTGCAAGCGGCTTAAAAACAGATCGGCCATTAATGCCGCGCGCTTTTTAGCATCGTCCGCAATAAAGCCTTCAAAACGCGTGTCAATCGTCGTATAGAACAATTCCAGCCAGCGTTCAAAATGCGGACGGTCAATCTTTAATGGCGCATGTCTGGCAAACGGATTGCCGCGAAAGCCCGGCACGCCAAACAAGGCGGCGTTCCAGAATGCGTACATTTTGTCCAGGTGAGGGCGCCAGTCGCTGATCTTTTCCATAAAGATGGGACCGATCAGTTCGTCCTGCCTCACGCGTGTATAGAAGTCGTCAACAAATACTTTGATGTCTTCCATATCTTCTATTTCTTTTTTCATTTGAATAAGGGCATTTGACCGGATGTGATATGGTAATAAACCGCCCAGGCCGTAAAAGCGATTAAGAGAATAATGATCCAGAAAGGCATACTATGCGGCGTTTCACTGCCCTGCAGCATAAATGTTTTTTGGTCACCTTTACCGTAGGCATTGATCATCAGCGGGAGTACGCCATCAACAACTTCATCTTTGCGTAACCCCTCCACTGCAATCGCCGGACCGTTGCGAACAATGAATGGGATCGTTTTAATGCCTTCTTTTCCTTTATGATCTTTACTGACCACCTTCAAGGTATGCTTGCCATCGGTCAGCTTTTTGGTATCCAGTTCAAAGGAAACCGGTGCCGGGTAGGTGCCGATCGGCTGGGGATCGTCATCAATGAACAAGGTGATGAAACTTTTATTTTCCATGGCCTAAGAATTTAAAATCACATTTTTAATACGGTCATGCCCTTTATCGGCAGGCCTGACCAGGCATTTGACCAGGGCATAGAAAGAATAGACGGTAACGAGCACCATGAGGCTGACCACTACATAATCCCAGTTACTGGTCGGGCCCGCGCCATGCGTAATGCCTTGCAGAAACTTTGGCTGTTGCGCTTTACAGGCGTCACAGGCCAGCGCGCTGGAGCAAGTCCCTAAAACGCCGGTCATCATTAATAATGCTTTTAAATGGAATGCGTGCTTTTTCATACTTATTTTGCTACAGTACCTGATTTGATCTGGTTAAACATTTCTTTGATCTCGGTTAACGTGACCTTTCGGCCGGTATTCCCCCAGCTCGTACGCTCGTGATTCATGATCGCAACGATCTCCTGGGGTTTTAGGTTGTTATTGGTACCGACCGGCGGCATGATACCATAACCTTCACTGACCCGTCCGTTATAACCTTTCATGATAATGGTCAGCTGCACTTTTGGGTCTTTATCGAGGACGACCGGACTGCCCTTCAGCGGCGGAAACGCGCCTTTCAAACCTTCGCCATTTTCCTGGTGGCAGCTCTGACAATTGGAGGCGTACAAAGCCGCACCGTCCAATTCCGTATTCAGCTTGCTGGTCGTACCGGGTAATGCCGGCTTGAGCTCCTTGCCATATAAAAACAGGGGCGTCGGTTTGCCATCAGGTAATTTCAGCTGTTTGAAGGACTTGAGGTAGGCAACCAGTTCCAATGCCTCTTTAGTGGCGACGATTTTTCCGGTAATGCCCTTACGGAATTCATCTGGTACATTGACCACCACATCGCCGGGGAAGGCGTAATCTTTGACCTCGAACAACCAAGAGTAGGCCGGCATGATCGATTGGGACACAACGGACCTGGGGTTATACAGGTGCAGCAGGTGCCAGTCCTCGCTAGGCTGCCGGTTCCCAATATTCATCAAGTCGGGACCGGTTCGTTCGGAACCCATCAGGTTCGCCGTATTCCGCCAAACATCAGTCCGCACATTGCGCGCGTAATCAGCCGCGATGCTGGGCCGGATGCCCCACATTTTATCCATGTCCACATTTCGTACCTGCTGCGTATGACAGGCTATACAGCCTTCCCGGATGAATATGCCCTTACCGGCAACTTCGTCGCTGGTCAGCGGTTTACTTTCAGGCAGCGGTGCATTATTGTTCTGTGAGTTTAAAGCCGGGAATACGGCGGCAAACATCGTCAGGGCGATGAATAAAATAATGGCAGCGCCAAAGAGTCTTTTATGATTATTGTAGATATCCATTGCTTATTCGGTAACAGGTAATTTTTCCAATTCGTCAAATACGGCTGTGTGCAGGTCGATCTCCGGCTTGCTCGCGATCATATAATATAAGTTGTAAGCAAAAATCAGGTGCGAAGCCCACATTAAAGAGCCTCCGATGGCCCGCCATAGCCAGTACGGCGCCATCAGGGCCACGGAATCGATAAACGGCCTGCCTTCGAGCCAGGCCATACCCTTGAGTGTTCCGCCGATCATTAAAGGGATGGTATAAAACAATAAACCAATCAGCGCCATCCAGAAATGTGCACCCACCCAGGCCTGCTTAGGCTCCTTTCCTGTCAGGCGTGGAACCAGGGTATAAATGGCCGCCCATAGCATAAAGGCAATGATCCCATACATCGTCAGGTGTGAGTGTGCGACGGTGAAATCGGTGAAGTGCCAGTATAAGTTCGCTGAACGAAACGCTTCAGCCGTACCTTGGAACGAGCCGGTGAAATAAAAGATGATGCCCACCAGGTAGAACGGCAGCGTATAACTGGAGCCTATCTTATGGAAGTTACCTCGAAAGGTCATCAGAAAATTCGTCGTGCCCGCGAATACGGGGATCAACATACCCATGCTACCAATAATAGCCACGGTTTGCAGCCACCAGGGTATCGCGCTGAAAATAAAGTGGTGGGTACCAATCAAGGTGTAAAACAAAATCTGCGTCCAGAAAGCCAGAATACCGAGGCTATAGGAATAGATAGGGGTATTCAATTGTTGCGGTAAAAAATAGTAGATCAGTCCCAGGTTAAAAAGCATAAACCACATACCCACGCCCTGGTGCATATAATAGCCCTGGGCAATACTTTCGCCCAGGCCGTTTTGCCAGAAGGGCAGGTAGCCAACTAACGCGATCACAATCGTAAACATGACCGCCGAGACGATATACCAGTTGGAGATATAGATCTCTTTGGTTTTACGCTGTGCGATGGTTTGCAAATAGTTGATCAAAGTGATGACCAGGCCGATCGCGAACAGCAGCATGATCGGCCAGATATACTCACGGTATTCGCCCCCGCCGTTATTAATACCCGCCATGAGCGATACGGTGCCGGCAATTACGGAAGCATTGATCAGGAACAGCCCGTACCAACCGCGTTTCAGACTGGCGACTACGGTGTTACTGACCGTGGAAACCACGTAGTACCCCAGCCCGATCATGGCCAGTGAGGACCAGCCCCAAAATACCATATTGGTATGTACCGGCCTTAGCCGCCCAAAACTAAGCCAACTGACATGATCGGCATCTGGGGCTACGAATTTAATGCCCAGGTATTCTCCTACTGACGTCCCCAGCACCAGCCAGAAGGCAGCGGTTCCTAAATACCACAGGATCAGCTTGGAAAGTGCCGGATCGATATCCGGCCGTTTGACTGCTTTCTTTTTTGGTGCGATAAAGCGCGGGGAATCCACCTCTGTAATATGATGGAGCAATCCTCTTTTGTCTTCGGGTAACTCGTCACCTGATAGTTCACTATTGGTCAGTTTAAAATCAAGTGCCGCCTTACGTTTGAGCAGTTCGTCGCTCAAATCATCGTCGCTGAGTTCGTTGATCGACCTGGCCAGCGTCCTTGCCGCATTCCTGGTATGCGAACCGCGAACCTTTTTGACCAGATGGTTCACCTTGGCCGATACGATGTATATGGCGATCAATAGTGGGATCAGGATCAGCGTGACCGTGATCAAAACACCGGGATTGGTCCAGACGGATCCGGATGCTTCACCTGTTTGCGCATAAACGCTTAGACCGGAAAACAAGAACAACACGAAGAGAATTGGTTTTTTCCAATTTCCCCCGGTTTTTTTATTGATGGCGGACTCGTCCTGGGCCGCTTTCCTTTTAACGAGCATATCTAATTGATGCTGGCTCAGGTCGGCCAAACGCCTTTTTAACCAAGATCTGCCGTTGTCCTCCGGTTGTTCCTCCAGCTCTTTCAACTGGTTAGTGTTCTTAAAAAGCCACAAGGCTAAGCCGAGTAACGCCAGCAGGAACAGTAAAAGGAAAGCGATGTAAGCGGCAGACGTGTCGCCTGCAGCATCACTTTGCAGCTTACCCTGGGCCAGAAGTGAGGCCGGTATCGTTAACAAACTCATTAAAAAAAACAGCGATCTTTTCATTATAATATATTAATACCTTTTTATCTTTTATAGGGTCAAATTTTTTACTTTTTTAGTGCCGTGACCCCTAAATTCAGATCTTCGTTAAACTCACCAATGGTGGTTTGTTCCAACAGGCTATGGATCTGGTTACGAATGGTCCGAAAATCATTATGCAGCGGACAGGGATTAACCTCAGAACATTGTTTGAGCCCCAGGCCGCAACCAGTAAAAATACCATTGCCATCGACAGCTTCTACAATACGCGCTAACGGTCGCTTTAGTGATTCCGCATCCAGGTAAAACCCTCCGTTCGGCCCTTTTACGGATTGTACAATCCCACGCCTGCTGAGATCTTGCAAGACTTTTGCCAGGAACGGTTCGGGCGAATCAATTCCGCTCGAAATTTCCCTGATGCTAACCCGACCGCCAGCCGCGGTCCGATGCGCAATATAGAATACCGCCCTAATAGCATACTCGCAGGTCTTTGAAAATATACTCATTGTCCAACAAAGATAAACATATCTTCAAATAAAAAGACTTTTTTATCCTTTTATTTATTTTGGAGGTGGAATTATTTATCGTCAACAGTTTTACTTCTTTTCCTTTTAAATTGGTGTTCTGTCCTATTAATGATGATCGGCGGGTAAAAGGCTGGCGAATGTCTTTATGACTAAGGCCATGCCGCTCTGTTGGTTAACCGCCGCTTTCACTTTACCGTTTCCAAAAGGGAAAAGTAAAAGGGGAGCCCCTGACCAACCAGGCGCCGTCACTGCCCAACGCTGAGCAAGCTGATCAGCTCTCGTCAAATAGCCGGCTGTTCTGCCTATTCAGAAGAATAGATTAGTCAGACGCAGGAATGATGATCGAAAAACACCACACTGGCGAACTATTTTTAAGTGGTTAAGATCTTTAACCCCCCGAATTCCGCTTAGTTACGGAAGCGTTCCTACACTCTCTCCCCGCCCGTGCTACAACAGGCCCGCCGTAAACTAAACCAGGCCCTGCGGGTGCCTCGTCCGGTAACGGTAACCGGAAGGGCAGTTTCCTTTCCTGCGGATCAGGTACTGGCAACCGATCATTGCGAGATTTTCTCCCATTGTTTTTCCCGCTGATACCAGGTACAGGTCATTATTCATTTAGCCTTTGCTTGAGGCAAATTTATACCTCTTCGGCTTGCAAGGCCAGGCTTTGTGACCGAAAAAAATCTCCACACCTGTGCTGCGCTCCGGGTAGTATTTTATTTCTATGTCAGCCTTGCAAGCCAGCCCCCCGCGCAAATTTTCTGCCTCTATCAAAGGCCAAATGAGTTTATCGCTGAATTGGCAGAGTAACAGAATAATTAACCATAAAAAGTAAAAATCATGGAAATCACAGGAAGATTGGTAGCAGATGCTACCGTGAGAGCAGTAAACGAGGAAAAAAATGTAACAGGTTTCAGGGTAGCGGTTAACCGCACCTATCAATCACAGGGCGAGCGCAAAGAGGAAACCGCCTTTGTAGAGTGTACTTACTGGCGCACCGATGCAATAGCGCCTTACCTGACTAAAGGTATGTTGGTGACTTTAAGCGGATTTATGACCGCTCAACCGTGGGTAAGCCGTGATGGTGAGCCAATGGCAAGCCTGCAATTCCGCACCGAGCAAATACAAATGCTGACCAAATCAGCCAAAGCTAACTAAGGAAAGGGTAAATAAAAAGGATATGAGCGTAAGGACAGAGTGTTGGGATATTGCCCATGAATGGGCGAACCGACAAGACGGAAGCGGGATTGGTGCAGGTGGCAATATGCTGTATGGTGGTGGGTGTGTCTATTCTTATGGCGACCATTTTATCATCGCCAAGCATGTTAAAAATGAGGCAGGGGAACGAGCCGTATTATTTACGGAACGCACCTACAGCCAAACAACGGCTAAACATATCGCCATTGTACGCAACGCATCGAGCCACTTAAATATCATACACGTAGCAGACCCCGCCTTAACCCATGAGGAAGTATTTGCGGATTGGAAACAGCGTATCATTACCATTGCTGAAAAGTTAGCGCAAGCCAAACGGCCACAAAAATATGCGACCCTGATTGCCGACCTGTACAGCGAGGCGCAACGTTATGCGGATTTCTTCGGGCAGGCTATACCTGAACAATTAGCCCAAGCGGGTAATATCCGGAATAGCGAACAGTTTGCCGACTATTTGGCTAAAGACAGGGAAGAACGGGCGATTGAACAGGCCAAGCAAAAGAAACGTTCACAAAAATTGCAACAAGCCAAACTGAAAGCGTGGCGGGCATTCGAAACCAACAGCTTTATCAGTGCTGACGGTTGGGACTATCTGCGTTGCAACGTCAACACCTGCGAAGTGGAAACCACCCAACAAATTACCTTTTCGCTATATGAGGGTAAAGCCCTTTTTAGCTTCATTTCTGACACCATAGCCAAAGGTGGTTGCTCGGATTGCAAGGAAACCTTTTTAGGTCAATATCCCATCATCGAAGTGAGTAAAGACCAAATCCGCATCGGGTGCCATAAGGTAGCCATTAAAGAAATTAACCGATTTGCTGACCAACAGGGATGGCTATAAACCATCCCTTTAAAAACAACATCATGCAACCATTGAATTTAATGAATAACGTAGCCAAAGCAAGGCTTTTGCATAACCTGTTGAGAGAAGAAATACCCGAATTTTTAGGGTATCTCAACGAACTGACCGAAACCGTTTTAAATGACCAAGAGCGCGTCCGTACTGAATGGAATAACGGAATGATGCCCGTAGATATGTGGTTTGAACTGGCCGGGCGCATACAGGCCGTTATGGCAAAGTATCCCAAAGACCTGTATCGTTCTCCCAAGGTGTTTGCAGACCAGTTGTTCGATGGCTTCTTAGCCATATTCACAAGGCAGGCACTTTCCAATTATACCCGATTGGAAAAGCAGACCGACCCCAAATTCAAACCCGCAGTTGAACTTTTATTTACCTGATATGAAAAGGACACACGATTTAACACTACTGTGCGGGTTGGCGCTGATTGCCCTTTGCATTTTCATCCGCTATCAGATCGGCAGACGCCGATTTAACCGCAGGGGCATAGGTGGCTTACAGCAGTTTAGCACCTATAGAAAATATACGGTAGTCACCACCCTTGAACGAATAATAATGATAGTCGCCAACCTATGCGGATTAGCAGGGACGGTATTACTGGCTGTCGCAGGCATTAACCATTTAAAATTTTAAGATTATGAATACGCAATTTTTTCAGCAGTTAGCAGGATTAGGATTTACAGGGAATTTCCTGTTGAATATCCATCAGGATGAAACGGGTTTACAAACCGTTTCGGTAGTACTCAAAAAAGACAAGGCCGTGAACGGATTACCCCCGATGCTCTTTAAAGCCACCGCATCAGAACTGGACGAAAAGTTCTTTGAGGAACTCAAACAGCCTGTTAAACAAACGGCAGGACTGATAACCAACTTGGAAACCTACCAAAAGGAACTGGACAAGGCCAAAAAGAACGGCAAAGGCAATACCGATAAAAACAACAAAACCGCTTCGCCCGAGGCCGAAGATGATAAAGAGGATGAACAAAACCTGTTCACCCAACAGGCAGATGATACCGAAGCCAAAGCCGAGAAAAAACGCCTGTACGATGATGCGATGGAGAAAGTAAAGGAGTTGGCACAAAATACCAAGTATGCCGAAGCGTTAGCGCAACTGCCTGACCCTGCCGACTATCCCGAAAAAGCCGAGGCCATCGAGGCCAAACGTCAAACCTTACAGGCAGGAAAGGAAGCCTACGATAAATTAACCGCCAGTTTTAACGATTAATTCCGAGCCATGAAAACAATGATTTTACCGAGGATTTTCCTGCACAAAGAGAACGGGCAGGAAATTCGCTTAACCGACCCCAACGATACATTTAACATTACCGATGTGCAGAATTTTTATTCAGGTACTTACCCTGTATTGACCAACGCTAAAATTATCGGGCCTGAAATCAAGGATGATGAAGCGGTATACCGCTTTGAAAGCACGATGGGAACGAAAGGATAGGCCATGAAAAAGCAAATAGTAAACAGAGTTATCAAAATCAACAGGAAAGGCGACCAATGGAAAATACAGCAATTATTCGGAGAACTGGCAAGTCGGTTAGACCGATTGCCCGATGCCGACGAAGTAAGGCGCAACCCGCTAAGGAGCGCACCCGCAGGCTTAACGGAAATGGTTTTTTAAACCATAGTTTTCAGCCCTTTTGGTCGTTTGACGGAAACAGGGAAAGGATAGCAAGGGAGTATTTTCACTCCCTTGCCAATCTCTGCGGTTTCTATCAAATACCAGTACCCCATACAGATTTAGCCTTTCCGCAGAATATCTACCATACTTGGCAGGAAGTTGCCAAACAGGTAAACGCCATTGACCGAAACAATCATTGTGTGATTATTCGGGATAAAGGAAAAAGTGCGGTATTGAGTGTTGTTAAAACCTATGATTTGAGCCATTGCCTTTTTTATATTCCCGTTCGGGCATACTGGCTTTGGTCGCAAACCACAGGACAGGAGCGCATCACCGAATTGGTAACCGTTATTTTCGCCTATCTGCACCAAGTGGTTGATATTCCATTTTATGCCGAGAACGGAACTTATTTGGATTGTCAATATGATACTTTGGAACAATGGCTGAATGATGCCGAATATGAAAATGAGGATGTTGCCGAAGAAAAAGCGTGGCGGGAACATCAGGAAAATACACTTTATGAAATGAGGCGGGCAGGCGGACATATTATGCCCCTAATTAAAAAATCTGATTGGTTAGCTAAAATGGAACAAGTAGTTACAGCTTATCAGCACCGTGATAATTGGGAATTAGAATGGGAGCAGTTGGCAAAAGAGTTTTTAACCCTGTACCAACAGTACCCTCAACGCTCGGTAACGGATAGCATTCGTGAGGATTTGGTTTACCCTAACGAAGAAGAACGCATAACGGTAGAGCAATATATCAGCTTTTATTGGAGCGACAGAGATTGCTTTCAGGATGAATTGATGGATATGATCAATTGCAGCTTTCAGGAAATAGCCGTTCAGGATGAACCCACCATTGTGCATTGCTTTGATACGCTCCCCGACACCGAACGCCAAGATTTTGACTTTGAAACCCGCCTGTTTGATTTGATTGAACGCCTGCGGGATTTATTAAACGATTACGACCATGAAGAACATCACCCAACAGTTTAACAGTGGGTTTGAACCCTACAAAGCCCTGCTGATATACAAACACGAAAAGGAGGAAGAAATAAGCCAGTTCCAGCGAAATGTACAGGAAACGCAGATTTATGTGGAAAGCTACGATATAGGGCGAAACGGCAAACCTATCAACGCCCACCCGCTTTCGGTAAAGGAAATGACCGCTTTACATACTATACTCCAAACCTCGCAGGAAATACAGGACAGTTACCTGAAAAGTAAAGGTTTACTATCCAATAAGGTTTTATACGTCAACCAACAGGCGAACGGCTTTGCGGTGTGGTACACCCCGCCACAGGAAGTTACCCTGTTCTTTATTGATGGTTTACAAATCCCATCGGGTAAGTTTCAAATCCCTGCCATGCTTTGGAAAGCCAATGCCGAGAGCTTGCATGTTTATGGTTTAAAAGGTAAAGCCAAGCCCCATGAGAATACCAAACTTTGTCATGCGCCCTATCTGAATATCTACGGAAGCGGTCAGGTTTGTATGGGGACAGTACAAATCAATATTGGCAAAACCTCCTGCTTAGAGGATTTTATGGCCACTTGGGAACGCTACTTTTTTAACAGCAATTTCAGCCATTCTATCAGCGGGAACAACAGCACCAAAACCAATACTACCGATTTATGGCGCTCCCTTGCAGGTTCGGGTAAACCCTTTCCGCAGGAGGAATTATTAAATAATCAGTTGACCCTTAAACAAATCATCCGATGAAAAAGCAAAAAGTGAATAAACCTGCCGTACATATTATACAAAAGGAATTGTTACAGCCCTATAATCCTGTTACCATTAACCTGATTGGTGCAGGGGGAACAGGTAGCCAATTGTTGACCGCTTTGGCAAGGATGAACCATGCCTTAACCGCATTAGGCCATGCAGGTGTTTATGTCAGGGTATTTGATGATGACCAAGTTGATACCGCCAATTTGGGCAGGCAACTGTTTACCACCGCTGAATTAGGCCAGTACAAATCCGTTGCCCTCATCAACCGTATCAACCGTTTTTTCGGTACGAACTGGAAAGCGGAAACCATCCGTTATAACAAACAATCCCTAAAGGACAGGGATTTGGCAAGCGCAGTAATTACCATTTCCTGTGTAGATACTGTTAGCGCACGGTATGAGATAGGCGAGATATTGCAACACCTGACCAAGAATTACGGCGGTCGCAACCGTGTAAAATACTGGCTTGATTTCGGCAATAGCCGTTCAAGCGGACAGGTCATTTTATCTACCCTTGAAAAAATCACACAACCTGCATCTGCATTATACCGTCCTGTAGAAAACCTCCCCTTGGTTACAGAAGAATTTAAGGAACTGCTGAACGGTTCGGAACATGAAGATAATACCCCAAGCTGTTCATTAGCGGAAGCCCTGACCAAACAGGACTTGTTTATTAATTCAGCATTAGCGAATTGTGGAGCCTCATTGCTTTGGCAGATGTTCCGTGAGGGAATATTATTTAATCGTGGTTTTTTCCTGAACCTTGCGGATTTCAGGACACAGCCCTTAAAAGTGGCTTAAACTGATTTACAAAACCCGCCGGAATTGTCCGGCGGGCGGGCATACGCCCGCCCCGTTTTCGCCCCGTGCTTTCGCTTTGATAACTGAAGATCGGTGAAATCACGGGGCGCGGCATTTCAACAGACCTGGTTTAAAAATATTTTAGCGGATGATCAGTCCTGTAAGCGTTCATCGCGTTGCCACTCAAAAATATGTCTGCGCGCATCACCCAGACAAAATAAGGCTTTACGTTTGGCTGAATCCAGATCATTTTGCCATGATGGCCAAGGATGGCTATACCCCGTTGGTTGGTGAACGATACTGATATGCCAGCGGCCTTTGGTCTGCGGCGAAAGATTGAGCATAAAGTCGCCGGCTTTACCTGCATAACTTCCTCTTGGACCAGGTACCCATTGCAGGTCTTGGTTCCTTTCATCTTCCATATGCTGCAAATAGGTCAACATATTTATGATCACTTTAATTTCACCTGATACAGCTGTATCTCCGGCGAGCATTCGCTGGATACTACGTACGACTGCATCCTGTGACCGATGATCACCCCAGGTTCTCAGGCGACTGGCCAGTTCAGCAGGTGTTAATGCTAATTCATTGTATTGGGTATTGAAGTAACCCAGTTCATCTGTCAATTCCATAATCCAACCATTTATGGAACAATAATACGTCATTATGTCGTATATTAAAACCACAAATGCAATTATTTATTAACATTTTTGTTAAATCAATTGCACAAAATTGTATTTTCAGTTTCGTTATACGCTAAAATGATGACCTTTGCATGTTTAAAATCAATATTATATGCCGATCCAGATCGTAAGAAATTTAGAAATACCAGTACTTAGTTTTGACTTTAGTGAAGAATACTGGCCGCTGATCAGTGCCCCGGTCAAAGATACCTACGGACTTGGAGAAGTAAAAGATGCAGCAACTGTACAGGAAGCCCTCAAACTGGCCTTTGCCAAATGCGGCGAATTGTTTATTGGCATTATCACAGGAGAAACACGCGCGTCCTTTTATCTGTATGTTCAGCACCTGCTGGAAAATACCATTGATGTGTTTAAGGCGATGCTGGGCGGGGAAGAGTTCCCGGAAATCAACAGCAGTGAGTTTGCTAACATCAGGCGAACTTTACGCATTATCCTGGAACAATCCACTACAGTGGATATGGCTGGTACTCCGAATTTCATGGCGGAGATCACGCGAAATCGCCATGCTTATCATGATACCTTAGATAGATTACTTTACCTGGGCTACCAGGCGTTTATAATTAGCCAGGAAATCGCCAGAAGCCAGCTGTTCCCGAGATCAGGTAACTTTGATATTGATGGTGATGGATTGTTAGGTATGGGCACGGAGCCTGCTTATAAACCAATTTTCGATTACCTGGAACGGGATATCCATAATCATGATGAAGGTGTGACCCTGTACCACACGATTGAGGATCTGATCGGGGTATGGAGAGAATTAGGTGTGGAGTATGGCGAGATGAGCAGCTTTTTTGCCGAACAGATCAAAGACCCGCGCTATAGGTTTGCTCTTATCGACAAGACTCATTTTTATGAGCAGGCAAGAAACGCATTTGGACAACATGGCGAAATTGCAATTAGCTTCTATGATGGTCTGACAGTTAGCCGTAGAAATGTACTGAGTTTTGAGGATTGCATATTGCGCAGCCAGGATATGAAACGCATCATGTACCGCCCATTGGTGGAGATTAATGTGGATGGCCAGGTCTACATCATGGCGGGGTTTAACCGATGGTTGGAGTGCCTGAGCACGTTAACTACTAATGCTTTGCCCTGGGGGCATGTGGCGGAGGAATGGAATCAGCATAAGCCGATCAGGAAATTCGTGCAGCATCTGCAGGATACCCATGATGATATACTGGAGGACGCAGCCGTTGAATTATTGAAAGTTGTTCAGATGCCTTATGATAAATCTATAAAAAGCTTAAGGCAGCATAAGGGTAACAACTTCCCGATTGATAAATTAAAAGGTGTGGGTGAGATCGACCTCGTGTTTGCAGATATCCAAAAGAAGGTGCTGTATATAGTGGAGTGCAAGCATAACAAATCACGCTTCGATTATTTTAACTGGAAACGGGATTATACAGTGTTTAAAGAAAAATATGAAACCCAGCTGAATAACAAGATCACATTTGCAAATGAGCATACCGAACGCATATTGGTCCATCTGGAGGTGGTCAATGGTATACAGATAGAGGATAAGGGCGATTATAAGGTTCAGGGCATATTCCTGATCAATGCGCCTTCACTTTATATGTATGATGCGGTATATCCAACGTTAACGCTTCACAACCTGGAACAATTGTTAAATCGGCAATATGTGATACCACAGTTTGCACTCACTCTACCTGATGGACAGGAGATCCTGGTGGAGCAACCTTATTTTACTAACTTGGCGAAGCTCATTTAACCTAATCATGAAACGAATGTACAGAGGCGAGTTTATATTTCATCCTATTGGGCAAGGCTGTTATTATACAGGCGAACTTTTCAATGAAAAAGAAAGGCTTTTCAGCTTTGTCTATGATTGTGGTACCAATTCAGAACAGCAATATATCCGCGATGCCGTAGCTGGCTGGCCAGTCAAAGCAGAACAGCAAAAGATCAATGTATGCATTATCTCCCATTTTCATAGCGATCATACCAGTGGTATTCCGCAGTTACTTAAAAGCACCCGATGCGACCGTTTGGTGATCCCTTATTATGACCCATTCCAACGATTGATGGTTTACCTGGAATCGGACAACGATGATGATGAATACCGGCGGATGATGCAAAACCCTTATGTTTATTTTTCAGGAGAGGGTTTTAATATCGGCCAGATCATAGTCGTGCGCGGTGGCGGTACGGAAACTAATCTTCAGGACCGTAGCCCCAAAGCACCATCACCCTCAGAAAGCAGCAATTTGAATACGGAACAGTTTGATCTCAATAAGGACGAGGATGAATATTATCAGGATGAGTACGAACAGAATGATAGCTTAAATGAGCAATTCTTTAGGCAATTACAAATTGAAGACCCTAACGCTGATCCTGATAAGGTGAAGGTGAGGCACCTGCCGTACCAACTGCGAACTCCGCTTTATAAATTCATTTTTTATACACTATCTGAAGAAGATGGTTCTGATATTGAAATAAAACGGAAAACTGCGGCCCTACGAAAAGCGGTTGACGATTATTTTGCTGCGGCAAAACGTGATGCCACCTCAGGCGTTTCTACTTTCCAGGATCTTTTTAATGCTAAACCTATCAAAGAGATCGCGCGGATATACCGGCGCATATTTGGGGCTGCTCAACTAAATGGCACATCATTAGCGGTCTTTCATCGTTTTACGCTTGAATCTGGGGGTTATGATATCTTCCACAGACATCACTCAGGTATGCGCCACTTGTACCATGTTAACCGCAATCATGCGACCATGATGACCGGTGATCTGGAATTGAACACCCGCGAAAAATTGATATTGTTTCAGGATTACTATCACGCCCACCTGGACGAAATAGCTTATTTTCAGGTAATGCATCATGGCTCGGACAAGAATTGGCCATTTAGTGTAACTGAAAGCAGGCTGCATACTTTTCCGGATTATGTGATTAACCACGGCTTAGGGCGGAAACACCATCCAGGACCTGAAGTAACCAAATTGCTGCGTTCGGTTAAACCACATAACACCTTATTGAATAATGAATTAACAAAGCTTCACTATTCGATTTACTATGGCACGGTATGACCATAGTAATAATTGTAAAAAATGTTTACGTTTGCACCATACTTCGGCGGAACTCTCTGCCGATTGTGATAAGGTTTAGGTAAAAGCCCTTTTTCGGAAGGGCTTTTTTATGCGGCCTTTTCCGCCTTTATCCTGATCCTTTTGCTTTTCACTTCACCGGATAATACCCGGTTAATATCATCAATGCTATAGTACAGGATACCGCCGATCTTGGTAAAGGGTATCGTACCGTTGTCCCTTAATGTCTGAAGCGTATTGTCAGATATTTTGAGCAGGTTTTTAACCTGGTAACTCTTTAGCCACTTTTTAGGTTCTTCTATAGCATGTCCTAAAAGGCTCTTGATCTGATTCAGTAATTGCTGGCCAAATTCCTGCAAATCTTCTTTAGTTATGATTTCTGCTGCCATAATTCATATCATTTGAGGTAAATTGATACAAACTTGCCTGAATTTATAATGATTTGTATCCGACACCATCCGAGTCGGATATAAACTTTCTGCAAATTGGTCTATTAAAATGTAAGGTTGAAGAATAAAGGAAATCCCAATGAATTGTGAACGCACTGCGTTCATTATTCATTGGGATTCAAATTTGCGGTCGCAAATTTTTAAGCGTCGTTATTAGGAAATTCTTCCTGTCCCAACTCCTTTTGCTTGCTGATCTCTTTCTCAATTTCATCAGCCAATTGTTCAGCCGATGGTAGATAGAGTTGATATTTGGAGGCAAAGATGTTGCTGTTTTCCGGCAACGTAAATTTAACGACCGTATCATTTTTCTCCAGGCATAATAAGATGCCCACCGTAGGCGTTTCATGCGTCAGCTTTTCGATGCGGTCATAATAATTCACATACATTTGCAATTGGCCGATATCCTGATGGGTGATCTTATGTGTTTTCAGTTCGATAATAACGAAACACTGTAAAAGCCTGTTATAAAACACAAGATCAACAAAAAAATCATCGCCATCCAAATGGATGCGCTTTTGCCTGGCTACGAAGGAAAAACCATTACCAAGCTCCAGCATGAACTCTTGCAGGTGGGTGATCAAAGCATTTTCAAGATCCTTTTCATAATATGCGGCTTCTGGTTTAAGTCTCAAAAATTCGAGTATCATTGGGTCTTTGATAATATCCTGCGGTTTATCCGGTTGCTTTTCGTTACGAGCTACAGACAGAACTTTTTCTTTGTCTGTGCTCAAAAGAAGTCTCTCATAAAGTTGGCTACCAATTTGGCGATCCATCTGTCTGGCGGTCCAATTGTTCTTTGCAGTTTCTTGAATATAAAACTCCCTTTTTTCGGTTTCTTCCATACTCAGAAGCGACCGATAATGCGTCCATGTCAATTGTGTACGCAGTGCGTACACAATTGGGAAAGTTCTGTAGAATTGTCTAAAGTGATTTAAATTTCTTGCAGAAAATGCGTTACCAAATTGTGGCATAAGTTCTTCTGCCAAATATGGGATTAGGCGCTCTCCATAAACAGCGCGATCTTTGCCATGTTGTTCCTCTTCAAAAATCCTTTTACCAATATGCCAAAACATAACCACTCTTTCATGATCAATGGCACGGGCAGCTGAGATCCTGGCACCTTCAATTAAAACCTTGATCTCACTTATCAAAATTATCTCGCTCATACTAATTCCTCCTCCAATTTTTCATCAACAACTTCAGCATTAACCAGCAAACGTGCCTTTAAGGCCTGCATATCCCGGTTAACCTTTTTATCTTTCATTTTTGCATAGATCTGGGTAGTGGTTAATTTAGTATGACCAAGCATTTTGCTGACCGTTTCTAATGGCACATCATTTTCGAGGGTAACTGTTGTAGCAAATGTGTGTCGTGCAATGTGAGTGGTTAACACTTTTTCAATACCGGCCAGATCTCCGATCTCTTTTAAATAGGCATTCATTTTTTGATTGCTCTTTACCGGCAACAACCTGTTCTCGATTATGCGGGCATCATGTTCTACATAGCGCTCTATAATTTCTATGGCTTGTGGAATTAAAGGAACATTGGCCTCGATAGCAGTTTTGGTTCGGGTGGTCTTGATCCAGGTTACCCCATCTGTACCGGTAACCACATGTTGAGGGGTTAGTTTATCCACGTCAACAAAAGCATAACCGGTATAGCAGCAAAACAAAAAGGTATCCCTCACCTCAGCCAATCGTTTCACTTTAAAATGATATTCGGCCAACTGGTTGATCTCCTCCCATTCAAGTTCAACACGGTTTACCTTATTATAGGTGCATTTAAAAAGGTTGAAGGGATTGTGGCTCATCCATTGATTATTGACAGCCAGGTTAATGATCTTTTTAAGATTTTTGATATACCGCATGGCGGTATTGTGTTCGATCTTATCTTCGGTTTTCAGATACATTTCCAAACCGGTCACAAAAGCGTAATCGATGGACTCCAGATAAACATCAGGTTTCTTATACCTGAACTGTATGTACTCCGCAGTTTTTTTGCGGACGGTTTTATACTTCGTTAAGGTTGCGCGAACAAAATTCTTATCCAGTAATTTTTCCAGATCGTTATTATGCTCATCGAATACTTCTAATAGCATCCGGTGTTTTACTTCTTCGCCGGTGAATTTGCGTTTGATCTTTTCAGCAGTTATAAAGTCTTCGATACGTTTAAGATCCTCAAAAGCCCGACGGATTCCATAGATGGAATCATTGATACAAGCATTGATCTCGCGGGCATCCTGGCCGCTGCCTCTTAAATAACCGCTCTCTGCATCCCACTTTTTAGGATCGACCTTTCGCCCAAGCGAAATTTCGGTGCGTTTGGTTAGATAGGTAATACGCGCATAAAGCGGAACCATACCTTGTGAATCTGTTTTTCTTTTGTCAGCCCAAATCAGGACTGCAAACTTCTGTGCGTTTTTCATTTGAATAAATTTTAAATACCTGATAAATAATCTGGACACGAAAACTCGCTTTTCGTGACTAATTTTCACTTTGTCAAGTGCTTTAAAATCAATCAATTAACCCCTTATTCGGTGACCTATTTTGAATAATTAAAATAGGTCACCGAGTTAGTCACCAAAACCATAAAATCCGGCCTATTTTCCGGCTCCCGAACCCTACGGATCATAATATCCGCAGGGTTCTGAGATGGTCTGATATCCCCTCTGATTAAGGTCGTTTTTAAACCAGAAATTTGCGTTAAAATGAGGTGTTTTGAGGCCAAATTTTATGATTGCAAATATTTGATTTACAATTAGTTAATCATTGATTTGGCGACTAAATTAGGTCTTCTGAAGCAGTCACCGAATAGGTCGCTGGCTGAGTCATAAATGCTGAGGTGCTATGCGGAATTTTGGGTATAAAAAAAGCGCTTAGACCAGTAATCTAAGCGCTTTTACGAAGCTTTTAGGGCTTCTTAGCGGAATGGACGGGACTCGAACCCGCGACCCCATGCGTGACAGGCATGTATTCTAACCAGCTGAACTACCACTCCTCCCGTTTGGGAATGCAAATATACGCATCAAATTCTATTACACAAACAATTTTTGCAAAAACTCCAACATTGCTTGTAAGGGCCTGAAAATGTTGGCGATAATTTTCAATAAAAAATGCCGCCCTGTTTTGGGGCGGCATTTCTGTATGTTGTTTTAGCGCAAATTGGCTTACGCCGCTGTACCTTCTTTCAATCTTTCCGCATTTTCTGCAAACTGTAACGACTCCATAATTTCCTGCAGGTCGCCGTTCATTACGTTGGGCAGGTTGTAAATGGTTAAACCAATACGGTGCTCGGTAACGCGGCCCTGTGGGTAGTTATAAGTACGTACCTTGGCCGAACGGTCGCCGGTTGATACCATGGTCTTGCGTTTTTTCGAAACTTCTTCCATATGCTTCTGTAACTCCATTTCGTATACACGCGAGCGGAGTACCTGCAAAGCTTTATCGTAGTTCTTCAATTGCGATTTTTGGTCCTGGCACTGGGCTACCACACCGGTAGGGATGTGCGTTAAGCGCACGGCCGAATAGGTGGTGTTTACTGATTGCCCGCCCGGTCCCGAGGCACAGAAGAGGTCCTTTCGGATATCGCTTACCTGCAGGTCGATGTCGAACTCGTCAACCTCAGGCAGTACCACTACCGATGCTGCCGATGTATGCACACGGCCCTGGGTTTCGGTATCGGGCACACGCTGCACACGGTGCACGCCCGATTCGTACTTCAGCGTGCCATAAGCATCTTCGGCCAGTACGTTAAACACAATTTCCTTGTAACCGCCGCTGGTACCTTCGGTGTAATCTACCAGTTCGGTACGCCAGCCGCGTTTTTCGCAGTAGCGCATATACATGCGGTAAAGGTCGCCGGCAAAAAGGGCAGCCTCATCGCCACCGGTACCGCCACGAATTTCCACAATGGCGTTCTTGCTGTCCTCCGGGTCTTTAGGGATCAGCATCAGGCGGATCTGCTCTTCTTTTTCATCGCGTTGCACCAGCAATTCATCCAGTTCGGTTTGGGCCATCTCGCGAAACTCCTGGTCCTTTTCGGTCGCCAGTATTTCTTTATTCGTGTCAATGTTCGACATGATATTGCGGTACACCAGGTACTCATCAACTATCTTGCCCAACTCTTTATACTCGCGGTTCAACTGCGCGAAGCGTTTCATATCAGCCATCGCGTCCGGACTGCTCAGTTCGCCTTCAACATCCTTCCAGCGTTGATGTATCAGTTCTAATTTATCTAACATGGTATTTATTCAGCATAGTTTTGCGGCAGGTGCATACCTGTGCAAAAAGTGCACAAAGTTAAGCATTTTAATAATAGCTTTTCGTGGCTATTGGTTTGCAGTGTGTCATGTTTGACGGGTAGGTTTTTGTAGGGCGATGCCTGTGGCCCGGGCTTTTCGGTACAAGTCCTCGCTGGCCTATGCGCGGCGCCACTGCGGCTGCGGGCTTTCCCCTTCAATCCCTATCGCGGCTGTCTGAACCGCTGATTTAAGTGATTTTTTGATTTCGCTGATGTTATACCAACGCTATAACCCCTTCCGCTCCTTATAATGCAGCATCACATCCTCCCCATCAAAAACAGCGTAGCTATAATCATAATTGATCCATTCGCCCAGGTTAATATAGCGGCTGCGTTCGTTTAGTTTAATATCCAGCGGCAGGTGCCGGTGACCAAAGATCATGTAGTCGTAATATTCGGTTTGCAGCGTGTCCTTGCAAAACTTTACCAGCCATTCCTGCTCGCCGGGTTTAAAAAAGTCCTTTTTGGCATTGGCGGCACGGCTGCTCAGCGACCAGTAACTGGCTATCCCGACGCCGAAATTGGGGTGCAACCGCGCGAACAGCCACTGGCATAAACCGCTGCGGAAAAAGTTCTTCAGAAACTTATAAGCATTATCGCCCGGTCCCAAACCATCGCCATGATGCAGGTAGAATTTCTTGCCGTTGCGCTCTATCACCAGTTCGTTGGTGATAATGGTGGCGCCCAGTTCCTTTTCAAAGTAATCGAACATCCACATATCGTGGTTGCCTTTAAAAAAATAGAGTTTAATCCCGGCATCGGCCAGTTCGGTCAGCTTGCCTAAAAAGCGCAGGTAGCCCCGGGGGACAACGGTTTTATACTCGAACCAAAAATCAAATACATCGCCCATTAAAAACAGTTCGGCTGCATCGTCCTTTATCATATCCAGCCATTTTACCAGGCGTTGCTCACGCTCGGCCGAGGAGGTAAGGCTGGGCGAACCCAGGTGCAGATCGGATGCGAAGTATAGTTTATTGCGTTCGGGCATATGGTCAAAAATACATTATTGCTATGGATTTAACCACAAAGGTCACAAAGGTTTTCACAAAGGACACAGAGCATTTATTATATATAAATAGAATTTCTTTGTGGACTTTGTGTTAACCGAAATTGCATATTCTTTGTGTACTTTGTGGTTAATTTGCCAATTAGCCAATTTTAGCCTATGTTATTCAAAAGATACATCGCCCTCTTCTTCATCCTGTGCTTAGGTGCCATCGCCGCTAAAGCAGCTACCGATACCACCAAACACGATCTCAATATTGTTTTCATTGGCAACAGCATCACCCATGGCGCCGGACTTAAAGATTGGAAAACCGAGGCCCCACCCAACGAAACCGTAAAGTACTTGCAGCAACAACCCGGCGTTGGCGCGGTTGATTTTGCTAACCAGGGTTATAGCGGGCATACTACCGTCGATTTTCTGCCGGCCACGGCAAAGGATTTTCCAAAGGTAGAGGAGGCCGCCCGGGCATTCGCCAATAAAAACGCGCAACTGGTATTCTCGATGATTTTAGGCACCAACGATAGCGCCATACAAGGGCCCAACGGTTCGCCGGTATCAAAGGAGGATTATCAAACCAACCTGCAAACCATAATTGCGGTATTATTGAAAGATTTTCCGGGCTGTAAGGTCATTATCCAACAGCCCACCTGGTACAGCCCCAATACGCATAACCGGGGTGCAACTTATATGCAGGAGGGGCTTACCCGCCTGCAAAGCTATTTCCCTAAAATAAAGGCGGCGGTAAAAAGCTTTAATAAAACCAATCTAGGGCAGGTGTTTTTAGGCGATACCGATGCCTTCGATTTCTTCAGGAAGAACGCCGAACAATACTTTCAGCACGAGAGCGGCCTGGACGGCACATTTTACCTGCACCCCAACAAGGAGGGCGCGGTAGCCTTAGGTGATTTTTGGGCCAGGGCGATCTATAAGCGGTTGTTTAAATAGGCCCCTCCCAAACCCTCCCCGAAGGGGGGCTTTAAGAAGCTTTTATTTTTTAGAACTCTCTCCTTTGAAGAGGGCAGGGTGAGGTTCTTTATTTCAATTCAGGCAACGAAAATGCCTTAGGGTTGCGCAGATAGCGTTTCAGGTTAGCGCGGATAGCTAATATAAAATGGTACTCGTCATCATTGGTAACGCTGTAGTAGCTGGGGCGGTACTTAAACATAAAGTCGGTAAGTTGCGCGTCTTTTAGCCCGGTGATGCTGCTTACGTATGATTTATTGAAGCGAAAATCGATCACGCTTTCGCGGTAGTCGCGCTCTATCACATTTTGCAGGCGCTCGGCATTGCGGCCGCTGCGGCTTAGCGAATTCCATATCGCATCGATACTAATGCCTGCCCCCGAACCCGGCGAAAGGCTCAGCGGGTCGCGGTAAGCGTTAGATCCATAGGCTTTGCTGTATTCGCTCCTGGTGGCTAACAGTTTTTTTTGTGGCGAAAGTATGGTGTCCCTGATGTTTACCTGTTTCAGTTGTACGGCGGTCGGCCTTAGATAAACCAATATTGAGTTATTGGCCGGGATCTTCAGCGTATCGGTAAAATAGCCCTGCTTGCTGACGATCAGCCGGTCATCGGGCAGGGCATTGATCTTAAACTCGGCTTTGAGCGTGTTATAAACCGATTGCCCGGTACGCAGGTTAACGATGTTTACCCTGGCTATGCGTTCGTTGGTGATCTTATCATACACAATGCCGTCCACCTCCTTTTGCTGCGCAAAAGATGCCGATACACCACAGATCATCACAAATACAAAAAGCCAAAATTTCATCAGAAGTGTAAAACTATGGTTTAGGCTTTGTTTAGCCTTATCATTTAACAAATATTAACAACAAAGTTCCCTCCCTTGGGAGGGGTGCGATGGAGTGTGGAGTGGCAGGGAGGGGTTTATACATTATGTCATCGTGGCTAAACCCCTCCCTACACCCTCCCCGTGGGAGGGGATCGCACGCTTCCCAGTTCATTTTGCCTCACCCCGGCCCTCTCCAAAGGAGAGGGAGGTGATATGTTTTAAGTCCTCTGCTTTGGAGAGGATTTAGGTGAGGCTTCTCACTTCGCTATCACCAGCTTCTGCCCGATCTTAATATTATTATCGGCCATATTGTTCAGCGCCTTCAACTCGTCAACCGTTAAACCAAAACGTTTGGAGATGTTGTATAGTGTATCGCCCTGTTTTATGGTGTAAGTTTTATCGATGGGGGCGGCCTGCACCAGTGAATCCTTTACGGCCTTGCCTATGTTTTGGTTGATCTGCGTGAGCACCCGGTCTTCGCGCTTGATCTTTTGTACGGTGCCCTCAGGGCGGTCATACTGGTCGAGGCTGTACTTTTGGATCACCCCGATCAGCAGTTGGGGATATTTTGGGTTGGTGGCGTAGCCGGCGTCCTTTAGGCCGTTAGCCCAGCCTGTGTAATCGTTCTTGTCCAGTTCAAACAGTTTGGCGTAGCGCTTGCGCTTTAAAAACTCTGAATGGTCGCGGAAAGAATCATCGGCATTATCGTAAACCCGGAAGCAGTCGTTCACCTGGTCATCGTCCTTATAATAGCTGCGGCCTTTCCAGTCGCTGGTGCATTTTATGCCGAAGTGGTTGTTGGCTACGCGGGCCAGTTCGCCGTTGCCGTTGCCCGATTCGAACAAGCCCTGAGCCAGCGTAATACTTGCCGGGATGCCATTCTTGTTCATCTCCAATATGGCGATAGCCTTAAACCTGTCGATATATTGCTGTACCGTGTAGGTAGGATAGCTGGCAATAGCGGTGCGGCGCTCCTTTTGTAATTGTTGGTTATTGCGCTGTGCTTCGCGATTGCTTACGGTGTTGTTTACCAGTTTTTTGTGCGATGAGCAGGAACCCAGCAACAGGCAGGCAAAGGACGCCGCTAACAGGTATATTGCCGGGTTTTGTTTGTAGATGTTGGCCGTCATTAAGCCAAACATAGTAAAAAATTATTGTTGATCTTTAACCGGGGCCTGTGTAAATTCGGTGCTGTCGGTCTTTGCATCAAGCGAGTTGAGGTTGTATTTGTTGATGATGGCCAATACATCCCTGCCCCATTTTTTGCTGCTGGCATAGCCGGCACGCTCGATACCTTTCACCCAGCCCACATAATCGGTACTGGTTAGCTGATCGGCCAGGTGGGCGAATTTTTTCTTCTCGGTAATAACGCGGGCAAAATCCTGGAACGAATCTAATATCGAGTCGTAGGCTTTGTAGGCCGATCGTACCTTCTTTTTATTTTTATAATATACCGATGTGCCGCCACCTTTCATACCAAACTGGTTGTTGAGGTTTTGCGCGATGGCGCTGTTACCGCTGCCGCTCTCGTGCATGGCGATGCCTAAAATAATGCTGGCGGGGATGCCGCTCTGGTGCATAATTTCAATAGCATTGTCCTTAAACTTTTCGATGTACGATTGCGAAGTGTTTTTGGGTTTGTTCTGCGCGGAAACGCACAGTGCAACGGACACTAAAATGGTAAGTAGTACTGTTTTCTTCATAATTTACCTTTTTCTGATGAGCAATACGCCATCGCGTACGGGGAGTATGAGTTTCTCCACCTGCGGGTTGGCAGCAATGCTGTCATTCAATTCGCGGATCAGCTTTGTATCGGTGTCGCTGGCATCGCCATACACCTTACCTTTCCACAAAACATTATCAATTATAATTAAACCTCCCGGTCTTACTTTTTCAAGTATGAGGTCAAAGTAAAGCAAATTATTCTTTTTATCCGCATCAATAAACACCAGATCAAAGGGCTGATCGTCAAAATCGGCTATTACGGCAGCGGCAGGGCCGATATGGAGCCTGATCTTTTTTTCCACATTTGTTAGCGAGAAGTTGCCGCGCAGAGTTTCTTCCAGCTCGGGGTTCACTTCAATAGTATCTATAAAGCCATCTTCGGTAAGCCCCTCGGCAAGGCAAATAGTGGCATATCCGGTAAAGGTGCCGATCTCTAAAATGCGCTTTGGAGAAATCATTTTGCTCAGCATGCTCAACAGCCGGCCCTGGTAATGGCCCGATAGCATGTGAGGCTTCAGTACTTTCAGATACGTATCACGGTTTATCTTTTGCAGGGCTTCAGGCTCCGCATCGATATGGGTATCTAAGTATAGTTGCAGGTCTTCGGGTAGTATCTCCATGGTGCAAAGGTAGATATCTGAATCAGAATTTACAGGATTTGAAAATTTACAGAATTCTGGTTATCCTAAAATTCTGTAAATTCTGATTCTGACAATCAGCGGTCCAGAAATTGCAGCACCGTCCGGTTAAACCATAGCGGCTCCTCTACCGGCGCATAATGCGACGCCCCGGTAAATATCACCAGCTTAGCGTTAGGTATAGCCGCGGCAATAGCCCGCGTATGGCTGTCTAATATCACATCATGCTCGCCGGCCATTACCAGGGTAGGGGCCTTGATGGTTTTGATCTCGTCGAAGGTTAAATGGGGTTCGCTGAGCAGCATATTGAACAAGCGTACCTCCATTTTTGAATTAGCATCATTTAAAGTTTGCAGGTGGGCAAGGCCCTCCTTTACCTGTTTCAGCGTTGTATCCGAAACCGCTTCGGTGCCGGGGAACAGGTTGGCGCCCATAATGGCCAGCTTGTTTACATGTTCAGGATATTTAACAGCCATAATCAGGCCGGTATTGCCACCATCGCTCCAGCCCAAAATGTTGGCTTTTTTAATACGGAGGGTATCCATCAGCTGCTTCATGTCATCAGCAAACTTATCGTAAGTAAGTGGCCCGGTGGTAGCATCGGTGCTTTTGCCCTGTCCGCGGCTATCAACGGCAATTACCTTATATTTTTTAGATAGTTCGCCTATCTGGTAACTGAACGCCCGGATACTTTGGCTGTTACCGTGCAGCAGTAACAGCGGTTCGCCGCTGCCGTAGGTTTCGTAATAGATCTCGGCATCCTTTAGATACACCTTGTGCCCATCCAGTATATTACTGCCATATTTGGGTGGATTGGGATTATAACCGGGATTAATTTTCGCCTGGCCGATATCTTTACCGTCAATTAGTACTTCAGCATCATCAATCCACATTTTGCCCCTGCCCGATAGGATAGTGGCCACATAAATGGTTTGCGCGCCGGCTGGAATTTTGGCTTTGATGCTGTATTGCGCCCAATCTTTAGTACCGGTTATTTTTTGATTAGCCATGCTCCTGAACTCGATGGTTTGCGCGTTGGCATCGTCAATACGGATCAGCAGGCCCATGCCATATTGCACATCCTGGTATTTCAGCCAGGCCTTAAACTCTATTTCTTTACCCTCGTATTTGGCCGGGATCACATTCACTACGCTGGCGAAGGGATCGGCCGCCTCGCTTATGCGCTCTACCACCACCGACTGGTTGCCTCGGTGCTGCACATCGGTAACGGCCTCGCAACGATAACCCTTAGCCTCGTTAAACCGCGACCATAATGATGGCAACGCCACGCCGGGTTCTATCTTCTCAAAGTCGAGGTTATAGCCGTTATCAACCGAAGTATGCCCCCCTGTATTTTGTGCGAAAAGCTGGCTGAAGATAAACATGGCGAAAGCTGTGGTAAGCAATTTAAGCATACAAAATGTAAAATTTTAGGCTAAGCTATCGGTATTATTTTTACCGGGCAGAAATATTAACAGAATTTAACATCAATATAGTTTGCAGCAAATAACGGGTTATGCCTTTTTAAAATATCTTTTTAGCGCTGCCCTTATTGGTTCATCGTAAAAACGCGTAATGATGTAGGAAAATAATATAGTGAACACCAGGCTAATTAAACCCGCCGCAACCAGGCCGGTACGCGGCAAAAGCAAATCCCTTAACCACACACCAAACGAGGCATGTATTACATATAGCGCGTAAGATATTTTACCCAAAAACTGCAGGGGGCTGTAATTTAAAAACGCGGCTTTACGATTAACAATTAAAATGAATGCCGGATAAAATATAAGGGCTGATATGATCCGCTTGTCGGTAAGGTCTAAAGTTTTTTCTACCGTATCGTAGGTAAGCAATAGTGTCATTAAAAACGAAAGTATAATCAATAACACCCTAAAACGGGTTGCGCCATGGTGATATATCCGGTAAAAAACGATGCCCGCCGCAAACAAATGAAAAAAACTATACACCTGTACTATACCACGAAAAATAACAAAATACCGGGTGTATACGGGGCTGCTATCGCCTATTAGTATATATATAATTGTTGTTGTGGCTATCAGGCAATATAAACACAATATTACTTTTTCAATTTCCGCTAATAGCTTAAACTTTAGCAATATACTGATCAGGAAATAAAACAGTATTTCAATGTAGAGGGTCCAGTAAACAAATATCAAAAAGTTAGCCCTGAATAATGGTTGAAGCAAAGTTAAATTGCCAATAATCTCGTTTATGCGGATGGCTTTAAAATTGACCGGGTAAAAGATGAGCGTGATAACAATAGATAGTAAATAAACGGGATATAAGCGTGTAAAACGACCGATCCAAAACCGTTTGAAAGTGTTTGCGTACACTGTGGACATATATATCACAAAGCCACTTATCATAAAGAAAAGTTGGACCCCTGTGCCGCCATATTTAAACAAATTGAAATGTAAAAGGCATACCATTAAAGCGGCTATGCCCCTTAGGCCATCTATTTCGGCAATACGGTGAGTGGTTGACATCGACTTCAAGTATACTATTTATATCTGATATCCTCCATCCAAGATTGCAGCAAAATAACAGCCGACACCGTATCCACCAATCCCTTATCCTGCCTTGTTTTTTTATTAGCCCCGCCGGCCAGTATAGCCGCCGAGGCCATCTTCGAGGTAAAGCGCTCATCCAGCATCGATATGGGTATCTCCGGGAATTGTTTCTTCAATAAATTCACAAAGCCGCGTACATGCTGCGCCGATTGCGAGGGGGTATTGTCCATCTGCTTCGGTTCGCCAACAATAAAGCGTTCCACCGGCTCGGTTGCCATATATTTCTTCAGGTAATCGATGATCACGTTGGGGTGCACAGTATCCAGCCCGGTAGCAATAATTTGCAGCGGGTCGGTAACGGCAATGCCGATACGTTTGGTGCCGTAATCGAAGGCCATTAGTCTCATGAGATGTGAGATGTTAGATATGAGATGTGAGACAGGATGTGCATTGCGTCAAAGATAGGATTATCGGCATGTTTCTCAAATCTTACATCTCGTGTCTCAAATCTAATCTCAAGGTAATTATTCTGTCATGGATATAGGTGGTCAAATTTCCCGGGTCTCAAATCTCACATCTCATATCTCACATCTAAAATCCAATTACTATCTTGCGCCAATGCAGTTTAAAGAAATAGTTGGACAGGCGGCTGTAAAGCAAAGGCTCATCGCATCGGTTAACGAGAACCGGGTGAGCCACGCGCAATTATTCCTGGGGCCCGAAGGTTCGGGTAACCTGCCGCTGGCTATTGCTTATGCGCAATATGTATCGTGCGAGGATAGGCAACCCGGTGATTCCTGTGGCGAGTGCGCTTCGTGCCGTAAATACCAAAAGCTGGCCCACCCCGATCTGCATTTCTCGTACCCGTTCTTTGCCAAGCATAAGGACGATAACGCGCTTACCTTTATAGAGCAGTGGCGCGAAGCTTTGTTAGCTAACCCTTATATCAGCCTTGATGTATGGCGCGGGTACCTGGATGCCGAGAACAAGCAGGCCAATATCAACATAGCCGAGTGCCACCAGATCATCAAAAAACTAAGCCTTAAACCGTTCGAGTCGGCTTATAAGGTGCTGATCCTTTGGCTGCCCGAATACCTGGATAAAGAGGGGAACGCCCTGCTAAAGATCATCGAGGAGCCACAGCCCAACACGCTGTTCTTACTGGTGGCCCAAAACCAGGATCAGATATTGAATACCATCCTCTCGCGCACGCAACTGGTAAAGATACCGGCGCTGGAGTATAACGATATTAAAGAATACCTCACCGATCACGGCCAAACCCAGCACGCCGCCGAGGAGATAGCCTACCTGAGCAACGGCAACATGACCGAAGCCCTGAGCATGGTGAACCAGGAGGGCAATAACTATCACCAGCTATTTATTAAATGGCTGCGCATGTGCTTTGGCAACAAGGGCAGCGAAGTGATAAGCTTTACCGATCAGCTGGCTAAACTGGGCCGCGAGAACCAAAAGAATTTTTTACGCTATGGCATCAGCTTTGTGCGCGAGTGCTGCCTGTTGCTGGCCGGTGCCGGTAACCTGGTACACCTGCCTGCTGCCGAACTGGATACCGCCCAAAAAATGATAGGGGTGATGAACATGGCACAGGCCGAAGCCATTAGTGCCGAACTTGAAAAAGCGCATTATCATGTGGAGCGAAATGCTAATCCCAAGATATTGTTTTTAGATGTATCTTTACAAATTGTTAAGATACTATATTTTAAAACGTTCCCGCAAGGGGCTCAATATATACCAATATAAATATGGGTTGTGGAAGTTGCTCAACAGGTGGTGGTTGCACCCCTGCAGGCTGCAAAAGTAACGGCGCGTGCCTTACAAATGGATGCAGCAAACTGGATGTTTACGACTGGCTGTCGCATATGGACATGCCGGCTAATTATAAGCCTTTTCAAATTGTTGAAATAAAATTCAAGGGTTCGCGAAAGGATTTTTACCTTAACCAGGATAATATTTACCTGGAGGCGGGCGAACTGGTGGCTGTAGAAACGGCTACCGGCGGCTACGATATTGGCCACGTATCGCTCACCGGCGAACTGGTGCGCATGCAAATGACCAAGCGTCATGTTAAGGAAGCCGATGTTGCCAAAAAGATCTACCGCAAGGCTACCGAAGCCGATGTGAACAAGTGGAAACTGGCGAAAGACCTGGAATGGGAAACCATGCACAAGGCCCGCACGCTGGCCCTGCAATTAAACCTGAGCATGAAGCTAAGCGATGTGGATTACCAGGGCGATAAAACCAAAGCTACCTTTTATTATACCGCCGAAGGCCGTGTGGATTTTCGTGAGCTGATCAAAAAAATGGCCGAGCAGTTCCGTATCCGTATAGAGATGCGGCAGATAGGCATGAGGCAGGAAGCAAGCCGTTTAGGTGGTATCGGATCCTGCGGTCGCGAGTTATGCTGCAGCACCTGGTTAACCGATTTTAAAACAGTATCTACCGCCGCGGCGCGTTACCAAAACCTGTCGCTTAATACCCTTAAACTGGCAGGCCAGTGCGGCAAGCTAAAGTGCTGCCTGAACTACGAGCTGGATACTTATATGGATGCGCTGAAGCATATCCCCGATAATGTAAATATCCTAAAGACCGAGCGTGGTGATGCCCGCCTGCAAAAGACAGATATTTTTAAACGCCTGATGTGGTTCAGCCTGCCTGGCGAAGAGGCCTGGCTGCCTATAAAAGCAAGCCGAGTTAAAGAGATCCAAAAAATGAACCGTGAGGGTATTATCCCTCCCGACTTAGGTGAACCGGTAGAGATAGTGACACCTGTAGCCAAAGCGCTGGATTACGAGAACGTGGTAGGCCAGGATAGCCTTACCCGTTTGGATGAGCGCAGCCGCAACCGCAATAAAAACAAGAACAAGAAAGGCGGGCAAGGCGATGGCAGGCCGCAGCAACAAAGTGGTGGCAATCAGCAACGCGGTGATCAACAAGCCCGCCAGCAGAACCAGCAGCCTAAGCAGCAAAATCAGCAAAGGCAGGGTGGTCAGCAGCCGCAGCAAAACAGGGGCGGGCAGCCACAGCAACAAGGTGGCGGTAACCAGCAGGGGGGTAATCAACAGCCTCGTCAGCAGCAGAACCGTCCACAGGGACAGCAGCCAAGGCAACCAAACCCACAGCAACCAAAGGCAGAGGGCGCGGCTCCGCTGGCAGAGGGTGCACAGCAGGCCCAGCAGCCCCGCGATCCGAATGCGCCTGAAAGAAACAGCAACAATAAACGACGCAACAAGAACCGCAATAAAAACCGTAACAACAATAACGGCAATGCCAACAGCAATGAAGCAGGCGCGTAATATTATTTGCATCTTAATGTTTTTATGGGTTGCAACTCTGCTAACAGGTTGCAGCGACCCCAAAGCGGTATTTGATCAGAACACCATGATCGCCAACCACAACTGGGGGTATGTAAACAACGTGGTGTACAATGTGCCGATAACCGATAACTCGGTACCCTACAACCTGTACTTCAACCTGCGTGTTACCGGCGATTATAAGTACGCCAACATGTTTGTGCTGCTGCATACCACCGGTCCGGATAAAAAACCCCATGTAATGCGCTACGAACTGAAGCTGGCCGCACAAACCGGCGAGTGGCTGGGCAGCGGTTCAGGCAATTTATACAGCTACCAGATCCCGTTTGAGGGGCATTTTAAATTCCCGGCTAAGGGTACTTACCGTTTTGTGATAGAGCAAAATATGCGCGATAACCCCCTGCACGAGGTGAGCGATGTGGGGTTAAGAGTGGAAAAAGCGGAGTAGGTTTTTGAATGTGCAAATGTGCGGATATGCATATGTGCAGATGAAATAATGCCCGCATTGCCGAAGACAACGCATTAGTTCCCTCCCTGGGGAGCGGTGCGGGTGTCCGTGCGTTGGCAGGGAGGGGTTTGATCACATCGCTGGCGCAAGTTTAAGCGGCTGGCTGTGTAATGGGTTAACTTGTGCCTCGGTTTGCCGGAAGTTTATAAACTTCCGGCGATGATAACCACAGGTTACGCTACGCTAAGCCTGCGGCAGCAAACCATACTAAAGATAATTTGGCTAAAGCCATTCCTCAGCCTCCGTATATCGTTGGTTAAAACCAACGGCAATGAACTGTATATATCAAATTCATTGCCGTCCCATTTATGGGACGGATAAGTTAGGTTAACAATTGGCTTTAGCCAAACACTCCTGCAAGTTTCTTCATCTGCATATTTGCACATCCGCACATCTGCATATTTTCCACTATCTTTGCTAATATTTTTATCAAAATGAATGCGATAATTTTAGGTGCGGCGATATTTATCCTGCTGATAGCGGTCATACTTTTCCTCAAAAAGCCAAAGGCATTGGATGCTGTCTCGGCCGATGAACTGCAACGTTTACGTACCGACGCCGAACAACTGCGCATCAGCCTGGCCAAAGCCGAGGAACGCGCCAGCGGCCTTGCCATCGAGCGCGATAAAGCCGACCGCAATCTGCACGAGGAACGCCTGCGCTACGAAGCCATAGTGCGCGACCTGAACCAGGAACTGCTGGCCGAAAAAAGCCGAATGACCAAGGCCGAAGAGGCCTTTAAAGCCCAGCGCGAACGCCTGGCCGAACAGGAACTGTACATGCAGGAGATACAGCAAAAATTCAAACTGGAATTTGAGAACGTAGCCAATAAACTGCTGGAAGAAAAGTCGCAAAAGTTTACCGAGACCAACCGCAACAGCCTGGACCTATTGCTGAACCCGTTGAAAGAGAATATCAAGCTATTTGAAGAAAAGGTAGAGAAGGTTTACAAAGCCGAATCGGACGAACGCAACGTGCTGAAAGGCGAGATCTCTAAATTGATGGAACTTAACCGCCAGATCAGCGAAGAGGCTGGCAACCTAACCCGCGCGTTAAAAGCAGATACCAAAAAACAAGGCAACTGGGGCGAGGTGATCCTGGACCGCCTGCTGGAAGCATCGGGACTTTTAGAGGGCGAAAGCTACACCAAGCAAGGCAAAGGCCTGGGCCTGGCCGATGAGGATGGCAACCGTTTCCAGCCCGATGTGATCATCAACCTGCCCGATAATAAGCATATCGTTATCGATTCGAAAGTATCGTTGCTGGCTTACGAGCGACTGGTGAATTGCGATACCGACGAGGACCGCGAGACTTTCCTTAAACAGCACATCATCTCCATTAAATCGCATATTAACGGGCTGGGCGGCAAAAACTACCAGGACCTATACGGCATCAACTCGCCTGATTTTGTGCTGCTGTTTGTGCCTATAGAATCGTCGTTCGCCATTGCCGTACAGCGCGAAGCCGAACTGTTTGAGTTCGCCTGGAACAAAAAGGTGGTGGTGGTAACACCGTCTACCCTGCTGGCTACGCTAAAAACGGTAGCCTCTATCTGGAAACAGGAGCAGCAGACCCGCAACGCCATCGATATTGCTACCAAAGCCGGCGCCCTTTACGATAAGTTTGTGGGCTTTATAGCCGACCTGAAAAAGATAGGCGACAATATAGACCGCTCGCGCGATGCCTACCAGGATGCTTTTAACAAATTATCGGCCGGAAACGGCAACCTGATCGGCAGGGTAGAGGTGCTGCGCAAGTTGGGTGCGAAGAATACTAAACTGATCGATCAGAAGTTTATTGAGGAATAGGGGTTAATCTAACCTGATCTCGTAATACATTTTTTTATCCGCACCCTGTAACTGCAAGGCCAAAAGGCTTTCGTTACCGCGTTTGAATACCGAATAGCTAAAATCGTCGATGATCCGGATGCCATCATAACGAAACTTAGATTTGCTAAGGCTGCCCATAAACTCCTTGTATTGGTAGCTGTTACTTATCCAGTACAAGGTTTTAATTTTGCCTGCCGGGTCGGTTACTTTGCGTACGGTAAGGTCGGCAGTTTCCCCGGGTTGGGTCTGGAAGATCCAGTTATTTACTTTTTCGCGGCCTTTCAAATCCCAGCCGTAAGCCGTTTTGTAGCCTTTGGTATCGAGCTTTGTTGTTATGACCCCACTATCCAGCGTGTGGTGAATGGCTATCAGTTCATCTGGTTGCAGCACCTGGCTTTTGGCAGTTTGGCGTATCAGCAGGCAGCCTGTAGCCAGTATACCGGCAATAATAATTTTTTTGGTCATGGTATTAGGTTTTAATGGATGGTTATCTCAATTAATGTAAATATAAACTAAAAAATTAGTTACATACAAATTTTAATTATTTAAAACGCTTCAACTGCTAATAATCTTGCTGTGTAAGCTTTATAGCAAATAATCAAAATCCTGTCAGCCCGTTAGATGCTTAACGCCAATTATTGAGTACCTCCGGCACTCAGGGATAAAATTGATCTTTTTGCTGTAAAGCTTGTGCTCCGGCAGGAGCACAATATCGGTAGCATAAATGGTGTATCTATCATAGCGTGCCATAGGTACGCTATATTTTATTCCGTACCTATGGCACGGCAGTGGTTAATTGTATATTTTTCTACCAACATTTCACCCCGATGGGCTGTGCCTGGTCTAAATAATGATATTGCACATCAGGCGCACCGTGCTTTTTTAAAACCTTTCGCCTTTAACCTTTTCCCTTTCAGCCTGTTTTTTGCGTAATATTGCAGCGCGAAATGATCTCGGTATTCAGGAATTTTAATCCCATTAATGTTTTGTGGCTGGTAATTATGCTGGTGCTTACCCGTATATGCTATTTGTATACCGGCCCGGCACAGGTAGAGCTAACACTGGTCGAGTCGTTCGCCCGTTCGCTGCTGCCATTAAATTATGTAGATATGATAAGCCTGCCACTTAATATGCTGCTGGCGGGCATACTGGTATTGGCACAGGCTATCTTACTTAATTATGTGGTCAACCACTATAACCTCATCAGCAAACCATCATTTTTACCGGCGCTGATGTATGTTACGGTATCGGGTTTGTTTACGCCTTTTTTAACAGTCAGCCCGCCGCTTATCTGCAATTTTTTGGTGATATGGATGGTGTTTAAACTGCTGAGCTTTTACAAAGGTGGCGATGTAAAATCAACCACTTACGATCTGGGGATGATCGTGGCGCTGGGCAGTATTTTTTACCTGCCTTATATCTACCTGTTTTTGGTGATCTGGATAGCCCTGCTTATCTTCCGCCCGTTCGACTGGCGCGATTGGGTAGCCGCCATTATGGGGTATGTTACCGTATTCTTCTTCCTGGCCGTGTTTTATTATCTTACCGACAGGATCCACAGCTTTTACCAGATCTGGGTGCCGCTGGGCTCAAAGTTTCCTAACAGTATCCATATATTCAATTATAAAAACTATCTGCTGCTGATACCGGTGGCCGTTATTTTGGTGCTCTGTCTGTTTCGGTTGCGGGCCAATTTCTTTAAAAGCTTTATCCTGGTGCGTAAATCGTTCCAAATGTTCTTCAGCATTTTTATTGTAGCGGGCCTGGCGTTTTATATCAAGGCCGATTTCCGGCTGAACCATTTTTTGCTGTGCGCTGTGCCCATATCGGTGTTTTTTGCTTATTATTTTCTGCATGCAACCACCCGCTGGATATACGAGAGCCTGTACTTTTTACTATTGGTTGGCATCATTTACTTCCAGTTTTAACAATTTTTAACTTTTACATTCGTTCATGTTGCCCGCGTTATGTTAGTTTTGTAGCATGAAATTTGGCGTAATTACATTCCCGGGGTCCAATTGCGATGCGGACATTATTTATGTTTTAGAAAAAATAATGGGCCAGCAGGTGGTTCCCCTGTGGCATAAAGACCATGATTTGCAGGGTGTTGACTTTGTGATCCTGCCCGGCGGCTTCTCTTTTGGCGACTATCTGCGTTCGGGCGCTATTGCCCGCTTCTCGCCGATAATGCAGGAGGTGATCCAGTTTGCAAACAGGGGTGGTTATGTAATGGGCATCTGCAATGGCTTCCAGATATTGACCGAGGCCGGCCTGTTACCGGGCGCGTTGCTGCACAACCATCACCGTAAATTTATTTGCCGTAACATTTATTTGAAACCGCAAACCACGCAATCATTACTGACCGCTCAGCTGAATCAAAACGAGGCCTATAAAATACCTATCGCCCATGGCGAGGGTAACTATTTTGCCGATGCCGATGTGCTGAAGTCCATTAACGATAACGACCAGGTGATGTTCCGTTACTGCGACGAGTTTGGTAATATCAATGCCGATGCTAATCCTAACGGTTCGCTGGAAAATATCGCGGGTGTTACCAATATCAGCCGTAACGTGTTTGGTTTAATGCCACACCCTGAGCGTGCTGCAGATACATTGGTAGGTAACCAGGACGGACTGGCCATTTTCGAATCGATATTATCGCTGGTTAAAGCCTAAACAATGGCTTCGCTGGTTATCGATATCGGCAATAGCTATACCAAGGCCGCGGTTTTTGAGGGGAATGAACTGCTGAAAGTTGAGTACTACCAAAAGCCTGATCTAAAACAATTCAACGAATTGATTGCTGGTCGCGATATCGGCAAGGCTATCATTTCGTCGGTAAAAAAAGATAAGGCTAACTGGCAGGATGAGTTATCGACGCGGGTCCCAACGGTAAATTTTACCCGGGATATGGCGGTTGGCATTAACAATCACTATCGCACGCCGCAAACGCTGGGGATAGATCGCCTGGTGGCGGTTATGGGGGCGCGATGCCTTTACCCCGATGCAGCAAATTTGGTGATAGACGCCGGTACCTGCATCACCTACGATTATGTGGATGCCTACGGTAACTACTACGGCGGCAGCATATCGCCGGGATTGCAAATGCGGTTTAAGGCCATGCACAATTATACGTCGGCATTACCGTTAGTAAATGCGGACGAAAATTTTGACAGTCCGTTTGGTTACGATACCGAAACCGCCATGCGGTCGGGCGTGCAAAACGGACTGATATACGAGATTACAGGCTTTATACAAAGCTACGCGGCTAACAGCCCGGCTATGAATATGATACTAACCGGGGGCGACGGGATTTTTTTTGATACACTCTTAAAAAATAGCATCTTTGCCCCCTATATAAAAAATGAACCTTATTTGGTTTTAAAAGGATTAAACGCAGCTATACAACAGCATAATGATTAGATACTTCAGGGCTTTAACTGTTTTCTTACTGTCGGTTGCCATCGTTCCGGCAATGGCGCAATCAACCGCTACCACCAGTTCCCCTTATTCAAAATATGGTTTAGGCCTTATCGATCCTATTTTACTGCCGCAAAACGTGGCCATGGGCGGCATAGGTACAGCCACCAACAATATCAACGGTTACAACAACATCAACCCGTTAAATCCGTCATCGTACGCAAATATCCGCTTTACCGCTATCGACGCGGGTTTGTACAGCAATTTCGTTTCGTTCAGTAAATCGGGCGTACCTAATCAAACCAGTTCAAACTTCAGGTTTAGCCACGTTACTTTTGCTATGCCGGTAACACAGCATTCGGCTTTAAGCTTTGGCCTGATGCCTTACAGCGAACTGGGCTACAAATACAAACAAACGCTAAACCGCGGCTATGGCACATCATCGCCTGCCGATACCAACCTTACCAATAATGTTTACAGCGGCGAGGGTGGCTTATCTAAATTTTACCTGGGTTATGGTATAAATGTTACCAAAGCGCTTACTATCGGCGCCAATGCATCGTACATATTTGGTAAACTAAAACAATACAGCTCAACCGAGTATCCGCAGCTTTACGGCGTGTTTAACTCCCGCCAGGAGATCAGCAATTCCATCGGTGGTTTAAATTACGATTTCGGCGCGCAGTACACCGTTACTTTAGCCGAGGACAGGCACCTGGTGTTTGGCTACTCGGGTTCGGCGTCTACAAAATTAAATACCGAAAGCACCTTCCTGGTAAGCCAGTACCAGATTGATGCAAGCACCGGCGATGAGGATGTGGCCAGGGATACTACCGTAAACCGTAAAACGCCTAATGGTAAAATTCAGCTGCCAATGATTCATCATTTTGGGGTATCGTACCAGTTAGACCGTAAGTTTTTGGTAGGCGCCGATTACAGCATGGGCAATTGGTCTAAACTAAGCATCAACGGCGTAAACCAGGGTTTGCAAAACAGCCAAAGTTTTAACATTGGCGGTCAGTTTAATCCTAACTCAAACTCGCTGCACAGCTATTGGGCTTTGGTTGATTACCGTTTCGGCGCGCATTTCGAAAAAACTTACGTTACCATCAATAATCAGGATATTAAGCAAATGGGGGTAACCTTTGGTTTGGGTTTACCACTTGCCGCTAACGGCAGCAGCTTTTATAAGGTAAACATAGCCGGCGATCTGGGCCGTCGTGGTACCATGAGCAACGGGCTGATCAGGGAAACCTATTTTAACCTGCACTTAAGCTTCACGCTTAACGATAAGTGGTTCCAGAAATACAAGTTCGATTAATTTTTTAAACGATATGCAGGAAGGGGCAAACCATTGGCTGTGTGTACTATTAACGGCTGTGGTGTGCCCCTTGCTTTTTAGCGCCTGCAGTAACGACTTGAAAAAAATTCGCGAAATATCTAACCGCGAAGTAAATAGCCCTGCAGATACCACCCGCGGCGTAGATGCCATCTACAGCGATTCGGCCAAAGTTAAGGCGCGCGCGCTTGCCCCCCTGATGCTGGAGTATGCCCCAAGCAAAGATATTAAAGAAGAATATAAGCTGATGCCTAAAGGGGTAACCATTATTTTTTTTGATGAACACCAGAAGGAGACGGGTAGGGTAGTGGCGGATACCGCTTATTTTTACCCGCTGCGCAAGCTGTTCAATTTGCGCAAACACGTAGTGATCACCAGCATCAAAGGCGATGTTTTTACGTCGGAAGAATTGAACTGGGATAATGGTACCGATAAAATAACTACAAATAAGCCGTTTGAAATAAAAAGAGCCAACGGCGATATAGGGCATGGCACCAGTTTAGTAACTAACGGAAGATTTGACCACTACGATGTAACAAATCAAACCGGTATTTTTACCATCAACCGCGATCTGGGCCAATAAAACTCAGCTTTTTTAATCTCAAAATTTGTATTACGTAATTTTACTAAAAGTTGTATCTTGCGCCCTCTTTTTAAATGAGTTAATATTTTTTTAAGACTATATGGGTATAATGAATTATTTGCGGGAGAAGATGGGAAAGATCCTCGCAATAGTGATTGGTGTAGCGCTGACGGCTTTTATTATTGGCGAAGTAGCCAGGTCGGGCAGCTCATTCATGCGCGACTCGCGTAATGAAATTGGTGAAGTATCGGGCGAAAAGGTGCCTTACGACCAATTCTCGAAAAAAGTTGATCAGAACACTAAAAACTTCTTATCGCAATCGGGCCAAAGCCCTACGCCGCAAATTACCGGCTATATACAGGAAACCACCTGGAACCAGTTTATCAGCGAAATTATCCTGAAAAAGGAAATTGAAAAATTAGGTTTGGTAGTTAGTACCGACGAAACCCGCTCGATGATCAGCGGTAACAACCCTAACCAGCAAATTATACAGGCATTTGGCGATCCTAAAACCGGTCAGATTGACAAGCAACGCCTTAACATGTTCCTGACTAACGTAGGCGCTGCTAAGGAAGATGACCCGATGAAGGTTCAGTGGAAGGAATTTGTAAGCCAGATGATCGAATCGAAAAAGGCCGAGAAATACCTGGCGCTGGTACGCACCGGTTTATACATCAACTCGCTTGACGCTAAAGACGATTACGAAGCAAAAAACAAACTGGTTAACTTTAAATACGCCCAGCTGGATTATGCTTCGTTACCCGATGCAAAGGTAACCCTGACCGACGACGATTACAGCAGCTACTATAACGAGCACAAAGCACAGTTTAAAAACACACAAGAGCTGCGCAGCTTTGAATATGTAGCCTTTAACGCGGCGCCATCAAAAGAAGATACCGCAGCCGTTAAAACTGAAATAGACAAACTGGCGGCCGATTTTAAAACCGCTACTAACGACTCGCTTTTTGTTCAACTGAATGCGGATACCAAAGCACCAATTGTTTTTCAACACAAAGGCCAGCTTGAACCAAAGCTTGATTCTGTGATGTTCAGCGCCGCTAAGGGTACGGTTTATGGTCCTTATTTCAGTAATGGCAGCTATAAAGTGGCTAAACTTATCGATAGCCGCGTTGGTCCCGATTCGGTTAAAGCAAGCCACATCCTGTTAAATCCTGCAACCGAAGGCGGTGTTGATAAAGCTAAAGCCAAGGCCGATTCTATTAAGAAATTACTTGCTGGCGGTAAATCATTTGCCGATCTGGCCAAGCAATTCTCAACCGATAAGGGTTCTGCCGATAAAGGCGGCGACCTGGGTACATTTGGCCGCGGCGCAATGGTTAAGGAATTTGATGATGCAGCCTTTGAAGGTAAAAAAGGAGATATCAAGATTGTAACTACTCAGTTTGGTGTACACATCCTGCGTATCGAAGATCAAAAAGGTTCATCTAAAGTGGTAAAGGTTGCCATTGTTGATAAGCCGCTTGAAGCCAGCAACAAAACACAATCTGCCGCTTATGCTAAAGCGCAGGCGTTTTTAGCTTCGTTAAATAAAGATAACTTCACTATCGAAAGCCAAAAACAAGGCCTGGCTATTAAAAAAGCCGACGACGTTAATGGTATTGCAAGCGCATTGCCTGGTTTAGATAATGCCCGTGAAATTGTACGCTGGGCTTTCAAGGCCGATAAAGGCGACTTTACCGACCAGGTGTTTACCGTAGGTAACCAATATGTGATCCCGCGTTTAACCGAGATCAAGCCAGAAGGTACACTATCGCTGGATGCTGTTAAAAAACAGATAGAGCCGGAAGTTCGCCAAATTGCTAAAGGCAAGCAACTGGCCGCTAAGTTTGAAGCTGCCATGAGCGGCGCTTCATCTATCGATGCTGTTGCGCAAAAAGCCGGTACACCTGTTGTTCCGGTACAAAATATCGTTTTCGCCAATCCGGTTATCCCTGGTTTAGCTGCTGAATATAAAGTGGTTGGTACAGTTTTCGGCCTGCCGTTGCACAAGCTATCAAAACCTGTACAGGGTTCGCACGGTGTTTATGTGGTACAATCGGATAATTTTGTAACATCAGGAACGTTTGACAAGGCTGCACAGCAGAAACAGCAAATGCAGTTAAGCCAGATGATGCTGCAACGTACCGATGGCCAGGTGTTTGACGCGTTGAAAGATAAGGCGAATGTAAAAGATTACCGCGCCAAGTTCTTATAACATTAAATTAAAGTAAATTTGCATCCGGGATTGGTTTTTGCCTCTCCCGGATTTTTTTTGCTTACTGATATGGATATCC
Organism: Mucilaginibacter mali; assembly: GCF_013283875.1. Classification (NCBI taxonomy): domain Bacteria; kingdom Pseudomonadati; phylum Bacteroidota; class Sphingobacteriia; order Sphingobacteriales; family Sphingobacteriaceae; genus Mucilaginibacter; species Mucilaginibacter mali. The sequence goes on from NZ_CP054139.1 coordinate 46,689, forward strand.
AGGAAAATATAATTAATAAAGTTGCGCTGAGTGGCTTGGTTACGCTTGACCCCGCCGCTTTTTATCCGCCCGGCGAAAGATTGGTGTATGATATCACCGATAACCTGTTTCATGGCCTGATCCTGAAGGAAAAGGATTTTCGCGAATTTGTGAAAGGGCATGACTGGGCGCAATATACCGGCAAAAACATAGCTATAACCTGCACAGCCGACGCCATTGTACCGGCATGGGCTTACATGTTGTTGGCTAACCGGATGGCTCCTTACGCCCGCGAAATTGTATTTGGGGATGCGGCGGTATTGGAGACCGTTTTATTTGAAAAAGCGATGGCCGGCGTTGATCTTGAACAATATCGCGACCAAAGAGTAGTTATAAAGGGATGCGGTGATATAGAGGTGCCAACATCGGCCTATGTGGAGTTGACCAAAAGGTTAACCCCAATAGTAAAGAGTTTGATGTTTGGCGAACCATGTTCAACCGTGCCTATTTATAAACGTAAAGATTAAACACCCGAATGAAGCTAAAGCTGACCGCATTATTTTTACTTGCCCTTAACTGCGCCTTCGCCCAGGAACTCACTAAAAACACCGATGTGGCCTTTAAGGCCGGCGAGCAGTTAAGCTATAAACTGAAATACGGTTTCTTCACCGCTGCCGAGGCGCATCTGAAAGTAGAGGAGTCGGATGTGAAGTTTGAAGGAAGGCCCGCTTACCATATTATTGCCGATGGCAATACGGCCGGCACTTTCGATGTGTTTTATAAAGTGCGCAACCGCTACGAAAGTTTTATCGATAAAAATACACTGCTGCCTTTTCTGTATACCGAAAACCGCCACGAGGGCAGCTGGAACCATACCGATAAGGTAACATTTGATCATAAAGAAGGAAAGATCAAGGCTGATAAAGGCACTTACCCGTTTAAGGGGCAGGTGTTCGATTTTCCATCAGCCTATTATTTTGCCCGTTGCCTTGATGTTACAAAAATGAAGATTGGCGAGAAGTTTGAACTGCGGTATTTTTTAGAAGACAGCGTTCAAACCCTCACAATTACCTACGTGGGGAAGGAAAAGGTGAAATGCGACCTGGGCACATTCAACTGCCTGAAGTTTAACCCAACAATTATCCCCGGCCGCATTTTTCGTAAAAACAGCAAGTTGTACCTTTGGGTTACCGATGATGCTAACCGCATACCTATTAAAGCGCATGTGGAAGTGATTGTGGGTAGCCTGACCATGGAAATAACCGACGCCAAAAATTTGAAATACCCATTAAACCCCATCAGTAAATAGCATGATAGAAGTAGGTAATGTGCTGGTGCATGAAGATGTAATAACCGAGAACTTTGTTTGTAACCTTAACCGCTGCAAAGGTATCTGCTGCCTGGAAGGCGATTCGGGCGCGCCGCTGAACCATGATGAACTGGGTATTTTAAAAGAAATTTATCCTAAGGTAAAACCCTACATGACGGAAAAGGGTATAGCCACCGTAGAGCGCGAGGGTACCCATGTAACAGATTTTGAAGGCGATTACACTACACCCTGTGTTGATACCAATAAAGAATGCGCCTATGTAACCTGGGAAAACGGGATTACCAAATGCGCCATAGAAAAGGCTTACGAGGCTGGCGATATCAACTGGAAAAAACCCATTTCCTGCCACCTGTATCCCATCCGCATTACTCATTACCCCGAATTTGACGTACTGAACTACGATCGTTGGAGTATCTGTAGCCCGGCCTGTAGCTTTGGTAAAGAACTGAAAGTGAGCGTACATCAATTTTTAAAAGATCCGCTGATACGCAAGTATGGCGCCGAATGGTATAAAGAACTGGAAGAGCAGGTTGCCGGGATCTAACGAAGAGAACTTACAGATGGAGCCAAAGGCCGATAACAATTTAAGGGACATAATTGCTGGTATTGCCAATGTAGTATTGGGCGTACAGGAAAAACTTTTTGTGCCCGATCTGTCTGCCCCTGTCTCCGCTCTGCAAGCAAATGAACTGATCGCAGAGTTATTCCATACACTAAGATATACCGGGGCCGCTGATATGATAGATGACAGCGATTTGAACGTGCGCGAACTCATCAAAATTACTTTTGCCGCTTTAGGTATCGAGATAGAGTTTAGCGGCCGCGATAAATATGAGAAGGCCGTAGTTATCGATTCGGACCAGGATCTGGCCACATTGTTAAATTTAAATTCCGGCGCCTTAATGCCCGGGCAAACAGTGGTAAGAATAGCATCTGCTTAGTTGCTTTTTTTGATAATGGTAACCGGGATTACCCAAGTCGCTGTAGCTGTATCAGAGTACCCTTTCTTATTATTTAACCAAAAAATAATATCCCGAAAGCGATTTCTTGACAGGGAGCGGTTAACTTCGCCGCAGGTTTATTAAATAAAATAATAGATCCGTTCTCGTAAAAGAATAATATTTTTCGCGCAATGGTGGTGAAAAGTGACGTTAATTAACGGTTGCGATACCGTTTTTTAACCCCTTTTTATTAGCTTGGAAATTATTTAATTTGCATGTAAAGCGTAAGAATGTCAGGTTTTAGAACCATAGGTTGTGGCCATTATTGGATTTTGTAAATATCTAATTACTAAGGCATTCCAAATTTTCTTAAATAAAATCGTTTTTGCGTTTTGTTTAATAATAGCAAAGCTTTATTGAATATTTGTTAAATAATTTAATCTTTTTGCTGTCGGTTTTTAAATGATGCTATTTTTCTTATTTTATTTTCAATAATCTGATTATTGGCTTATATTTGTAAAAAAGCCCTGATTTCGACTTTTATTACTAATAATATTATAATTTAATCGCTCTTACCATGAAAAAAAAGTTACTATTTAAAATTGCAATTATTGCAACTGCACTCTGGGGGACCAGCACGTGCGCATTTGCGCAATATCAGTCACCAAAAGCTACCTTAGGTTTTAACGTGGGTACTCAAGGTGTTGGTATTGAAGGGAAAATGAATGTGGTTGAACGCCTGGATGTTCGTTTAGGCGCTTCTATCATCCCTATTAACAGCATTACATCTACTCAGTATTTAGGTTCTAATCGTACCACTATAAACCTGCAGCCGCGTTTTTCAAACGTGCACCTGCTGGCAGACTGGCGTCCGTTCAAGTTCTCTGGAAGCAATCCGCTTTCGGGTAATTTTAAACTAACCGCAGGTGGTGCATACTTCATCCGTTCGGAAGGAACCGCTAACATCTCGCTGGCTGATTCTTATTTCTACGGTGATATAGAACTGCCAAAGGAAGATATCGGTGTAGTAACCGCTACTGCTAAATGGAGCCATTTTGCTCCTTACGGTGGTTTAGGTTTGGATAACATCCCTGTATTCAACAATTTTATGATTGGTTTTGAAATGGGTACTTACTATATATCAAACCCTTCTGCTTCAATTGTAGGTACCAACTTTTTGGTTGATAACGACCAAAACGGCCCTAAGCTACAAAGCAACTTAAAATCATACCAATTTATGCCGGTTTTCCAGGTAAACTTCAATTTCAAAATCAAATAACGAACAGTGATGAAAAGATTTATAACAAAATATTATTTCCTGCCGGCAATAGCGTTGCTTACGTTAGTTTCGGTAGTAGCGGTTAGATGTAAAAAGCCGACGGATGGTATCAACATCAACGTAAATACATCAAATTTATTCCATTATACAGCATTAGTGCAAATTGTTGACCCAAGCGGCAACGTACCTAATGGCCTTTCTGTAGCGCTGACTGGTGCCAATGCTGCTGCTATATATGGTATTGACGGACGTAAAGCACTATCGGCTCCTGCTGGTATTATCTCGATTGCAGTACACCCTAAAATGGAACCTACTGCTACAAGCCCTTTAAAATTTAACCTGGTTGTTACAGGTGCAGGTTACCTGCCATTAACTATTCCGGTAACAATCAGTACGTCGCAACCTAACCAGGTAATTAAAGCCAATATCCTTAACCTGGTTGTGCCTACCGCTGGTGTTGCTACAACAACTACTACTTCTAACACAGTTGCTGCAGGTACCGTAACAGCGCCCATTACTATTGCTACAACACCTTCAGGCGGTCCGGAAGCTACGTCGGTTACTATACCAGCGGGTACCAAGTTACAGGATGCTGCCGGTAATACCGTTGCAGGAAATAGTGTGGCTTTGAATGTAAATAACTTTAATACCTCACAGCAAACTGCTGTTAACCTGTTCCCGGGCGGCTCATTAGCAGCGGCTAATATCTCTGGTGGTACATCATCTTCGGGTGTATTTATGCCTGCAGGTTTTGCAAACGTTACCATGACTGTTAATGGTACAGAGATCAAGAAATTCAGTTCACCGATCAACATTACCATGACGCTTGACCCGGCATATAAAAACCCAAGCACCGGTACCCTTATTGCTCCGGGCCAAACAATGGGCCTTTACAGCTACGATACCGGTACAGGCCAATGGCAATTTGAAACAAATGTTACTGTAGGCGGTACAGCTGCTGCTCCAACAGTTACGTTTACTACAAGCCACTTAACTGTATTCTCGATAGGTGCTTTGCAAGTAGCTTTAAACAGACTTACGTTATCGTTCATAGCATCATGGCTTACTACAGATGTAGTGGCGAACATTCGCGTTATCGCGGCGGTTACTAATGGTCCGGCTTACAATATTTATGATCAAACAGCTTCAATTGATTTGACTAACCTGACAGTAAACATTGATGGACAGATACCCACTCCAACAGCTACTAATAGCATCTCGCTTACATTCCTTAGTTCTACGGGTACAATTTTAGCAACCGCAACTGTTGCACCCGGCACTACTAGTCTTACTGTAACGCTGGCTTCTCCTCCTCTTGGTCCTATAACCGATTTGTTCCTGCAACTTGATTGCGCTGGTGCCGGAAGCTCTAAAGTAGGCATATTCACACCTCCTGATTTTTACCTGCTGTACAAACCAACAGGTGCACCTGTTACCAGCTACCAGATATTAGGCCAGGTACAAGGCGGGCACTTAATTACCCAGCAGTTGTTGGCTACCCAAAACTATGACTTTAAAGCTTCTTTGAATCAAAGTGTTAAAGAGGTAATTAATCATAACATCAGCGAAAATACTTCGGCTAACCAAACAGTAGGAGGCTCTTTCAACGGTACTAAAGTGCCTACACAAAATAAACTTGATATTCAATCTTTGTGTAATACACTACCATAGTATTTGAAATTAAGGTAAATAACATAAGGCCCCGGTTTGTTAATCAAACCGGGGCCTTTTTTTGTGATAAAAAAATTAATAACGCACCGCATTTTGCTAAACAGCAAAACACAGATCACTACAGGCTAATGAAAATCAAACGGGAAGGATGAATCTGTATGAAGATGTGGGGTAAGAGAAGTCCGGCTACCTTTTAGCCTGATAATTTACGATGCAATAATATGCGCGTTAGCCTTCATGCCGAAAGCCTCTACAGCCTTTACAATAGCAGCGGCATCGTAACCGCAATCAGCCCAAAGTTCGGGTTGTTCGCCGTGTTCGATCACCATATCGGGGATACCCAGGCGGGTAACCTGTGCCTGGTAATTATTATCGGCCATAAACTCAAGTATAGCGCTGCCCATGCCGCCTTCTAAGCAACCATCTTCAACGGTGATGATCTTGCTGTACTTTTTAAATACTTCGTGCAGTAAAGCCTGGTCAAGCGGTTTAACAAAGCGCATGTCGTAATGGGCCGGATATAATCCATCGGCATTTAACTGGGCCAAAGCCTTTGTGGCTTCGTTACCAATGGCGCCAATTGTTAGTATAGCAACTTCCTCGCCATCGCATATTTTGCGGCCCTTGCCAACCGGGATAGCCTTGAACGGGCGTTTCCAATCGACCATGACGCCATTGCCCCTCGGGTAACGGATCACAAACGGACCGGCATTATCCAATTGAGCAGTATACATCAGGTTGCGCAATTCTTCCTCGTTCATAGGTGATGATACCACCAGATTAGGAATGCAGCGCATATAAGCCAGATCGTAAGCGCCGTGGTGCGTACCACCATCGGCACCGGCTAAACCGGCCCGGTCGAGGCAAAATACCACGTTAAGCTTTTGGATGGCTACGTCATGTATCACCTGGTCGTAAGCCCGCTGCATAAAGCTGGAGTAGATATTACAGAATGGGGTTAAACCCTGTGTTGCTAATCCGGCCGAGAACGTTACGGCATGCTGTTCGGCAATACCTACGTCGAAAGCGCGCTTTGGCATCGCCTTCATCATCAGGTTAAGCGAACTACCCGACGGCATGGCCGGGGTGATGCCCATTATTTTTGAATTTTGCTCGGCCAGTTCAATAATAGTATGCCCAAACACATCCTGGAATTTAGGGGGCTGGGGTTTATCATAAGTAGCTTTTTTGATCTCACCGGTTATCTTATCAAACAAGCCCGGAGCGTGCCATTTGGTCTGATCTTTTTCGGCCAGCGCATAACCTTTACCTTTTACGGTAACGCAGTGCAGCAGCTTTGGGCCGGGGATATCTCGCAGATCGCGCAGCACTTTCACCAAATGTTTTACATCGTGGCCATCAATCGGGCCAAAATACCTGAATTTTAAAGCCTCGAAGAAATTGCTTTGTTTAAGCAAGGTACCTTTAATGCTTTTCTCTATTTTCTTGGCGATTTTAAACGCATCGGGGCCAACAGATGATAGCTTGCCCAGTACGTAAGCCATATCGTCTCTGAAACGGTTATATGACTTAGAAGTAGTGATATCTGCAAGATATTCTTTCAAGGCACCCACATTAGGATCTATCGACATGTTATTGTCGTTCAGGATCACCAGGATGTTCGAATTTTCGATACCCGCGTGGTTCAGCGCCTCGAAAGCCATACCGGCACCCATCGATCCATCGCCGATAACGGCCACGTGCTGACGGTCGGTTTCGCCTTTATATTGCGATGCTACGGCCATGCCTAATGCTGCCGAGATGGAAGTAGAGGAATGGCCTACGCCAAAGGTATCATATTCGCTTTCCGAACGTTTGGGGAACCCGCTGATGCCGCCATGCATACGGTTGGTATGGAAAACATCGCGGCGGCCGGTTAATATTTTATGGCCATAGGCCTGGTGGCCTACGTCCCACACTAACTGATCGTAAGGGGTGTTTAAAACATAGTGCAGGGCAACGGTTAATTCAACCACGCCCAGGCTGGCCGCAAAGTGGCCGCCGTTTACCGATACCACATCAATAATATACTGGCGTAACTCCTGCGATATGCGCTCCAGATCTTCTTCGCCAAAGCGCTTTAAATCAGAGGGTTGATTTATTGTTTGCAAAAGTTTGCCTGCGGGTACCTGCATGGAAATTAACGTCGGATAATTAGCTTACAAAGTAATGGAATTTATATGGAAAAATCCACCGCCAGAGTGGTTAATTATTGTTAATTGCGTTATTTATAAGCAATTTAAATTCAATAGCTTATTTTTGAACTTTCTATATGACCGCTCAGGATAGTTTTGAAGTTAAATTGCCCCAGTTTGAGGGCCCATTCGATCTGCTGCTTTTTTTCATCGAGCGCGACGAACTGGACATTCACGACATCTCCATCACCAATATCACCAACGATTTCCTCGACTATATCCACCAGATGACCATCCTGAACATGGAGGTAGCCAGTGAGTTTATTTTTGTGGCCGCCACCCTGATGCGCATCAAAGCCAAAATGTTGTTGCCCCGCTACGAAGCCGATGCCGATGGTAATGAGGTTGACCTGAAAGAAGAGCTGATACGCAAACTGGTTGAGTACAAAAAAATAAAAGTACTGTGCGATGAACTGCGCCCCTTTGAAGATGAACGCCTTAAGCAGGAAAAGCGCGGCAACATCAAATACGACCTGGAGCAGGTAGAAGAGGTGGTTACGCCGGGCGAAGAACTATCAAGCGTAACGTTGTACAAACTGATGCTCACCTACGAGCGCCTGAACAAGCGCTGGCTTACCCGTGTAGAACCGGTAACGCATACCGTGGTGCAGTACCCCTACACCATCGAAAAGCAGAAGAAAGCGATAAGCGAGCTGCTGCAAATTAACAAGCGCCTTGATTTTAAATCGATAGCCCGCAGTTCGGAAAACAAGGTGCACTTTGTTTACAACTTTTTAGCCGTGCTTGAAATGCTTCAACAAGAACTGATAGATATACAAATAGGCCTTGGCTTTAATAATTTTTGGATAGCGCCGCGCGCGGCGGTGAATAGAGATTAGTGATTGGAGATTAGTAGGAGGATTTTTCAACCTAATCAACTAATCTCTAATTAACTAATCTCTAAATTACTAACTTAGCCCACGATTTTAATAGACTATGAAACGAGATAAACTGATATTTGAATTGTTAGACGAAGAACAGAACAGGCAGGAAGAAGGCCTGGAACTGATAGCTTCGGAAAATTTTGTGAGCAGGCAGGTGATGGAAGCCGCCGGTTCGGTAGCAACCAATAAATATGCCGAGGGCCTGCCCGGCAAACGCTACTATGGCGGTTGCCAGATTGTTGACGAAATTGAAACAATTGCCATCGACCGTGCAAAACAACTGTTCAATGCCGAGTGGGTGAACGTGCAGCCACATAGCGGCGCGCAGGCCAACGCGGCAGTAATGCTGGCTTGTTTGCAGCCGGGCGATAAAATATTAGGGTTCGATCTTTCGCATGGCGGCCACCTGACCCACGGCTCGCCGGTAAACTTTTCGGGCAAACTGTACAAGCCGTTCTTTTACGGGGTGGTTAAAGAAACCGGCCGTATTGATTACGAACAACTGAAAGCAACTGCCTTGGCAGAGAAACCAAAAATGATCATCTGCGGTGCTTCGGCTTACTCGCGCGATTGGGATTACGAGTTTATCCGTGCCGTGGCTGATGAAATTGGCGCTTTGGTACTGGCCGATATTTCGCACCCCGCAGGTTTAATTGCCCGTGGTTTATTGACCGATCCGCTGCCACATTGCCATATCGTTACTACAACTACTCATAAAACCCTGCGCGGCCCGCGTGGCGGCCTGATCATGATGGGTAAGGATTTTGAAAACCCATGGGGTTTAAAAACACCCAAAGGTGAGGTAAGGATGATGTCGAACCTGCTGGATATGGCGGTTTTCCCGGGTACACAAGGCGGCCCGCTGGAGCATATTATCGCTGCTAAGGCTGTTGCCTTTGGCGAGGCCTTGAGCGAAGGCTATATGAAATATATTGTTCAGGTGAAAAAGAATGCCGAGGCCATGGCTACCGAACTGGTTGCCCGCGGCTACGATATTATTTCGGGCGGTACAGATAATCACCTGATATTGATCGACTTGCGCAATAAAAATATCAGCGGTAAAGCTGCCGAGGCTGCACTTGGCGTGGCCGATATCACCGTGAACAAAAACATGGTGCCTTTTGATGATAAATCACCATTTGTAACCTCGGGTATCCGTATTGGTACCGCCGCGGTAACCACCCGCGGGATGAAGGAAAAGGAAATGGAAAAGATCATTGAACTGATTGATGGTGTAATTAATGCGCCTGAGGATGAACATTCTTTAAAAAAAATACGTAAACATGTACACTCGTTAACCGAGAAATTCCCATTGTACAAATAAGAAAGCAACGTGTCAGCGCATACCCCTATTCCGGCAGACGAGCAGCAAAGGCTTGAAGCACTAAGATCGTACGAGATACTGGATAGTGCACCGGAAAAGGAATACGACGCGATAACACGACTGGCATCATACATTTGCCAAACCCCTGTGGCGTTGATAACGCTGATAGACGGCGACCGCGAATGGATAAAATCAAGGATCGGTATGGAGCATCAAAATTCGCCCCGTACCGATTCTTTTTGTAACTATACCATCCTTGACAGCGTAGTGATGGAGGTGCCCGATGCTGCCGTTGACGAACGGTTTCATGACCATAAAGCAGTAACCGGCGAGCAGGGTGTCCGTTTTTATGCGGGCGCTCCCCTTATCGACGAGAATGGCTACCGCCTGGGCGCCCTGTGTGTAGTTGACCTTGTACCCCGCAACCTTACCGGCGAACAGCGCGACGCGCTGCAAATACTTGCCGCCGAAGTTATATCGCACCTTACCCTGCGCAAGCAAAAGCGCGAGTTGGAAGCCACAGTGCGTAAACAGGAAGAGTTTTTTAAGCTGTTCAATAATTCGCCGGATATCCATTGCATTATCGATGCTGAAAACAAGATCGAGATGATCAATAACGCGGTTACGCCCATTTTGGGTTACGAGCCGCACGAGGCCATCGGGATGCCGGTATGGCATTTCTTCAACAGCCATATCGATCTGCAAAAACTGGTTAATTTAATAGAGCAGCCTGATAAATATAAATCGGCAGAGATCGAATCGGAAATTGCCAGCCGCGCCGGCGAAATACGCTGGATCTGCTGGTCGGTAAGTATGAAGGATAATAAATGGTATACCAGCGGCCGCGATATCACCTATCAAAAGAAACTACTTGCCGAACTGGAGCAACTATCGCTGGTAGCCAATAAGATAGATAATGGCGTGGCCATTATGGATAAAAATAACAAGGCGGTTTGGATAAACAGGGCCTTTACTACCATTACCGGTTTTGAAATTGGCGAAGTGCACGGACTGGAATTAAGCCAGGTGTTAGGAGGTGATTATGACGACCCCGTAATCTTAGCCAAAATAAATGGCCTGCTGAAAGAAAAGAGATCCTTTGAAATAGAACTGCAAATACAAACTAAGGATTGCAGAACGCTTTGGATATCATTTGGCAGTACAGTTGTGCTGGATGAGGAGGGAAATATCGATAAATACATCAAGATATTAATTGACATCACCGCCCGCAAAAATGCCGAACACGATCTGAATATCCTTTCATTCGCGGCACGTAAATCGCCAAGCGGCTTCCTGGTGCGCGATAAGGATTCGAAAGTTACCTGGATGAACGAGGCTTTTGAAAACATTACCGGCTACACACTTAATGAAATGCAGGGCAAGGCCTTTGGCAGCATGCTGATAGGCGAACAAAGCGACCTGGGTGTATTTGAAAAAGCGATTGAACTTACCAGGCAGCATAAGCCTTACGAGGTGGAAATGCTGATCTACAAAAAAGACCGCACCCCTATTTGGGTGTATCTTTCAAACAGCCCGCTGTTTAACGAGGCCGGGCAACTGGAACGCCAGATTGGCGTAATGGTGGATATTACTGAACGGAAACAGCAGGAACAGCAGGTAAAACTACTATCGCTGGTGGCCAGTAACTCGGTAAGCGGGGTGGTTATTAACGACGCTGTTGGCCATGTAGAATGGGTGAACGATGCCTTTACACGCATTACCGGCTATACACTAAAGGATGTAAAGGATTATCACCTGGGCGATGTGCTGAAAGGCGAACTGACCGATGTAAGCATCATCGAGAAAACCCGTGAATTATCAAAAAATAAGCAATCGTTTGAGGTTGATCTGTTGGTATACCGTAAAGACGGGCAGCCGCTGTGGCTATCGGTTATTAACTCGGTGATAGTGAACGCCAGCGGACAGGTTGAAAAATATATAGAGGTACTGATTGACATTACCGCCAAAAAGAAGGCCGAACTGGAACTGATAGCCGCCAAGGAGGAAGCCCTGCAACTGGGCCGCGCCAAGGAGATGTTCATATCGGTAATGAGCCATGAGATACGTACGCCGCTGAACGCGGTGATCGGTATATCGCACCTGTTGCTAAAGGATAATGCCCTGGCCGCGCAGAAGGAAAATTTGAACGTGCTGAAATTCTCGGCCGATAACCTGATGATGCTGATAAACGATGTGCTTGACTTTACCAAGATGGAAACCGGTAACGTTCAGCTGGAAAAGGCCAACATCAACCTGCGCGAAATTGTGCAGGGTGTGGTTGCAACCATGCAGTTTAAGGCGGTTGAGAAAGGCATATACGTTAAGCAGCACATAGATAAAGGCATCCCCGAAGAAGTGGTTGGCGATAGCGCGCGCCTGGTGCAAATATTGCTTAACCTGGCCAGCAACGCCGTTAAATTTACCAATGAAGGCGGCATCAGTATAGATTTGAAGCTGGTAGAACAGTCATCTGAAAGTATAAGGATACGATTTGGCGTAACAGATACTGGAATAGGTATTGCACCCGAGAAGATTAACACTATATTTGAGCTGTGGAAACAGGCCGAGGCAGACACTACCCGCAAATATGGCGGTACAGGTTTGGGTTTGGCAATAAGTAAACGTTTGGTCACACTGCACGATTCGAGGATAAATGTGGATAGTGTTGTAGGGCAGGGGTCAACGTTTTGGTTCACGATATCTTTTAAAAAGACTATTGATCACTTAGTAATCAAGAAAAATAAAGTGGAAGAAGGACTGAAAATACATGCGTTGGTGGTAGACGATAACCAGATAAACCGCCTGCTTATTAATAAAGTGCTAAAAAAATGGGGCGCTACTGCCGATTTTGCCGAGAACGGGCAGGAAGCCGTAGATAAAATAAAAGAGAACCGCAACTACGATGTGGTATTGATGGATATCCACATGCCAATAATGGGCGGTTTGGAAGCTACACAAGTAGTAAGGGCCATCCCCGAAGCTTATTACCAGCAATTACCTATCATCGCGCTTACCGCATCGATGCTTAACAGCCAGATGGACCAGATTGGTGGCGCCGGCATGAACGACTACGTGCTGAAGCCGTTTGACCCCAAAACATTGTTCGAAAAACTGAGCCGCTACCAAAAGCAGTAAAATAAAAAAGGCAGGGTATTTTTCAATAAACCTGCCTTAACCAATTATAATTAAACGCTCCTGAGTACTTTTACGAGAATTGTTTTTAAAAGGTTTCGATTTTTTTTAATTATTATTTAAAATATTTCGGGGCTCTTCTACCCGTATTGCTAAGCGATAGCGAAGCATCCCAAACTTTCCATTGTCGCCCAAATCGGGGATTCTTCGCTATCGCTCAGAATGATAGTTTGTTTTTCCGCTGAAGCCTCACCCTACCCTCTCCAGAGGAGAGGGTTCCAAAGTCTCCCCCTTTGGGGGAGATTTAGAGGGGGCTTTCATCGGCATGTCATAAAAACCATTAGAGGCCGCCGGGATTATATTACTCAGAATGACAGTTTGGGAAAATCAGGTCTTCTGCTTTTTCTTTTTAGCAGCCGGGAAAAGTACATTATTCAATATCAGGCGATAGCCTGGTGAATTGGGGTGCAATTTCAGGTCGGTTGGCGGGTCGCCTACCTGGTGCTGGTAATCTTCGGGGTCGTGGCCGCCGTAAAAGGTCCACTGGCCTTTGCCGTATTCGCCGTGGATGTAGCGGGCCTCGTTGCCGGTTTTCATTTCGCCCATAATGGTAACGCCAGGCTTGATGAGGCTTTTGTTGAAGGCGGTAGTAAGGCCCATAAAACCTTTGATCACCTTATCGTGGTTTTGGGTTAGCATGCTGGGCACCACATCCCACTTGGCCGAAAAATCAAACAGGGTGAAGAAATCGCGGGTGCGGTCTACCTGGCGCGAGCGGGTTACGTCAATATTACTGAACCTGTTAGACATCGGGTTCATATCTACAGTAAAATTCTGAAAAGCGAAGGTTTCACTAAAATCCAGTTTGGATTGCGCGTCGGGATCGGCGCCATCGCCATCAAACATGCCCTCGCAAATATCGGTATTGGCCGCGGCCAGGGCTATATCAAACGTATCCGTACCCGAACACATGGCGAACAGGAAGCCTCCATTGCCACAAAAATCGCGGATGTGGCGGGCTACATCCAGTTTCATTTTTGATACCTTTTGGTAACCCAGTTTATGCGCTACGGCCTCGTTATTACGCACATCATCAATATACCATTGCTGAAAACGAAAGCCATTGAAAAATTTGCTGTACTGACCGGTAAAGTCCTCGTGGTGCAGGTGCAGCCAATCGTATTTGCCCAGATCGCCGCGCAGCACTTCTTCATCGTAAAGCAAATCGTAAGGGATCTCGGCATATTTTAGCACCATGGTAACGGCATCGTCCCAGGGCAGGATGCTTTTGGGGGCGTATACCGCCATGCGCGGGGCCTTTTCCAGCTTCACGATATCCATATTTACCGATGGATCGCTCACTTCTGTCATGATCTCGTTTACCTTGGCATCGGCAATTACCTCGTAGCTTACACCACGGATCTTGCATTCGTCTTCCACCTGCTTATCATACTTCAGCATAAAGCTGCCGCCGCGGTAGTTTAGCAGCCAGTCAACCTCCTCGCCCTTTTGCAAAGTCCAGAAGGCTATACCGTACGATTTCAGGTGATCCTTCTGCGCCTCGTCCATAGGCAGCAGCAGCGAAGCCGCGCGTGAACCGGCAGCCATAAGCATCAGCAGAATAAATAAAATACTTTTGGGTAACCGCATAGTTTATCAAAAATAACGAATTGCATCGGAAAGTTATTATAGTGCTACGGGTAATATTCGCAAACCGTCAATTGCGGGGTACGAAGCAATCTCCAAGCATGTTAGGTCTGTACAACTATGATCGATTAGTGTTGTTATTAATGTCAGTCTGCTCATAGCCGCAGGGGCCTATTTCTTTTTCTTGATAAAAAGAAACAAAAATCAAGACAGCGCTAATGCTTCCTTTGCCGCACAGGGCCTTTGCCCGCATCAGGCAAAACCACGGTACGCAAGAATTTGCCCCTGCTCGCACACCCGCTATGCCAACGCTTCAGGCAAATCCGCTTCCCTTTCCCTGCCCGCAGGGCCACCATCGTTTTGCCTGATCTTGCCGGAAGCAAACCGCTGTCGGTAGACCCCTCCCAAACCCTCCCCGAGGGGGAGGGCTTCAAAAGCAAATCCGGGCGGAGCAAAGCTCCGCCCGGATTTACCCCCATTCTTCCTTACTTCCCGACAGCAAAACAGCTTCCGGGTGAAAACGAGCAGAACATGGTGGGCTGTGTGGCGGGAAAGGGCATTAGCTTGGTGCCTGAAGCGAAAGCCTGTGGGTGCGAAGCAGGGGCATCAAGGTTCAGCCCTGTGGTTCTGCTTGTTTTGCAGGGCAAAGGCTTTGTGCGGCAAGGAAGCATTTTTGATGTCTTGATTTTTGGTTACTTTTTATCAAGAAAAAGTAACAGCCCACCCGGCGGCGATTGAGCCGGACTGACGTTCATGGTGCACTAACCAACAAAACAAACACTAACCCACTAACGTAGAGATTGCTTCGTTCCTCGCAATGGCGTGGTGGAAAAGGCAGCGACGCCTTAACTACTCCACTTTATACCTATACACCATCCTCCCCAAATTACCATCATTATCAATGCCTTCAACCACTACCCGGTAGGTGCCTTTGGCATCGGCATTAAAAAACTCGAATGATGTTTTGCCGTCCTTGTCGGTTACCAGGTTGGGTTTCCAGCAGATGGTGGTGCGCAGGTCGGCTACACTGGCGTTGGTTTTAGGGTCATCGTACTTAGGGGCATAAAATATCCGCGAGGCATAATAACCTTTAGGCGCATAGGTAGAGATCCCCGGCGCGTAGCGGATATAATTGGTATCGCTGCCGCCACGTTTGGTGGTGATGATCAGTACACCGGCGCCGCCACGACTGCCGTATATCGCTGTGTAACCAATGGTGCGTAAAACTTCTACGCTCTCCACATCCTGCGGGGTTATATTATCCAGTGTAAAATCTTCAGACATGGTCATGCCGTCCAGAACGATGAGCATAGGGGTGTTGGGGCTACGGGTAGAATAGGCCATACCATCGCGAAAAGTAACAAAGTTGGCGCGACCGGTTAAACACATCTCCAGTGTTGGGCAACTGTTCAGCGCGTCGCTTTTAATTACCTGGTCGGCATTGCCGCCACCGTTAAGGTTGTTGGAGTTTTCCATCACCGTTTTCTTTTTTTCAGTAATTACCACCTCTTTAAGGGCGGTCACATGGTCGCCCAGGCCGTATTTTAGCTGCTCGTTATACTGGCTTTTGCTGTTTTGCAGGTAGCCGCTCATAGCGTTGCTTACGCTCACCTGTATATCGGGCGCGTTTTTGTTTTTGCCGGCTGGCAGGGGGCCAACATTATCCAGGAAGATCTCCACATCCTTGCCACCTTTTGGCGTGCGGGCCTGCACCAAAAAGCGCACGCTATCCTTAAATACCAAATTTTTAAAGGCGAACCGCCCCTGATCGTCAGCGATGGAATCCTGCATAAAAAATCCGCCCGAAGTACTGAAGAGCATCACCTTAGCCTTAGCCACCGGCTTGCCGCCGCTGGTTTTAATGGTACCCGATATGGATAATGATTTTTCGGGCTGATAGGCCATCGGTGGGAAAACGTCGTTCAATATCTGTTTCCATGCAAAGCGGCGGTAGCCCTGGGTCAGCATCAGCGCGTCAAGGTTGCCGCGGGTTTCATCGGTGGGGTTGTTAAAATAATAGTTAGGTTTTTCGATATAACCCTTCAGATCGGATGTGAGCAGCAGGTTGCTAAGGATGGTGGTTTCGCTGTTCTCATCTACCGGTACTTTGCTTTCGTCGATTACCGTTGCCGAGAAGCTGCCAATGATAGGCTTATCCGCGGCGTCCTTCGCGTTAAGATCTATCTTCACTTTTTGGCGCGGGGCATAGCTTTGCTTTTCGGTACTCACAGCCAGTTTAAGCAGATCGTTATTTTGTACAAACACCACCCGCTCGTTCAACGGTTCGCCGGTGGCCGAGAACAGCGTAAACTGCACTATGCCGCTGGGAAAACGACTTTTAGGGATAGTGGCTGCGAAACTGGGCTTGGTGATCTTTGTTTTGGCCGCGAAATAAACCTTGCCATTTTGCTGCGCCACCACACTGATCTCGGCATCGCCCTTATCAACAATATCCTGGCTGGCACCGATCTTCATGATCAGGTTGTCGGGATCGTTGCCAACAACACTCAGGGTAAATCCCTTGTCGGTTGCCTGTGGCAGGGCTACGGTGGTCTCGCTGCCATCGGGCAGGGTAACTACGGCTTTGTAGCTTTTGCCGGCTTCGGGCGCCATTACCAGGTAGCCCATGCCAAAATGCGATGCCCCCATGCGTACCACATCGTTATTGGCATTATCTTTTATAATGCCCTTTACATCAACACCCAGTCCATCGGCGCCGGTAGCTTTAAAGCCTATCTTACAACGCAGCCCATTTACCAGGCTGCCCCCCTCGGGGAAGAATTGCACATCTACCTTATTACTTAAAGCCTTTACCGGGAGGGTTTGGGCGGCGGATTTTTTATCGGCGTATTTAATGGTAGTAACAATGCGGCCGCTGTTCAGTGTATTGGGCTGCGGATTGGTAAAGCTGATGTTAAGCACCCCGCCGGCATCGGTAATTCCCTTGCCACGGATGGTGTTTTTAGCATCCAGTTGTACCTCGTAGCTTACCTCCTTACTGGCGTAAGGCGTGCCGTTCAGATCGGTATAGGTGATGGCGGCGCTTACCTTTTGTTGCCCGTTTTGGGTGCTGTACTGGTAAGCCACTTTGGTAAACACGCTATTGTTTACCGCATTGCCAATGGCCAGCGTTTTATCAAAAAAGTATTCGTTACCGGCGTTGCGCATATAATTGGTATAGGCGCGGATGCGGTAGTTGCCGGCATGCAGGCTATCGGGCAGGGCAAAATCGCCCCAGGTAATACCATTGGATACCGGCAGCTTGATGGCCCGTTTAATAGAATCGCGGTCGTCTATCAGTTCTACATTCAGCACCGAACTGAGGGCCGATAACTGATGCTTCTCGCCGATGGTGATATAGGCTTTAAACCACATATCCTCGCCGGCGGCGTAATAGGGTTTATCCATTTGCAGGTAAACCTTTTCCTGCGGGTTATCATCAAGCCATTTGCTTAACTGGGTAACTATCTTTTTTATCGGGTCGTCATCTTTAGGGGCAAAGGCAAACAGTGCCGCGACGCCTAAACAAGCAATAAGGCCGGTAAGTATCTTCTTAGGTTTCATAGGGATATAATAAATACTAAGTTAGATAAAAATAGGGGAGTATTTGTTGGGTAAATGTTTGAGCGTGGGGGGAGTTCATTAAATCTTCATGGAGGGGGGAGGTTGCCATGACATTGCAAGGTTGCAAACCTATGGAGCAAAAACAAGCCTTACGAAGCTTTTAAAACTTCGTAAGGCTTAAATTAAATATCAATAGTATTAACGCCAGCCCAGGCCCGGCGCTACATGTTCTAAAATAGAAGATAACAGGTGGATGTTGTAATCGACACCTAAAGTATTGGGGATGGTTAAAAGCAGCGTGTCCGCTTCCTGTATGGCCTCATCTTCAGCTAATTCTTTAATTAATTGGTCTGGCTCGGCGGCATAACTCCTCCCGAAGACAGCGCGCTGATCGGCTTCTATATAACCAAACTTGTCGGCCCCGTTGCCTTGCTGCCCAAAGTAAAAGCGGTCCTGATCGTTCACCAGTGCAAAAATAGACCGGCTTACCGAAACCCTTGGCTCGCGTTCATGCCCTGCTTTTTTCCATGCCTCTTTGTAAAGCCTGATCTGTTCGGCTTGTTGTATATGGAAAGGCTTGCCGCTTTCATCAAACTTTAAAGTAGAACTTTGCAGGTACATACCATTTTCGGCAGCCCAAACAGCCGTAGCGTTAGATCCGGCCCCCCACCAGATCCGTTCGCGTAGCCCTTCGGCATGTGGTTCCAGGCGCAACAGTCCCGGCGGATTGGGGTACATCGGGTAAGGATTAGGTTCGGCAAAACCAATTCCGTTTAGCCTTTGCAAAAACAGCATGGCATTACGGCGCCCCATTTCGGCATCGGTTTCTCCTTCGGCAGGTTCGTAGCCAAAATAACGCCAGCCATCTATCACCTGCTCCGGCGAA
Organism: Mucilaginibacter mali; assembly: GCF_013283875.1. Classification (NCBI taxonomy): domain Bacteria; kingdom Pseudomonadati; phylum Bacteroidota; class Sphingobacteriia; order Sphingobacteriales; family Sphingobacteriaceae; genus Mucilaginibacter; species Mucilaginibacter mali. The sequence continues at coordinate 65,521 of NZ_CP054139.1, forward strand.
CCGCGGCTAATACCCAGTTGCAACCGCCCGCCCGATATAATATCGGCCGCGCCGGCATCTTCCACCATATACAATGGGTTTTCGTAGCGCATATCAATTACGCCGGTACCAATCTCAATGCTGTTTGTTTTAGCACCGATGGCCGATAACAATGGGAAGGGTGATGCTAACTGCGCGGCAAAATGATGCACTCTAAAATAGGCGCCATCTAAACCAATTTCTTCGGCGGCAACGGCCAGATCTATGGATTGCAGCAGCGTATCGCTTGCCGTACGGGTTTTATATGCGGGGTGGTTTGACCAGTGCCCGAAGGATAAAAAACCAATCTTTTTCATAACGCTTTGAGGGTTGATGTGGTAAACTGATGTAAAGATAATCATCATGCAGGCAGAATGCGTGTTTAAACACTTTTTTACATCAGATATGGCGTTGAACCGACAAAAAGCTTCTTTTGCCACATCGGGTAATTTTTTGTGTGATTACGATCGACCATAGCTGAATAGCATACGGACTATTTTTACTCACCCGGTCGTTGCTTCGCCGACCACCCTTTCTCCGCTGTGCGGAAAGAGGGAATGGGTAACCGTAGCGATGGGTTTGAAACCCATCTATGCAAATGCACCACAACTCCTGCCCGCTGCCCCGCGCAGCGGAGAGAGGGCCCACCAGCGTAGCGCGGTGGGGGCGAGTCTGCGTCGCTTTGCTTGTGGTCGATGTTCTGACCGCGCCACATTACCATTTACTGAAGATCACTTCGTCTCACCCTCCTCCCATCGGGCAAAAACGCCTCTGCAAACCCTGCGGCTCTTCACCAGCGCGCCAACCTCCAGTGTAAGGCCAAGCCCCAACATAAACCCCTGCAAAAAATCGGGCCAGTGAAAATACCGGGCCAGCATGGGCCCCGAGGTGGTTAACAGCAGGCCGCTGATGAGCAGCGCCAATGCAGGTTTTGATAGTTGTCTATTCTTCATCTCCTTCAAATTGTTGGGCCAGTTTTTGGTAATGTTCCTTTATGCGGTTTAGCTTGGCGGCGTTTTTGGCAAACAGGCGCGGCCTTACCACAAACCACATCAGCAGCCAGTAGATAACGGTAACAGCGAATAGCACCCCCGTATACAGCGGTCGCCGGGTAGCCGGTTCGTACAGGTATAATATCAGGCCGGTAACAGATAGCGACATGATACGCAGCTGGGTCTTTTTATAATAGCGTAGCTGGTTTTCGCGCGTACGATCGATAAAAGCCCAAAACTCGCGGTTGCTGCAATTATCCAGCTGATTAAAGCGTTTAAGCGAGCGCCAGTTATCTACCGCCAACAGCATGCAGGCGGTGGCGATAAGCGTACCGCCCAGCCAGGTGCTCACCATTTTAGACCCCGACCAGATCATGGTACCAAACATAAATGCAGCGATGAGCGTGGATAAGATGATCACCATCCATTTTTTGCGCACCCGCTCGGTTTGGAACGATTTGACCATCCGCTTCATTTCGCTTGGCGCAGGCAAGTTCGGTGTGCCGGCGCTGTGCCATATGGCCTTTAGTTCATTCAAATTGTCCATACGCTTTAAATTTTTTAGCCAGTTTTTCCTTTATGCGGTGCACCTTAACGCGGATGTTCACATCGCTTAAACCCAGCACCTGCGCTATCTCGGCCTGTGGCATGTCCTCCAGTTCAAGCGATATGATGATGCGTTCGGTCTCGGGTAGTTCGGCTATGCATTTATACAAAAGGGCCAGTTTGTCGTCGGGCGGGGTAGTTTCGGTTGCCGCTAAATGATAGGGCATTTCGCCTGCGGGCATCCGTTTGGCAATCTCCAGCGCGCGCAGGCAATGGTTGGTAGCAATGCGGAAGATCCAGGTACTGACGCGGGCCTCGTTACGGAACGATGACAGGTTGCGCCATACCGAAAAGAAGGTTTCCTGCACCAGGTCCTTGGCCTGGTCGGGGTTGTTGGTATAACCCATACACACGCGATAGATCTGCGGGGCGTACTGCTTATATATGTCGTCGAAGTCCAAGTTTGGGGTAATTTGCGGTTTTAGATACGGGGTGTTTGAAAATGTTACACCCGGCCTATATCACCTCATTATAATGACGAAGACAGCTTTGAAAGAGACGATTTATTTAGCACGGTAAAAATGGTGAGGGCAGTAAATAATGTTAACGGGAATTATCGTAGATCTGCCGGCCTTAATCTTTTCACATCAAAAAATACTTCATGCAGGTGATCGAAATCTCCATCCGTTGTAACCAGCTTTAAACCCAGCAGGGCGGCTGTGGCAGCTATCCACAGGTCGTTCTTGCCCATATTTCGGGCAGTTGTAAAATTATATTCGGTAAATAGTCGATTTCGACGCTGCGAGTAAGCATCTATCTGCGCATAAGTATCTGTTAAATTGTCGCTAATTGTTACGGCTGAAATATCTTCCAGCAAAAGCCCGATTAAATTCAGTCTACGCGGCCCCCAATTATTCTGCAACGCGAATGATTTCAATTCGGCAAGGGCCACTACCGATATATATACCTTCTGATTATCCGGGTTGATCCGTTGAAGTAAACGTAAGGAATTGTCCTTAGCCAAATGGATCAGAATGTTAGTATCAAACAATAAGTTCATTTATTGTTCTTAAGATATTCCAGCGCGGCTTTGGCTTCTTCGTCTGTTAAAAAATCTTCCTTAGGAAGCGCTTTTAGTCGCGCTATCGTGTGCTGGGTATTCTTTCCCAACTGATTTGCAAAAGCAGTAGTGCCGCCGGCAGCAAGGATCTCCGAAACAGAATATGTTTTGATGTTAAATGGACTTTGAGTTTCGCCACCTGTTTTTATATCTGCCTTTCCCATAGTTGATCCTCCTTTTTACAAATTTACTAAATTTTATATTGGTTGAAGCCTTACTTTTCCAGCCAATTTTTTGTATATTGTATCAACACAAATCGTGTACAATCAGCCGATTGTACAATGTTCGCGAAGGCCGTCTTTTCAGGTGAACCTAAAACTCCAAATATAATTTTGTAAAACACGCGTTCCACAAACAATAAAATCAAGCCGTTCTTTGATATCAATGGATAAAAATATGCCCTTACAAAGCGTATGATAAGTTTTTCTGACCTGGTTTGTGATATGGCCGGATAAAAGGCGCAAATACATCAGGCTTTTGAGTGCGTTTTTCAAAAAAGTTTTTGATGATAAGATCGTAGCATCGGCGTAAAGATGAACTGAAATATGCTAACTTACATCAGCAATTTAACCGCCATGACCGTACCCGAATTCATCAGCACCATCCCTGCCGGGCGCCGGCAATTGATAACCGCCCTGCACGAAGCTATTATGGCTAACGATGCCACCGTAGCCCCGGTTATTGAACCGATGATGGGAGTGGAAATGATTATTTATAAAGAGAGGGCTTACATGAAGTATGGCCTGGCCAGCACAAAAAAGTATATGTCGTTGCATTGCCTGCCCATGTATATGAACCCACCGTTACATGCTAAGTTTAGCGCTTTGCTGCCACTGGCTAAATTTCAAAAGGGGTGTATCAATTTTACGGATACTGAAGAAATGCCGGTGGATGCCGTCGCTGCGCTGATCACAGATTGCGCCGGCATCAGCATCGCCGCTTTGCTGGAAGCCCGCAACCGCAAGAAAAAATAGGTTTTCATCACCATAATTATCGGGTTTATCCACATCGCATTAATAGGTGTGCAATAAAACAGGCATCTTGGCTGTGGTTTTCTGAAAAGAGATAAATAGCCCCAAACCCTTTAAAAAAGAATTGTAATTTTGGGGCTTGAAACCGAATTATGAATAAACCCAATCGTAAACAGGACGCGCTTAATTACCATTCGAAGGGCCGTCCCGGTAAAATACAGGTAGTACCTACCAAGCCCACCAACTCGCAGCGCGACCTCACTATGGCCTACTCGCCCGGTGTTGCCGAACCCTGCCTGGCCATAGCCGAAAATACGGAAGATGTTTATAAATATACCGCCAAGGGCAACCTGGTAGCCGTAATTAGTAACGGTACGGCCGTTTTAGGCTTGGGTAATATTGGTCCTGAAGCCAGCAAGCCGGTGATGGAAGGTAAAGGCCTGCTGTTTAAAATTTATGCCGATATCGACGTGTTCGACCTGGAGCTGAATACGCGGAACGTGGATGAGTTCGTCAATATCGTTAAAGCGCTGGAGCCAACCTTCGGCGGGATCAACCTGGAGGATATATCGGCCCCTACCTGTTTCGAGATAGAACGCAGGTTGAAGGCGGAGATGAACATCCCCGTAATGCACGATGACCAGCATGGTACGGCCATTATATCGGGCGCGGCGCTGATGAACGCCTGCGAGATCCAGAAGAAGAAGCTGGATAAGATAAAGATGGTAGTGAACGGCGCGGGCGCCGCGGCGGTTTCCTGCTCAAAAATATACCTGTCGCTGGGGGTAAAAAAGGAAAACCTGGTGATGTTTGATATCAACGGCCTGCTTACCGAAGACCGCACCGATTTGGACGAAATGCGCATGCAATTCGCTACTAAGCGTAAGGATATTAAAGACCTGAAGGGTGCGCTTAAAGATGCCGACGTGTTCATCGGCCTTTCAGCCGGTAACGTGGTAACGCCCGAGATGCTGAAGGGGATGGCGAAGAACCCTATCGTTTTTGCCATGGCTAACCCTAACCCCGAAATAGCTTACGACATTGCCGTTGAAGCCCGCCCGGATATGATCATGGCTACCGGCCGCTCAGATTTTCCTAACCAGGTGAATAACGTACTGGGCTTCCCGTTCATCTTCCGCGGCGCGCTGGATGTTCGGGCTACCGCTATAAACGAAGAAATGAAACTGGCCGCCACCAAGGCTATTGCCGAACTGGCTAAGAAGCCGGTTCCCGAAGCGGTAAATTTGGCCTATGGCGCCCGCAATCTGAAGTTTGGTAAGGATTATATCATCCCCAAACCAATGGACCAGCGCCTCATTACCGAGGTATCATCGGCAGTGGCCAAAGCTGCCATTGAATCGGGTGTGGCACGCAAGATCATTACCGATTGGGATGCTTATAACGAGGAATTGCGCAGCCGCATCGGTAAGGATGATAAGCTGATGCGTAACATATCGCTGAAGGCAAAGGAAAACCCGAAACGAGTAGTATTTGCCGAGGCTGATAACTACAAGATCCTCCGCGCGGCACAGATCGTTAAGGACGAGGGCATTGCTACGCCGATACTGTTGGGTAATACCGAAAAGATCAAACAAATTATGCGGGAGAACGACCTGGAGCTGGGCGATGTAAAGATCATCGATACCCGCCAGGAATGCGAAAACGCCGCCGAATATGCCGAGAACCTGTTTAAAAAACGCCAGCGCAGGGGTATTACGCTTTATGAGGCTAAAAAGCTATTGCGCGACCGCAACTACTACGGCGCCAGCATGGTGCAATACGGCCATGCCGACGCGTTGATATCGGGCCTGACCAAAAACTATGTAACCACCATAAAGCCTGCCTTGCAGATCATCGGTACCGAGCCCGGTGTACCAAAGGTGGCGGGTATGTATATCATGATCACTAAAAAAGGCCCGGTATTTTTTGGCGATACCACCGTGAATGTAGACCCAAGTGTACAGGACCTGGTGGATATTGCCGTGCTGATCGAACGTTCGGTACGCCAGTTTATCACTAACCCAAGGGTGGCATTGCTATCGTACTCCAACTTTGGATCGAACGAGGGCGATGTGCCTGAAAAAACCCGCGAGGCGGTAAAACTGCTGCACAAAAACTATCCCGATATGGTGGTTGACGGTGAAATGCAGGCCAACTTTGCCATCAATACCGAATTGTTGAAGGATAACTATCCTTTCAGCACGCTGACCGGCAGCCCGGCTAATACGCTCATCTTCCCTAACCTGGAATCGGGTAACATTGCCTATAAGTTGCTACAAGAGTTGGGCGGCGCCGAGGCGGTGGGACCGGTACTGCTGGGCCTTAACAAGCCGGTGCACGTTTTGCAGTTAGGCAGTTCGGTTCGCGAGATCGTCAATATGATCACCATTGCGGTGGTTGACGCGCAGCACAGGGAAGTGAAATGATTAGCTTAAAGCTGAAAGACTAAAGCAGAAAGCTTTGCGTTAGTCTTTCAGCTAATTGAAATTCAAAATATAATTAACAGGGGAGTGGCTTTATGCTTTTAGCTTTAGCCTTTCAGCTCCTAAAAGCCTAAACAAAAAATGTACGCTTACATCGACGGTAAATTAGTTTTTAAAAGCCCTGCCTACGTAGTAATTGACGCGGGTGGTGTAGGTTATCATATCAATATATCGCTTAATACCTATTCTAAACTGGGTGATGGCGAAAGATGCAAATTATTTACATGGCTGCACGTTAAGGAAGACGCGCATACCTTATACGGTTTTATAGATGAGGGCGAGCGCCGCCTGTTCCTGCACCTGGTATCGGTATCGGGTATAGGGCCAAATACGGGTCGCATGATCCTGTCGTCTATCACACCACAGGAAATACAGGCTGCTATTTTAAGTGGTAACGTTTCGCAAATTCAACGTATAAAGGGTATAGGGCCAAAATCGGCGCAGCGTATGATCCTGGAGTTACAGGACAAGCTGAAGAAGGACGGCCCGGATACGCTGATCAGTGTGCCGGTAAGTGTTACCGCTAAGGACGAGGCGCTGTCGGCATTGGTGATGCTGGGCTTCGCGCGCAACGCGGCCGAGAAGGTTCTGGATCAGGAAATTAACAAAAACGGGGGTACTTTAACAGTTGAACAGCTGATAAAATCTGCCCTGAAAAGCTTATAATTACAATATAATACCGGGTGTTGCTTGATTAAAAATTTTACTGCCAGGTTAAGGATAAGTGTGCTGTTGATCTTTGCTTTTTGCGGGGTTAACATCGCTTTTGCCCAAATTAAGCCCACCGATTCGGTAACAATAAAAACCCCCATCAGGCTTTACGATTCGCGCAACATGATGTCGCGCCGGGGCTACTTTGATGCCGACCCACCGGGGCTGGTAACCACCATCGAGTATAATGTGGCTACCAACCAGTATGTGCTGATCCAAAAACTGGGCAATATGATGTACCGCCCGCCACGCTACCTCACTTTTGAGGAATACATGGCTTTGCAGCAAAGTATCAACCGCCGTAATTACTTCCAACAACTGTCGGATAATTACGCTTACCAATCGCAGCAGCCGGGTTTTATACCGCAGATACAGGTACGCAGCCGCACGTTCGAGCAGATATTTGGCAGTAATACCATCGATATCCGCCCGCAGGGAACGGCCGAAATGATATTTGCCGGGCAAATCAACAGCAATCAAAATCCGCTGTTCAATACCAACCAGCGCAAGCAGTTCAACTTCAACTTCGATCAGCGGATCCAGATGAACGTGGTGGGTAATATCGGCGATAAGCTGAAGATATCAACCAATTACAATACCGATGCACAATACCAGTTTGATAACCAGATCAAACTGGATTATACCGGCCACCCTGACGAGATCATCCAGAAGATTGAGGCCGGTACCGTAAGCATGCCCCTGCCAACCACTTTGATCACCGGTACGCAGGCGCTGTTCGGTGTAAAAACCAAGTTGAAGTTCGGTAATCTTGATGTAACCAGTATCTTCTCGCAGCAGCGGTCGCAGGCTAAAAACATTACCATTACCAACGGTACACAATCTAACGAGTTCAGGCTTACACCGGTTGATTACGATGCCAATAAGCACTATTTCCTGGCGCAGTATTTCAGGGATAATTATAACCGGGCGCTGGCTAACCTGCCCATCATCAGTTCAAACGTTACCATCACCAAAATAGAGGTGTGGACCACCAACCGAACCGGCAATACCACCGATTCGCGCGATGTGATCGGCTTTATCGACCTGGGTGAAAACAAACCTTATAACACTACATTGGTGCAGGGTGGAGCTGGGTTTTCGGCTTTGCCTGCCGCTTTTACCGGTCCGGGTTTTACCCAGCGGTCAAACTCCCTGCTCAACAACCTGCCGGCCAACGCGCGATTGACCAATGCTAACGACATTGTGCAGTATTTCGCTTCATCTGGCGCTACGGATAACTACGCCAAGCTAACCTATGCCCGCAAGCTGACCGACAGGGAGTTTACCCTGAACCCGCAGCTGGGTTATATCTCGCTGAACTACCCGCTGAATAACGATGAGGTGCTGACCGTAGCCTACCGATATACCTATAACGGCCAGGAATACCAGGTGGGTGAGTTCTCTACCGATGTGGCGGTAGACCCGGCTAACCCCAGGGTGCTTTACACCAAATTGCTGAAGAACGAGATCCTGAAAACCAACCTGCCCACCTGGAAGCTGATGATGAAGAACATCTATTCGCTGGGCGGGAGTCAGCTTAGTCCAACCAATTTTAAGTTGCAGATATCGCGGCTGGATGAAAAATCGAGCATCGAGAAATATATTATGGACGAGGGGCAGAACACCAAAAGTAAACTTTGGCTGCAATTGACCGATGTAGATAACCTTAACCAGCAAAAAGATAAACAGCCCGATGGCTACTTCGATTTTGTGGAGGGGATTACCGTTAATTCGCAAAACGGGCAGATCATTTTTCCGGTGATAGAACCGTTTGGGTCTGACCTGGCCAAACAGTTTGTTACCCCTGCCGAACAGGCCCTGGTGAGCCGCTATGTTTACCAGCCGATGTACGACTCTACCAAAACCATCGCCCAGCAATTGTTCCCGCAGCTTAACCGCTACGTGATAAAAGGAACCTACACCGCGCAGCGCGGATCGGAATACCAGGTAGGGCAGGGTAATATCCCGCAGGGATCGGTAGTGGTAACCGCAGGCAGCATCACCCTGCAGGAAGGTGTGGATTACACCATGGATTATAGCTCGGGCCGTATCAGTATCCTTAACCAGGCGCTGCTGCAATCGGGCCAGCCTATCAATATCAAGATAGAAAATAACGAGTTGTTCGGCATCCAGCAAAAATCGCTGTACGGCTCGCGGTTTGATTACCGGGTGAATAAAAACCTGGCGCTGGGCGCTACCATTATGCACCTGAGCGAGCAGCCGATTACCCAAAAGGAAACCGTCGGCGATGAATCCATCTCCAACACGATATGGGGTTTTGATGGTAATTACAGCGCGCAATCGCGCTTCCTGACGCGTATGGTAGATAAGCTGCCGTTTATCAGCACCAAAGCGCCGTCGTCCATCAATATCAGCGGCGAGTTTGCCAAATTAAACCCCGGTACACCAGGTGCGCTCAATTTCGCCGGGTCTAAAAAAGGGACATCTTATTTAGATGATTTCGAGAATAGCCGCTCGGTGATCGATATAAAAAGCGCCGTTAACTGGCAGATCTCGGGCACGCCGCAATTATTCCCCGAAGCCAAGAACTTTGATAACCTGAGTTACGGCTTTAACCGTGCCCGGCTGGCCTTTTACAATATCGACCCGATATTTTACAACCTGTCGGGCTCAAGCGCCCCGGCTTTAAATAACTCACGCACCGAACTATCCAACCACTATGTACGCCAGGTGCTGGAGCAGGAAGTGTTTCCGTACAAGCAATCGGTTACCGGCCAGGCATTGATATTGCCTACTTTGGATCTGGCTTTTTACCCAACCATCCGTGGCCCGTACAACTTTACCGCTACCGGCATTAACAACGATGGAACGCTGCAAAACCCCAAATTGCGCTGGGGTGGGATCTTCCGCAAACTGGAGACCAACGATTTTGAATCGTTGAACGTGCAGTTCATCGAGTTTTGGATGATGGACCCGTTTATGTACAAACCGGCATCGCAGGGTGGCGATCTGTACTTTAACCTGGGTAATATATCCGAAGATATTTTGTACGATGGCCGCAAAAGTTTAGAGAATGGCCTGCCCGTAGACGGCGACCTGAGCAAGGTTGACGAAACCAACTGGGGCCGTGTACCGAAACTGCAACCGGTGATCAACGCATTTGACAGTAACCCGACTGCCCGTTTGTTGCAGGATGTGGGTTTGGATGGTTTAAGCGATGCCGATGAACGGAAGAAGTTCGCGACGGTGATCCAACTCATCAAAGCGCAGCTGAACCCAACCGCGGCCGCCGCTTTTGATAACGACCCCGCATCCGACGATTACCAGTACTACCAGGGGCCGGCTTTGGACGATGCCCACGCGGGTATACTGGCGCGTTACAGCCGTTACAACGGTTTGGAAGGTAACTCTAAAACAGCCGAGCAATCAAAGGCAGAGTTGGGCCTGTCTACATCGGCATCCACATCGCTGCCCGATGGCGAGGATATTAACCGCGATAACAACATGAGCCAGGCCGATGAGTACTACCAGTACAAGGTTTCGGTGCGCCCGCAGGACCTGGTTATCGGCCAGAATTATATTACCGATAAGGTAACCGCGCAGGTAAAGCTGCAAAACGGCAGCACCGCCTCGGTTAACTGGTACCAATTCAGGATCCCCATCGCAAACTATACCGCCAAATACGGTAACATACAGGATTTTAAATCGATCCGCTTTATCCGCATGTTCACCACCAATTTTGCCGATACCGCGGTGATGCGTTTTGCCACCCTGCAACTGGTACGCGGCGAATGGCGTAATTACAATGCCGAAAATAACAGCACCAAAGTTATCGCCGATCCGGCTTTGGTGAACCCGCCGCTGGATAACTCGACACTGGATGTGGGTACGGTAAATATTGAAGAAAACGGCACACGCAGCCCCATCCCGTATGTATTGCCGCCGGGGATAGACCGCCAGCGCGATTATAATAACCTGCGTACCGATACCCGGTTGAATGAGCAATCGCTATCGCTGAACGTTAAAAACCTGCGCGACGGCTACTCGCGGGCGGCATTTAAAACCTTTAATAACGACCTGCGATCATACAAGCGCCTGCAAATGTTTATCCACGCCGAGGGCGACCAGTTGCAAACTAATGATCTGAACGCCTTTATCCGTTTAGGCGTAGATTACCAGGATAACTATTACGAATACGAGGTGCCCCTGCAGGTTACCCGCCCCGGCACTGGCGATCCGTCATCCATCTGGCCGGATGCCAACTCGATTGACCTGGAACTTGACTTGCTGACCAAAGCCAAACTGGCACGTAACGTAGCCAAGCTGAACGGGCAGGCCTGGCCGCTGACGGTGCCGTTTACCATTAGCGATGGCAAGAACAAGATCACCATTAAAGGTCAGCCCGATCTGAGCCGCCTGCGGGCCATTATGCTGGGTGTGCGTAACCCATTGAAAACGTCGGCGTCAATAGGGGATGACGGACTGGATAAAACAGCCATTGTATGGTTTAACGAATTACGCCTGACCGATTTTGATCAGCGCGGGGGCTGGGCGGCGATCGGCCGCTTCAACGCCAAGTTGGCCGACTTTGCCGATGTAACCATGCTGGGTAGCAAAAGTACCATCGGTTTTGGCTCGATAGATCAGCGCCTGAGCGAACGCAGTCGCAGCGATAACGAAAGCTATGATGTATCGACCAGTATGGAACTGGGTAAGTTCTTCCCGGATAGAAAGGGTATCCATATCCCTATGTACTTCAGCATATCTACCCAAAGCGCCATGCCGCAGTATGACCCGGGTATGCCCGATGTGGAACTGAAGACCACCCTTGCCAACGCCATTAACCAGCATATCCGCGATTCGATAAAGAATGCCGCTATCGATTATACCATTCGTAAAAGCATCAACTTTACCAATATCCATAAAAACCGCACCGACCCAGGCAAACGGGCGCATATTTGGGATGTGGAGAACCTGAACCTGTCGTACGCCTTTACCGATTACGAGCACCACGATTTTAACACCCAAAGCGAGTTGCAGAAAACGTACAAGGCATCGTTCGCGTATAATTATACCAACCAGCCGGTGTATTATACCCCGCTCAGCAAAATAAAAAGCAATATGCTGGCCCTGCTGCGCGATTTTAATTACAGCCTGCTGCCATCGCGCCTGTCGTTCCAGATCAGCTTCGATCGTTTTTATTCGGAAAATACCATCCGCAATAACGACCCGAACAATTATATCCCGATACCGACATCGTTTAACAAAAACTTTAACATCACACGTGTTTACGGTATCACCTGGAACCTGTCTAAATCCTTAAAAATGGATATCGATGCCACCAATCTTTCGGTTGTTGATGAGCCGGCCGGCCGCATCAACGGCCTAAAGCGCGATACCCTTTGGGAAAACCTGAAGAAGCTGGGCCGTACCGTAAACTATAACCATACGCTTGATTTTAACTATACCACTCCGCTTAACAAAATACCGGGGTTAGACTGGACAAACCTGCTGGCTACTTATACCACCAGCTTCTACTGGCAATCGGCGCCCGCGTTCGCCATTAATTCGCCCACTTATAATGTGGGTAACACCATCAATAATCAGCGCACCATTAAACTGAACCCTACGCTAAACTTCAACGGGTTGTACAATAAATTCCGCGGCTTACGCAATATGGCCAGCAAACCCGACGAGCAAAACGCACTGAAGAAAACGCTGTTAGGCTTGCTGACCAGTATTAAATCGGTAAACGGATCGTACACGCGCAGCGAGGGTACTACCTTGCCGGGCTATCTGCCGCAATCTAACCTGTTTGGGCAGGACCTGGATTACAGCGCGCCGGGCATCGGCTTTTTATTAGGCAGCCAGGCCGATATCAGGCCCAAAGCATTGGCCAACGGTTGGTTATCGAGAGATACGCTGCAAAATCAACCGTATACCACCACGCTTAACGAAGTGATAGACCTGAAGGGTTCGCTTGAACCGTTTAAGGACCTCTACATCGATCTGATATTTAAGCGCCAGCAGGAAAAGGATTTCCAAACCAATTATAAATACCTGGCCAGCACCAACAGTTTCCAGGACCTGAGTCCCATCACTTCGGGTAACTACAGTATATCGTACCTGTCCATCGCTACCGCCTTTGCCAAGCCTTATGGTATCGATAATAAATCGGGCGTGTTCCAGCAGTTTTTGGATGACCGTAAAGTGATATCACAGCGCCAGGGCAGGCAAAATGCCAACTCGCTGGGCGCGGATGCCACCACCGGCTATTACGATGGATATGGCGCTAACTCGCAGGACGTACTGGTACCTGCTTTCCTGGCCGCTTATTCGGGTAAGGATCCGAATAAAGTGAGCCTGAATAATTTTCCATCGATACCTATCCCTAACTGGAACCTAAGGTATAATGGCCTGAGCAGGCTACCTTTGTTCAGCGATATTTTTGACGGGTTGGAAATTACGCACGGTTACCGCAGCACCTTTGCCGTAAGCAGTTACAGTTCGTTGCTGCGTTACCAGGAGCAGCGCGGCAGTTCGTTTAACCGCGATGCCAGCAATAATTTTTTACCGCGTTACCAGTTTACACAGGTTACCCTGTTAGAAAATTTTGTGCCGCTGATTGGCGTTAACGCCCGCTTTAAAAACGGGGTGACCAGCAATGTGGAGTTCCGCAAAAGCAGGGCGCTTAGCCTTAGCCTGCTCAACAGCCAATTGGCCCAGCAAAACGAAAATATCCTGACGCTGATGATGGGTTATACCACCACCCACTTCAGGTTCCCGTTTGGCTGGTTTAGCAATGTAAAACTGGATAACAACATGAAATTCCAGCTGGAGGCAGCCTTGAGAGATAACAAAACGCTGATCTACCGCGCCGACCTGCAATCGGCCGAGATATCATCGGGCCAGCAAAATATCACCATGCGCCCGTCGGTTGATTACGCCATCAACCAGCGCTTCAACATGACCATCTTCTACGATTCGAACATCACCAAGCCCTATACCTCGCAAACGTTTAATACCTCGGTTACCAATTTCGGGGTTAATTTGAAGCTGATATTGCAGTAAGAGAGTTGTGATTGTGCAGTTTGCTTAAGAGCCCATTTCAACAAAGCGGTGGCCAAGTGCGATTCCCTCCCATGGGGCAATGTCATTAAGTAAAGCTTTTAAGCCCCACCTAAATCCTCCCCAAAGGGGAGGACTTTAAGAATTTTACGCTTGTGCAGCCTAAGTCTCCCCTACCGGGGGAGATTTAGAGGGGGCTTTATTCGGCTGGTCATCCTTTACTTAATGACATTGCCCCAAGGGAGGGAATCGCACAAGGCTTCAGCTTTGAGTAGAACACCTACCTTTCCTCATTCTCCTCTTCAAACGCTGCCTTTAGCTGCTTCTTTGCCTCCTTTACCCGCTTTCGCTCGGCGCGGCGCTCCCTGCGTTCGGCTTTTTTTATTTTGTGTTCTTCCTTTTTAACCTTGCGTTCGGCTATTTGGGTTTTTATCTCTTTCTCCTTTTGCTCGCCGTAGCCGGCGGATGCGCGGATACCGGTAAGCAGGGTTTTCCAGATGGTTTTAAAGAAGGCGTACTCGGGTGGGCGCCGATAGTTTACATAGTACGACCGGGGCGCTTCGCCGGGAGTATCGGGGTTGTTGTGTTTAATGATCATCGCGTTGGCAAAAAGCGACTCGATGGTCATATGTTTTAGCTTTTTTTGGATGGTATCGGGTTTCAGCAGGGTAACTTTCAGGTCGTTGTATAAAACGGTTACGCGCCCATGGGCTGCATTTTTATCGCCGCTGATATTAAAATCGAAGCTTTTTAACTTGCCGCCGTTTATTTTCACCATGGCCAGCGTCATAGCTGCCGGGTTTACAATTTGCAGGTTGATGGGATCCAAATGCCCTTTGTAACTGTAACCCAGGTTAGGGTCGGCCATGTCGAATTTCAGATCGACATACAGCTTGCCCTTATTCATAAAGTACGACTGCAGCGAGATAATGCAATCTTTGTTCTTCGTCAGCGCATCGGCATTTGTGGTTAAATTTAAAATGCGGCAAGTGGTGTTGTTAAAATCAACATAACCCAACTTGTGCGATTTTACGTTCAATTCGGTATACTTTATATTAATGCGCCGCAGCAAAACCGAGTCGATGTTCAAATCGGTTTTAAGCCGGTAAATACCCGCGTTGGGAAAAGATGCCGAGCGGTCGGCTAATAGCTGATCCGGGTCAGGCAATTGCGGCCGGGAGAATATGCCAAGCCGCCCGCCCGAAAGGATCATGCTTGATGCGCTAAACCGGCGATATTTATAATAACTTAAATAGTTGAAATGATTCATCTGCAATGAATCGATATGCATGGTAAAGCGGTCGTGCTTGCTTTTATCAAAAAACTGGTTGGGGTTGGCGGCTTCCAGGTCAATATCCTCGGCGTTTATTTGCGATGTACGGGTAGATAGCTTTAGCAGCTTCATTTTGTAGTTGTACAAGCCGTTGCGGGTGGTGCCGCTAAAGTTATTCAGTTCGGTGGTGATATCCCGGCAATATAAAAATCGGCTTTTATCGGTCATTGATAACGAATCGATAAGCATATCGGTAGCGCTCAGGTTCATTTCCTTTAGTTCGGATATGGCTACCTTATTGCCGCTGTAATCCTCGTACTTAAACTTCACATCGTTAAGCCCGATATGCCCCACATGTACCGAGCGGAGGGTTTTTGAGATCCGCTCGTAAAGCGTGCGGTTATCCTTTGTGGTGGTATCCTTAGTATGATTAAGCTGGTAACTAAGGTTAAACTCGGGCGCGCTGAGGACGATCTCGTCTATATCCAGCTTGCGCCCAAAATACAGGCTGATAGGATGGATATAGGTTAGCGCAAGTTTTTTAATGTGGATATGATACAGGTTATTGGGGCCTATGCCTGCTTTCTTTAGCCGGTTGTAAACATTGGTGTCGGGTTCCAGATCGATGTTGTACATCACGATCTTCCGCTGGAAGATGTGCACATTGGCATCGGTAAAGCTAACATGGTACAAACTATCCGAACTACTAAGCACCATGCTTTTTACCGTGCGGCCTAAAATTGGCGAGAAGTAAAAGTTGATGAACAAACCCGCGGCCAGCACAATTAGGGCTATCGCTATCATAATGCGCGCTGTTATGCGCTGCCATCTGTGCTTCAAAAATTGCAGGTTCATTTAGTTAACAGGGGCGATTTTTATTAAGCCGTTTTGCAGCGGTTGTGTAAAACGGTTATAACCTAATGCAATATTACTGATTTTGAACGAGCACCGGGCGCCCCATCTCCGCTTTTTGTTATAAGCGGCTGTTTTAGAAATAGGGATAAAGCCACGTAAACCGCGATTTTGTTAATTGGCTGACAAACTGTCACGCTTTATTTAAAAGATTGTGTATTTTTGCGGGCTTAAGTTTTAAATATGATCGATCTGGTTATTCCCGACAAAACGCACGATGAAGAAAGACAAGGTGAGGCCCTGATGCTGGAGCCTGCAGAGGGGAAAAATAGCGGCCGCAAGCTGTATATTGAAAGCTATGGCTGCGCCATGAACTTTTCTGACAGCGAAATTGTTGCTTCCATTTTGCAGGAAAGCGGTTTTGAAACCACTAAGGATTATAACAATGCCGATGTGGTTTTCATCAACACCTGCTCTATCCGCGAGAATGCCGAACAGCGCGTACGTAACCGCCTGAAGGAATTTACCATCGCCAAGGTGAAGAACCCGGGCATGATAGTAGGTGTTTTGGGCTGCATGGCCGAACGCCTGAAATCGAAATTTTTAGAAGAAGAAAAATTGGTTGACGTGGTAGTAGGCCCCGACGCTTACCGCGACCTGCCCAACCTGATAGATACCGCCGATGGTGGCCAGAAAGCGGTGAACGTATTGCTATCGCGCGAGGAAACTTATGCCGATATCAATCCCGTACGCCTGAACAGCAACGGTATCAATGCCTTTGTTTCTATCATGCGCGGTTGCGATAATATGTGCTCGTTTTGCGTAGTACCCTTTACCCGCGGCCGCGAACGCAGCCGCGAACCGCAGTCGATAGTAAAAGAATGCACCGACCTGTTTAAAGCCGGCTACCGCGAACTGACCTTGCTGGGCCAGAATGTGGATTCGTATAAGTGGTCGAAGCCTCACCCTGCCCTCTCCAAAGGAGAGGGTTCTGATGTGCTGGCAGGCGAAGTCCTCTCCTCTGGAGAGGATTTAGGTGAGGCTCTAACCACCTTCGCCAACCTATTGGAAATGGTGGCGCTGATCAGTCCGGAACTGCGCGTGCGTTTTTCTACATCGCACCCTAAGGATATTACCGACGAAGTGCTGCATACCATGGCCAAATACGATAATATCTGTAACTATATCCATTTGCCGGTACAATCGGGCAACAGCCGCGTGCTTGACCTGATGAACCGTACTTACGACCGTGAGTGGTACATGGAGCGCGTGGATGCCATCCGCCGTATCATCCCGGGTTGCGCCATCTCTACCGATATCATCACCGGTTTCTGCACCGAAACCGAGGAAGAACACCAGGAAACCCTGAGCATGATGGACTACGTGCAGTACGATTTTGCCTATATGTTCATGTATTCAGAACGCCCGGGAACGCTGGCCGCCAAACGTTATGCCGATGATATCCCGGAAGCTGTAAAAAGCCGCCGCCTGCAGGAAGTGATCGCTAAACAACAACAATATTCGCATGTGCGACTATTAAAGGAGATAGGCCAGGTACAGCGCGTGCTGATCGAAGGCTTCTCAAAAAAATCGGACAAGGACTACGCCGGCCGCAGCGATAAAAATGCCATGGTGATATTCCCGGTTGATGAAAGGTTTAAGCCGGGCATGTATGTTGATGTAGTTGTTGAGCGTTGCACAACAGCAACACTTATCGGCAAGATCGTTTCATAGAATCAGGAGTATAGAGTCAAGAGACAAGACAGGAACGCAGGTAAAGAAATTGTAAAAATCATAAACCTTAATAATCATGAATCACAATTTTAAAAAACTAATGATTTGGCAACGAGCAATGGACTTAACTGACTACACGTTCGATTATTGTAAAAACATGCCGACTGACGAGCGTTATAATCTTATCGACCAGATCAACCGGTGCTCTTGCTCGATTCCGTCTAACATAGCTGAAGGTTCAGGGAAAAGCACCCCGAAACATTTTGCCGAATTTTTATCGACATCATTATCATCGAGTTACGAACTTGAAACCCAGTTGCTGATCTGCGAGCGCAGGGCTTATGGAAAAGCAGATGCCCTTAAACGATGCCTGGAACTGGTTGTTGAAGTGCAAAAAATGATATTTAGTTTCAGAGAATACATTTTGAATAGCAAAGTGTAAATGTCATTCTAATCTTGAATCTTGACTCTCAAAATCCTGATTCTATTCTACCTATGGAAGTACAAGAAATTAAACAACGCTTTGGCATTATCGGCAACTCGCCGTTACTGAACAGAGCTATAGTTATAGCAAACCAGGTTGCACCTACCGATATCTCTGTTCTGATAACAGGCGAAAGCGGTAGCGGTAAGGAGGTTTTCTCGCAGATCATCCACCAGATGAGCCCGCGTAAGCATGGTCCATTTATAGCGGTAAACTGCGGCGCTATCCCCGAGGGGACTATCGATTCGGAACTGTTCGGGCACGAAAAGGGTGCCTACACCGGTGCCGTTGGCGAGCGTAAAGGTTATTTTGAGACCGTTAACGGCGGTACCATATTTTTAGATGAAATTGCCGAAATGCCGCTGGGTACGCAGGCGCGCTTATTACGTGTGTTGGAATCGGGCCAGTTTATTAAAGTAGGTTCATCAAAGGTTGAGAAAACCAATGTGCGCGTAATAGCCGCCACCAACGTTGATGTTTACGATGCGGTAAAGAACGGCAAGTTTCGCGAAGATCTTTACTACCGCTTAAACACCGTACCGCTGAAGATCCCGCCTTTGCGCGACAGGAAGGAGGATATCTATTTGATCTTCCGCAAATTCACGTCAGACTTTACCGATAAATACCGTACCCCGCCTATCCACCTGGATGAGGGTGCGCAGCAGATGTTAGTGAACTACTCGTGGCCCGGCAACGTGCGCCAGTTAAAGAACATGGCCGAACAACTCGCCGTGCTTGAACGCGACCGCACCATCACCGCGCAAACGCTGCTTAATTATATCCCGCTGGAAAATAATAGCCGCAACTTGCCTATGCGCCTGGATACCCAGCCCAAGGAAGATCTGTCGGAGCGCGACATCTTATATAAGGTATTGTTTGATATGAAGCGCGATATGGTGGAACTGAAGAAACTGGTGGCTGATATTATTGAACATGGCGGCGTATCACCAAGCTACGCTAACCACTCGCAAACCATTAACCAGCTTTACCGCGATATCGAACTGCCGCTGAACGATCATCACGAGCCGCCACAATTTACGCTGCAACAACCCGTTAATACAGTCGTAAATAACGATCAGCATTATAACATTACCCACAATGCCGAGGAGGTGGAGGAGTCGCTGTCGCTGATCGAAAAGGAGTCGGACCTGATACGCAAGGCGCTTAAAAAGCATAAAGGCAAGCGTAAACTGGCCGCGCATGAGCTGGGTATATCCGAACGTACCCTTTACCGTAAAATAAAGGAATTAAATTTATAGGCCATTTGTATGATGAAAAGGATTATAGTTGTTTTGGTTTTATTTGCAATAATGGCTACGTATTCATCATGTTCGGTTACGTTAAACGGCGCGTCTATCCCTGCCGAGATGTCGACGGTTGATGTAGAGTATTTTGATAACAACGCGCTGTTTGTAGTAAACAACCTTAGCCAAAACTTTACCGAGGCGTTAAAACAACGCATCCGCTCGCAATCGCGTTTAAGTATTGTGCGCACACCCGAAGCCGATGCGGTATTTTCGGGCGCGATTATTGCTTACAACATAGCGCCGGTATCGGTACAGGCAACGGGTAACGGCAATACGCCGCCTATTGCAAATGCCAGCCGCTTAACCATTACGGTTAAGGTAAAATATAAGCCAAATAATAGCAAGAAGGGATTGGAGCATGCCGAAGGCTATGAGCAGGAATTTACTAAAACGGCCGATTATACCGGCGATATCGGATCGCAGGAACAGGCTTTAATTTTAAATATAACCAAGCAGTTAACAGAAGATATTTTTAACAAGGCTTTTGCAGATTGGAAGTAATTCGTAGCTTCAACCCCGTGGACGAGTATTTAAATAACAGGCAGAAGGAAATTTTACTTAAGTTATTGGCCAATCCGGCCGATACAGGCAGCGCCTACGCCGGTAGTTTGCAGGAGTTGGTTCGTGCTTATCCGCAGTCGGGTTTGTTTCGTGCCCTGCACAGTCGCGCCCTTGGGCAAACCGTTCCGGTAGCAGCCGGCGCTTACTTTGATGGCCGCGCCCTGCATAAGATCATCAATCATAACGATGATCTATTGTCGGTTGATAACGCGCAGGTGATCCTCCAGGCACAAGGCATATCGCAAAACGGGCAGGCGGCATTGCCGGGCGCGCCAGTGGTTGCCGCATTGCCACCTCCTGTTACCGAAAAAATTGAACCGGTGCTTAGCGATGTGCCGCCACCAATACCTGAAATGTTTAGTACAGGTTGGCCGGGTGCGGATGAAGTGCCGCCGATACCACCGATAGAAGATACACCTGTTATTGAAGATAAGCAGCAGCCTATTGCAGCTACTCCGGATGACGATTTAGGCCGCGCCCCGTGGGAAATGGACGACGACGAAGATGGGATGCCGGCATCTGTAGCGCAGAAACCTGTAGCGCCGATGTGGGAACTGGAAACAACGGAAGCGATTGAAAACGCGCCCGCCCCATGGGATACCGATGAGGATGAAGACTGGCAAAATGCCGCTCCGGCCACTGAAGCACCAGCCCAACCACTTTGGGACCTGGATGAGGACGAGGAAATACAACCTGTAGCCGAAACCGCGCCGGTATACGGATCGGAACCTCCCCATTGGGAAAACCAACAACCCGAACCGGTTGCCGATGAGCAGCCTGTAGCCGTTGCACCGTGGGATGAAATAGCTAACGAATATATTGCCGCCACGCCATCATATACCGAAGGAAGCCCGGTTGAAGATGATGTTTATGAAGAAATTTCGGGGATAGAGGATATTGGGATCATTCATCCGCAGGCACAGCCGGAAGTACCGGTTATTAACGATACGGAAATAGCGCATGCCGATGAGACGGCCCTGTTTGAAGCAGCATATAGCTACGATCAGCCGGAACCGGTATACCAACAACCTGCAGAGGCCCAGTGGCAGGAACCTGCTGCCCCAGCCGAGCCTATCAAAACCGACGAGGCCGAAAGGTTGATCATGGGCAATATTGCCGCCACTGATTACTTTAAGTTTGATAAGGCATTTGGCGACAATAAAAAGCAGGAGGCCGAACCGGTACAGTCGCCACCCGCCGCTCAACCCATGCCGGCAACGCCTGTTGTACAGGCTGAAGCGAACAACGATCCGGGCGTATCTAAATATCATGACGAAAAAATGCCATACACCTTTAGGTGGTGGCTTGATAAAACCCGCATGGACCATGGCGCACTGTACCAGCCTTACGTAAAGGCGCCAATGAACAGGCCATCGCCTGTTAATCCGGGGAAACCAAAGGCAGACGAACTACAACAGCAGTACTTCGAAAATATCTTCCACCTGTCATCGGCAGAGGAACTGGTTCCCGATGCGACCGCCAATACGGTTGAGTTTGATATGCAAAGCAGGGAAGATCGTATCATTCAACGCTTCCTGGCCGAAGATCCGCAGATCCATCCACCGGTAGGCGAAAAACTGGATACCGAGAACAAGGCTAAGCGAAGCTCGGAAGACGCGTTTGATATGGTGACCGAAACGCTGGCCAAAATTTATGCCGACCAAATGCTATTTCCTAAAGCCATAGCCACTTACAAAAAATTAATGTTGAAATTTCCGGAAAAAAGCCGTTACTTTGCATCCCGTATTGAAATTTTAGAAAAGAAAACGAATTAATATAAAAAGAAAATGTACATTTTATTAGTGATCATTGCCATCCTGGTTTGCTTCCTGTTAGGTCTTATCGTATTGATACAGAACCCTAAAGGCGGTGGTTTAGCATCAAATTTTTCATCGTCATCGCAACTAATGGGTGTGCAAAAAACCGGCGACTTCCTTGAAAAAGGCACCTGGGTTTTAGCCATCACTTTAATGGTATTATCGCTGGCTATTAACGTAACTGCCAAAAGCGGTAACGGTAAAACTGCCGATCCTGCCCTGAAAGAGCAAATTGAGAAAGCATCAAAACCAACTGCACCGGTAGCTGCACCTGGCCTATTGCCAGCTCCATCAGCGCAGAAACCAGCTGACAGCACCAAGAAGTAAGGTTTGGTAAAAATATTTTTGAAACGGCCCCGGTTAACCGGGGCCGTTTTTTGTTTAAGCGCCTTCCGTCATCTTGAGTGATAGCGAAAGATCCCCGGCTTGCAATTCCCGTTTGCAAGGTAATTCATAAAAAAGTATATATTTAAACACCCTACCCGGTACACCATTTAAATGAGATCAGCCAAATTCTGGATAAAAGCGCTGTTGCTTACAGCCATTACAATTGCATGCATTGGGCACATGCTGTTTCTGGGTATGATGGAGTTTTTAACGCGGCAGCAGGGTGCTGATATTACGTTTGCTTATTGGTGCCCGCTGGCTATACACATCACTATCATTTTAATATGCATATTGTATTGGGTAAACAGGGTGCTTTATTGGTACAAGAATGGCACAGCTTAAAAAAGATGAATTATATATTTTACTGCATTTATAACACACAATATCTTGACGGGAAAAACAGGATTAATAAGACCCCATGGTTCACAGCATTTGGATTAATGGTAGCCGGAAGCGTTTCGTGGTTAATGGTTTTATTTGAAATTTATTTTTTCTACATCTTAAAGAAAAATGTGCCGGCATCTTCAATGATCGGGGTGCTGACTATCTGCATTATCCTATTTGTGGTACATTATTACGTTTTCATAAGGGGTAAAAAATATGAGCGTATTTACGAACGATATAAAATAGTCGACAAAAAGAATCCTGGGATAGAGAAACTAATAGCTCTATTATATATAATTTTTTCGCTGCCGCAGGTTTAGCATAGCGTAACCTGTGGCTACTATCGCGGAAGTTTTAAACTTCCGCCAGCCAGGGGCGTATTTGATCCGATCCGCTACCCCTACTTAAACTTACCCCGGTAAAAGATGAAAGGACATTAGCAGAGCCGTAAACCAGCGTTATGGATTGCAGCGGATACCGGCCTGTGGCTAAGGCCCTGTGCAGTATGAGCGGATAGCCCGGCCGCAGGCAACGCCCAAATAGAGAACATTTATCAAACCTAAATTTGCTGCCGCAGGTTTAGCACAGCGTAACCTGTGGTTTGTATTTACGGAAGTTTCAAACTTCCGTTATCCGGGGTACAAGTTGATCCGCCCGGCTACCATCCGCTAAAACTTGCGACACCTGATGAGTTAGCAGAGCCGTAAACCCGCGTTAGGGATAGGAGCGGATACCGGCCTGTGGCTAAGGCCTTGTGCAGTATGAGCGGATAGCCCGGCCGCAGGCAACGCCCCAATAGAGAACATTTATCAAACCTAAAGCAAAAAACTTTTGCAAACAACTCACTGTAGTTATAAAATGCTTATTTACAAATACTTAAATAGGTCATAGCAAACAATGTAACATGTTTTCAAGGCAATTTTATATTAAATGATTGATTGTCAATTGTTTAATATGGAAATTTGATCGAATTATGTTACATTGTGTTACATGGATGTCAATCTTTTGGTACTTTGTCAAAACCATACACGCGTTGATTCTCTCCCGGTTGGCTAAACTTACACCAGCCAATTCAAACTGCCATCCTGACACCACCATGTTAACTAAACTTTAAGCCTTAACTGCCTGCATAACTTAAATATGACAATACAACAGTTTGTCTGACAATTATTAACTTGCGCCCCTGCTTGGCATAATTGATGTGCATTATGCCGTACAAAAGAAAATTAAAATCTAAATAAATTTTTATTTTATGTCGATTAACGCGAAACCTATTGGAGACAGGATATTAATTGAAGCTGCTCCGGCTGAAACCAAAACTGCTTCGGGTATATACATCCCTGAAACTGCTCAAGAAAAACCACAACGCGGCACTGTAGTAGCCGTTGGTCCGGGTAAATATGCCGAACAAACCGGCACCCTGATCCCTGTATCGGTAAAAGTTGGTGATAAGGTACTTTATGGCAAATTTGCCGGCCAGGAATTCTCGCTGGATGGTAAAGACTACCTGATCATGCGCGAATCGGACATATTTGTTGTCCTTTAATAAATGTGCAGATGTGCGTATATGCATATGTGCAAATGAAAGGAATGAATGTGCAGATGCGAAAATATGCAGATGTGCAAATGAAGAATAAGTAAAATCAGAAACACATCGGTGAAATCAAGAAGTAATCGGTGAAATCAAAATCAACAATATAATGGCAAAACAAGTTAAATACAATGTTGAAGCTCGCGACGCCCTGAAAAGGGGTGTTGACATTTTAGCCAACGCTGTGAAAGTGACACTGGGTCCTAAAGGCCGTCACGTAATTATCGACAAGAAATTCGGTTCACCAGCTATCACTAAAGATGGTGTTAGCGTGGCTAAAGAAATAGACCTGAAAGACGCTATTGAAAATATGGGTGCCCAGATGGTGAAAGAAGTAGCATCAAAAACTGCTGATATTGCAGGTGATGGTACTACCACCGCTACCGTATTGGCGCAGGCCATCGTAGCTGCCGGTATTAAAAACGTTGCAGCCGGTGCTAACCCAATGGACCTGAAACGCGGTATAGACAAAGCTGTTGCAGCTGTTGTTACCAGCCTGAAAACACAAAAACAAGATGTTGGCGAAGATTTCGACAAGATCAAACAAGTGGCAGCTATCTCGGCTAATAACGACGAGGTGATTGGCGAAATGATCGCCGACGCGATGAAAAAAGTAGGCACCGCCGGTGTTATTACTGTTGAAGAAGCAAAAGGCACCGAGACCGAAGTTAAAACGGTTGAAGGTATGCAGTTTGACCGCGGTTACCTGTCGGCTTATTTTGTTACCAACGCCGATAAAATGGAAGCTGAGTTAGACAACCCTTACATCCTGATCTACGATAAAAAGATCTCGTCGATGAAAGAGTTGCTGCCTATCCTTGAAAAACAGGTACAGACCGGCAAACCATTACTGATCATTGCAGAAGATTTGGATGGCGAAGCACTATCTACTTTGGTAGTTAACAAGATCCGTGGCTCGCTGAAAGTGGCTGCTGTTAAAGCTCCCGGCTTTGGCGATCGCCGTAAAGCAATGCTGGAAGATATCGCTATCTTAACAGGTGGTACCGTAATTTCGGAAGAGCGTGGTTACAAACTGGAGAGTGCCGACCTGAGCATGTTAGGCCAGGCCGAAAAGATCTCTATCGACAAAGACAATACTACTATTGTTAACGGTGCCGGCGATGCTGAAAACATCAAAGCCCGTGTTGGCGAGATCCGCGTACAGATAGAGAATACTACATCAGACTACGACAAAGAAAAATTACAGGAGCGCTTAGCCAAATTATCTGGCGGTGTGGCTGTACTTTACATCGGTGCCGCGTCTGAAGTAGAGATGAAAGAGAAAAAAGACCGTGTTGACGATGCCCTGCACGCAACCCGCGCCGCTGTTGAAGAAGGCATTGTTGCCGGTGGTGGTGTAGCTTTCATCCGCGCTGTTGAAGCCCTGAACGATTTGAAAGGTGCTAACGAAGACGAGAACACCGGTATCCAGATCATCCGCCGCGCTATCGAAGAGCCGCTGCGCCAGATCTGCGAGAACGCTGGTATTGAAGGTTCTATCGTGGTGCAAAAAGTTAAAGAAGGCAGTGCCGACTTTGGTTACAATGCACGTACCGATAAATACGAAAACCTGATAGGCGCCGGTGTTATCGATCCTACTAAGGTATCGCGCGTAGCATTAGAGCACGCTGCTTCTATCGCTTCGATGCTGTTAACCACCGAATGTGTGTTAGCAGACGAGCCTGAAGAAGATAAAGGCCATGGCCACCCGCCAATGGGCGGCGGCATGGGCGGCATGATGTAATCTTTTAGCTGAAAGCTAAAAGACCAAAGCAAAAAGCCACTTATAAATTCAAAAGCGCTACGAGATCCGTAGCGCTTTTTTTATGCAATAATATTCCCAAGCTTTCTGCTTTGGTCTTTCCGCTTTAAGCTTTCTCCCCCTGTCTGCAATTCCCTACACCCCACTGTATTCAACACCAAACGTCCTTTCGTCATGACAGGGTAAACGGAGCGTCATCAGTTAATCAAATGATTAACTTTCTATTAATTCTGTTACACTTAAACCTAAATTTGTACAGGATATCAAATAGATATCAACACAGGCACAGCTTTTGCATATATCACAATACCATGAAATACATAGTAGAAAAAAACAAACAATTAAAGAGCGCCCTGGTAGACTGGATGTTTATCAAAGGCCCCGAATTATTTATTGCCATATACGGTAAATAATAATTAGTGCGTAAATTTGCTTCTCTATATGCAACAGTTAGAGAAGTTAATAGACCATAGGGACAGGGTACAAAAGCTTTACGATAAAGCTTACGATTGGGTGCTGGATAACGGCCCCAATATAATTGCGGGACTGATCATATTATTTGTAGGCCTTTGGCTGATCAGGATCTTAAAAAACCGCATTCGCGCTCAGATGAGCAAAAGGGAGATCCACTCCTCATTACAACCATTCTTCTTAAGTGTTAGCATCATCGGCCTTAATATATTGCTGATCGTTTCGGTAATGCAAATAATGGGCATCGGCATTTCGTTGTTCACAACGGTATTGGGTGCTTTTACGGTTGCCGCGGGTTTAGCACTTTCGGGTACTTTCCAAAACTTTGCCGGCGGGATCTTGATCCTGTTGTTAAAGCCCTTTGAACTGGATGACAGCATCCTGGCCCAGGGCCAGGATGGCAAAGTAGTATCTATACAGATATTTTATACCGTGCTGCTCACCGCCGATAATAAAACAGTAATTATCCCCAATGGTAAGTTGTTTAACGAGGTAATTACCAACGTTACCCGTGAGGGTAAACGCCGGGTTGACTTTGAGTTAAAGCTGGAATACGCCGCTGATGTGGACGAGGTGAAAAAAGTGATCTATAACGCGATAGAGAACACGGCGAATATATT
The DNA here is from genome assembly GCF_013283875.1 of Mucilaginibacter mali. Lineage (NCBI taxonomy): Bacteria > Pseudomonadati > Bacteroidota > Sphingobacteriia > Sphingobacteriales > Sphingobacteriaceae > Mucilaginibacter > Mucilaginibacter mali. The sequence goes on from NZ_CP054139.1 coordinate 92,634, forward strand.
AGAGGCACCCAAGCCAAACGTTGGCGTTTTTGCATTGGAGCTGGATGGCGTGCGATACACCGTGCGCGTTTGGGCGCAGGCATCTGATTTCCTTTCAACCAAGCTTGAATTACAGGAAAGGGTAGTGAAGGAGTTGAAGGCAGCCGGTGTTAAGCTGCCGGGTATCATCTCGCCGGTGACTCCACCCGCGGAGGCGCGTGAGCCTGCTTCGGATAATATGTAATACACTAAGTTATGCCCGCGTTAGGGATTGCAGTGGAAAGCCCGGAGCCGTAAGGGCTTGTGTGTGGGGTTGGCGAGGACTTGTAGCGTAAAGCCCGGCCGCAGGCAACGCCAAAAATATTTTCGTGCTATCGCGATAATAATACACTAACTGCATCGAAATTTATCCGTAAATTGCACGCAATGCAACGCGAACAGATCTCCGTTTTCGATATTTTTAAGATAGGTATTGGCCCCTCCAGCTCGCACACGCTTGGCCCCTGGCGGGCGGCGCAACAGTTTGTACAAACCCTCGCCGATCAGGATGTTTTAACCTTGGTGAGCGAGGTGAAAATATTACTGTACGGATCGTTGGCTAAAACCGGTAAAGGCCACGGTACCGACATTGCCATACTGCTTGGCCTTAGCGGCGATGACCCGGTTACGTTCGACGTAAATGCCATCGACCATAAGATATCGCAAATAAAGAACGATCATAAATTGATGCTGGGCGGGCAGCAGGAGATCAACTTCAGTTACGAGGATGACTTGCTTTTCCTGTTTAGCGAAAGTCTGCCTTTTCACCCCAACGCGGTAACGTTCCAGGCATTTTTAAATAACGGGAAGGCCGTTTCGGGTACTTATTATTCTATTGGTGGTGGTTTTGTGGTAAAGGATGGCGATAGCGGTCAGGGCAAAACCGAGGTTGATCTGCCTTTCCCTATCGATACCGCCGGCGATTTGCTGCATTGGTGCATCAAAACTGGCCTGAAGATATCGGAAGTGGTGATGGAGAACGAACTGGCCTGGCGCAGCGAACAGGAAACCCGCAGCGGCGTGCTGAATATTTTCCGTGTGCTGAAGGAATGCATTTACCGCGGTTGCCATACCATGGGCCATTTACCGGGTGGCCTGAATGTTGCACGACGTGCGGCTACACTAAATAAACGCCTGATAGGCGATGCTGTGTATACCAACTTTGATGAGTGGCTGGTAGCTATTCGCAAAACCGGCATGAGCTTTAAAAATATTTTGGATTGGGTAAGCTGCTTCGCGCTTGCGGTGAACGAGGAGAATGCCTCGTTTGGCAGGGTAGTAACGGCGCCTACCAATGGCGCGGCTGGGGTGATACCGGCAGTATTAGGCTATTATATGATGTTTTGCGATGGTTATACCGATGATAAGGTGATCCAGTTTATCCTCACCGCGTCGGAAGTGGGCAGTATCTTTAAAAAGGGCGCTACTATATCGGCTGCGATGGGTGGTTGCCAGGCCGAGATCGGCGTATCATCGGCTATGGCCGCGGCAGCATTGACCGAATGCCTTGGCGGATCGCAACGTCAGGTATTAATGGCTGCCGAAATTGCCATGGAGCATCACCTGGGCATGACCTGCGACCCTATAGGCGGCCTGGTGCAGATCCCCTGCATCGAGCGTAATACTATGGGTGCCATAAAAGCTATCACTGCATCACAACTGGCCCTGCAAACCAACCCTGATAATGCTAAGGTTAGTTTGGACGCGGTAGTGAAGACCATGTGGCAAACCGCGCAGGATATGAACTCTAAATACAAGGAAACCGCTGATGGTGGTTTGGCGATAAATATCCCAATCAGTTTGCCGGAGTGTTAAGTACCACTGCTTCCTTGCGACGAACAAGATAATTTGTACGTTTGTGGTTTTGTGCTTTTAATGTTCGATTAGTACTTTTTTAACGTCAGTCTGCTCATAGCCGCAGGGGCCTATTACTTTTCCCTTGATGAAAAAGTAACAAAAGATCAAGACAGCGCTAATGCTTCCTTTGCCGCACGTAGCCTTTGCACGCATCAGGCAAAACCACGGTACGCAAGAATTTGCCGCTGCTTGCGCACCCGCAGGGCCACCGCTTCAGGCAAATCCGCTTCCCTTTCCCTGCACACCGTGCCAGCATCGTTTTTGCCTGATCTTGCCGGAAGCAAACCGCTGTCGGGAACCCCTCCCAAACCCTCCCCGAGGAGGAGGGCTTAGGAAGCAAATCCGAGCGGAGCGAAGCTTCGCTTCGCATGGATTTGCACCGTATCTCCTCCATTCCGACAGCAAAACGGCTTCCGGGTGAAAACGAGTAGAACATGGTGGATTGTGGGCGGGAAAGGGCATTAGCTTGGTGCCTGAAGCGTTGGCTTGCGGGTGCGATAGCGGCGGCATCAAGGTTCAGCCCTGTGGTTCTGCTTGTTTTGCAGGGCAAAGGCCTGGTGCGGCAAGGGAAGCATTTTTGATGTCTTGATTTTGGTTACTTTTATCAAGAAAAGTAACAGCCTATCCGGCGGCGATTGAGCCGGACTGACAATCATAAAAGCACTACCTATAAAATGAAGACTAAAACCCGCGTTGATTTGTATCGCAAATTATACTATAAATCCCATTCACATTCAATAAATTAGCCTATCATAAACCACAAACTTATGGCAGGCAATACCCTGAATAACCGCCGCGATTTTATTAAGCAAACCGCAACCGGTGGATTGGCGGCGTTATCCTTAACAACTTTAGGAAGTGTATCAGCTTTGGCTGAAACCATTAGCGCTTCTACTGCGACTTTAATAAAGCCCAATGTGCTGGTGCGTTCCATTCCGCAGAATATGGTTTATGGTTATTATGGGGCCGATGTGCCGCCGGTGGCTAAGGCTAAGGATGGCGATGTAGTGGAGATTCAATGCATCAATACCACGGGTATCAGCGCGCGCGACCCGGAGGCTTTCTTTAAAAAGAATAACTATTCGCTGGATACCGAGCATGCCAAAGATGTGGTAGACATTATGAAGAATGTAAAGCGACAGCCAGGCAACCCAACAGGCCACATGCTTACCGGCCCGGTAGAGATTGAGGGCGCTGAGGTGGGCGATATGATGGAGATCAGGGTGCTGGACATCATCATCCGCAGCGAATATGGGGTGAACAGCGTTTGGCCGGGTGGGGGAGGTTTGCCTGATGGCGTTACGCAGTCCGAGACTTTTGTGTATAAATACAATAGTAAAAAAACACTTGCTGCCTGTGAGCGTATCCCGGGTGTTGAAATACCCATTAAGCCGTTCTTCGGGGTAATGGCGTTGTCTCCGCCGCCTGAATTGGGCCGGGTAAGTTCTATCCCGCCGGGGTTTTATGGTGGTAATTTCGATATCCGTTATCTAACCAAGGGCACTACGCTTTACTTGCCGGTATCGGTAAAGGGTGGCATGTTCACTACCGGCGATTGCCATGTGGCCGAGGGTAATGGTGAGGTGAGCGGTGTATCTATCGAGGCATCGCTGTCGCTGGTGGCTAAATTCATCGTACACAAAAATAAACCACTTAAAATGGCCCGCGCCGAAACACCAACGCATTTTATCGCCATTGGTATCGACCCTGACCTGCGCGTGGCGATGAAAAACGCCATTGCCGAAGCGACTGGATTTTTAAAGGACGAGATGGGTTATACCTTTAACCAGGCTTTATCTATTTGCAGCGTAGCAGTTGATTTTGAAGTGAGCCAGGTAGTGAACCGCACGGTGGGTGTACATGCCATGATACCGAAATCGGTATTTACGGATAAGAAGTTTAAGTATTGGAGTTAGGGTGGATGTGCAGATTAATAGCTAGTACTTAACCAATATAAATTTAGCTACTTTATATTGGTGGTCTTTTTCTCCGTGGGTTTATTCTTTCTGAAATTTAGAAAAGAGTTTACTACAGCAATCAGGATTACGCCGCCGAAAACAGTTCCCTCCACTTTCATGTTTTGAGAAATTAAATAAGCGGAAAAGAACATACCAGCTATAAGAACTAAGAAAGCAGCGATGATTGTCGACATATCTATTGCAAAAGCTTTTCTGGTAGAACTTTCTATAAGGCCCATTTTTCTATTGTTAAAATCTAATCTGGCATCTTGTTCTTTTTCTGTGCGTGATTTTATCCAATCAATTATATTGGGGTCTAATTCCTTGAGTTTGCTTAATTCTACAGCTTCAGGTAACAGGCTATCATCATAACTTTCATGTTGTTCAAATGATGCGCCTTTGCCTTGTTGAGAAACAATATGACTTTGTTTGGTTGAATGAGTTTGTTTAGCCATTTGCTAATTCAGAGTGATAAGCAGCGATAGATTTTTTTATGTCGTTTTTAAAATATCCCCCATCACTTTTCATGTTCTTTTTATCTTCCCGGATTCCTTTCATCTCCAAATCACTTACGATTTCATCGTAATAATCATTAAACTCATATGGTAAATCATGTTTATGAATCAGTAAAATTCCATGCGACTTTACAAAGAATGTTTTGATAGCTTCGATCATGGTGATTATTTTCTTGAAAATCATAGAACTTGTTTTTAAAATAAAAACTGTTCTAAGGATATAGGTTAAAGTATATAAACGTATAAAAGTAATAAATAGTTGTAATTAAAAACAAATACAACTTAAAAGGTTACAAAGGTAGAACAAATAAATTAATACTGATACTTGTTTCAAATAGCAGATAATGTGCAAATATACTTACTGTATAGGAACAAAAAGATGGCATACAAATGTCAGTATGTTCCCAATATATTGAACCTATTTATCCAGCACCGCATACCGCGCTTCGGTATCCGAAACCTTTGGTTGGCATTTTACATCGATCACCATGAGGTTAGGCGACCCGGGGTTAAAGGTTTGCCATGGGGTTAAGCCTTTACCATTGGGGTTGCCGGTCTTCACAAAGTTTACAAAGTAGCTTTGCATGGTTTCGGATATTTGATGATCATCGGCCGTCCACGCGTAAACTTTATTGGTAGATAGGTTACCTAAAGCATACTCTATCTCGGCCGAATGCACCGCGCCAATGCCTGTGTTCACCTTGCCATCAACCGTGGTTGGGCGTTTGCGGGTATAGTAGTAGCGGTAAACCGGCTTACCGCCGGTTTTACTCTGCATATCAATAAACTTCCAGGTGCTGAAGGCGATAAACCTATCCGATGCCAGTTCGGTGGCTACCTGTCTAACGTCAGCATCGGTGGCTGGTACATATACCTTTAGTATTTCTACCGATTGATTGCCATACATTTTTTGCACGGCGGCGGTAAAGTTGGCAATGGTTGGCTCGGCTTTGCCTAAAACCGCGGCATCACCGCCCTCGGCCGAATTCCAGCCGGCCAATAGGTTCACGTGCATTTGCTTACCCGCGGCAAAGATATTAGCCGGAGCTTCGGGCAGAAAGTAACCATCGATATCAGTTCCGAACCGGCTGTTTGCCGATAGTTCTAAGAGTTTATCAGCCGGTATCTTACGCAGGTCTGCAAGGCTATTGGCGCCAACGGTACTGCCAAATTTTACGCCATTCTGTTCGGCTGTGGCCAGTGGCATAGGCGACAGGTTGCCTAACAAAGAACCGCTCTCGCCAATGGCGCCAATAAATAATCCCTTTGATAGCGGCGAGGCTACCTGCCCGCAAACCGACATTGATCCCGCCGATTCGCCGCCGATGGTTACTTTTTTAGGGTCGCCGCCAAAAGCTGCTATATTTTTTTGCACCCAAACCAGGGCCGCGTGCTGGTCCATCAGGCCATAATTGCCCGATGCGTGGTTGGGCGATTCCTTAGTCAGCTCCGGATGGGCCATAAAGCCGAATATGCCTAAGCGATAGTTTACGGTAAGGGTAATGATCCCTTTTCTTGCCAGCGCTTCGCCATCGTAACGGTACTCCGAACCATCGCCCGCCTGAAAGCCGCCGCCGTAGAAGTAAACCAGTACCGGAAGCTTTTCTTTAGCCGATTTGGCCGGCGTCCACACATTCAGGTACAGGCAATCTTCGCTTTTGCCATCGCTGCGGAACATCATATCATTGTAGATATATCGTTGCATAGCCTGCGGGCCAAAATGATCGGCCTTGCGCACGCCTTCCCAATTTTTTGGGGCCTGTGGTTCGCGCCAGCGCAGATCGCCAACCGGAGGCTGGGCGAAAGGGATCCCTTTAAACGAATGGATACCGCTTGCTTCGGCAACGCCCTGCAGCGTCCCGTTAGCGGTTTTTATTTGAGGGGCAGCCTCCTGCGCGTAAGTATTAACAGATAGCATGAGCAGCAATAAATAGCATATGTTTTTCATGATGGTACAAGCGTAAGCATATCGGTTTAAACGATCGGTGTTCAGCAAATTTAATGTTTATGCTGATGTTTTGTTAAAGATAATTTAAACCGTGGGGCACGTTACTTCGTGTCTTGTTTCCGTGTCGTACATCAAATAAAAAAACACGAAGTATCGTGTCTTTACTGTAGAAGATCAATCCTGCTCGAAACCCTTACGATATTTTTTCAGCGCGCGCAGGATGGATTTAGCAGTCGCCATCTGCCCTTCTTCCGAACTGAGGTATTTCTCGTCTGCCGGGTTATTGATAAAACCGGTTTCCACCATTACCGATGGCATGGCGCTATGGGCCAGCACCAATATCCCCTGCTCAATTACACCTTCCGACCGGCGGTTGTCTACATCGGCAATTTCCCGGCTAACCAGTTTGCCAAACTTAATGCTTTGCGCCCGGTAGGTTTGCATAAACATATTCAGGGTGATAAAATAGGCCGGATCGTTATCCTTATAGCCCTGGTATTTTTTGGCGTAATCCTTTTCCTGGTAAATAGCCGAGTTTTCGCGCAGGGCTTCTAACTGCTCGCCTTTGCGGTGTAAGCCATAAACCAATAGCAGCGCCCCCCTGCGCGTCCCCACTTTTTGCGGAGAAGAGTTACAGTGGATAGAGATGAACAGGTTAGCCTTGGCGTTGTTGGCAATTTCGGCACGTTGCTGCAGTTCTACAAACTTATCGGTAGTGCGGGTCATGATCACGTTGAGCGATGGTATGGCTTCGTTAATAGCATCGCGCAGTTTCAGGGCAATGCCCAGGGCTACGGTTTTCTCTTTGGTATATTCGCCGTGCGATCCGGGGTCTTTTCCGCCATGGCCTGCGTCTATCACTACGGTTTTAAACTTAAAACCCGGAATTTCCTTAGTGCCTTGCGCATGGGCAATGCTAACCAGTAACAAAATAAAACCAAGGCAGGTGATTAATTTATGGCGGAGGTATAAGTGTGGCATGTCTGTTAGTTGACTTATAGACATTTGAACGATCAAATAGTTTACAGGGCGCAAATATAAGTGCTCTAATTGGTTAGCCCCTGTATTTTTTATCAACGTATTGAGGGCGTTAACCCAGGGGCGGGAATTATATCAGATTGTGTATTTCGATTCAATAGCGCCGGCATATGAAATCTCCGGATAGGATAGCATAACTGTGTCAGTTGTGCAAAACAAGGAAAATGTTATTTCCTGTGAAAAAATGAACATGGCTTTAAATTGTCTGATATTCAGGCAGATGTGTGTTTAAATCTTGTTCAAATTCTGTTCAGAACTTGTTCATTTTTCGCAGATCCATTAAGCTATCAGGCGCCTGAAAATTGGCTTATCAGGTCGTTTTCATGCTATCACATATCTCTGTTATCGATCGGCTGATAGGTTTAAAATTGATACCGATGGCCTTTTTAATCTTTGTATTATCATAATTACGCTGCGCGCTGGCACTTTGCGCGGCAACTTTATCGATAGCCGGTGTACCACCTGTAATAGCGGCCAGTACTTTTGATGCCCGCCAGGCCAATCCCATTACCCATGGCTTGGCCAGTATGGAGGGGGCCGGGTTACCGAAGCATTGAGAGATCTCGGCGGTGATGTTTTTATAATCGCGGTTTTCGGCGCTGACGATGAAGCGCTCTTCGTGGATGTCGCTATGCATCAGGGTGATCATGCATTTGGCCACATCCTGCACATCGACAAAGCCAATGCTGCCCTGCGTATAAAACTTTAAGCCTTTACGTATCCGGGCGAACAGCTGTCCGCTGCCGTCAGTACCCGCGTTTGGACCGATGATGATGGATGGGTTAACAATTACCGCATCCAAACCCTCGGCAATGCCGCGCCATACTTCCATCTCGCTTTCCAGTTTTGATATGGCGTAGCCGTCGTTATCGCTGCTTTCGTCAAGGTGATGGTTTTCGGTGATGAGTTCGCCAGGCTTAGCCTCGCCAATGGCGGCTACCGAACTTACATGTACCAGCCTTGCCCCGTATTGCAGGCACAGGTTTACCAGGTTGGCAGTACCTTCCACATTAGTGCGGATCATCGGATCCTTATCTGCCTGCTTTAGCGATACCCATGCGGCGCAATGGTATACCTGCGTTACACCGGTAAAGGCTTCGTCAAGCGCGTGGTAGTTCACCATGTCGGCATCGGCCCACTCAATTTTATCGCTATAAGGAATTAACAAATCGGGAATTACCGAAGCGGCGCGCTTAGTACAACGAATATGTTCGCCGGCTTCAGCCAGTTGCTTAGCCACTTCCGAACCTAAAAAACCTGTCGCGCCTGTTACAAGGATCATGCTTTATAAATGTGCAAATATGCAGATGTGCAAATGTGCAGATAATTTTTTGATGTTATAATGGCGATCTTAAAGGCATCTGCACATTTGCATATTTGCACATTTCCCCTCATCTGCACATTCAAAAAATCTTACATTTGCAGGCATGTCTCTGTCCGATTTTTTTGCGCCTATCGATCTTAAAACCATATTGCCTAAAAATGGCTTTTACGCCAGTCACTTAGGTAGTAAGATCGAGCATCATTCCGTTGCCTTTCCCGATCTGGAAGGGGAAAAGATAGACATTGCCATTATCGGTGTTCAGGAAGACCGCAACGCCATCGGTAACCCCGGCTGCGCGCTGGCGCCCGATTATGTGCGCGAGAAATTATACTCGTTGTACGAGGGTAGTTATAATTCAAAAATTGTAGATCTCGGTAATATCAAACAGGGTGCGTCGGTTACCGATACCTATTTCGCCTTAAAAACTGTTGTTACCGAACTGGTTAAGAAGGATATATTGCCCATAATCATCGGTGGGGGACAGGATCTTACCTATGCCCAATATTTGGCCTACGGCGATTTGGAGCAAAGGGTTGACCTGGTGGTGGTCGATCCCAGATTTGACCTGGAAGATGATGCCCAATCAGAAACTATCGAGACCACATCAATATCCTATCTTAACAAAATATTTCTGCACGAGCCTAATTACCTGTTCAATTTTAGCAACCTGGGTTACCAAACCTATTTTGTAAACCAGGAGAGCCTGCGGGTAATGGATAAGCTATATTTTGATACCAGCCGCCTTGGCGAACTAAGCGGACAGATAGCTGTTACCGAGCCGGTATTGCGCAACGCCAGTATGATCAGCTTTGATATGGGCGCCATCCGCTCATCCGATGCTGCCGGGAATGCCAACGCTACGCCCAACGGCTTTTACGGTGAGGAAGCCTGCCAGCTATGCCGCTATGCCGGTTTCAATGATAAGCTGACATCGATAGGGTTTTACGAGTTTAACCCGGCTTACGATACCAACGGACAAACAGCCACCCTGCTGGCGCAAATGATATGGTATTTTATTGACGGCTTTTATAACCGTAAGCGCGATTTTCCGCTTAATCCAAAATCGCAGTATCTTATCTACAAAACCAGCCTTAAGCACGATGAGCATGAACTGGTGTTTGTGAAAAGCAAAAAATCAGATCGGTGGTGGATGCAGGTGCCATATCCAACCGGCGGATCGCAAAACGAACGCTACCATTGGGTGCCCTGCCGGTATGAAGAATACAAGATGGCCGTATCCGGCGAGATGCCCGACCTATGGTGGCGCACTTATCAAAAACTTAGTTGATAATTTATAGGCTTTCAAGCCGTTATTATAGCTTTAGTTCTGTTTGAAACAAATGAAGAAGTTATTTTTTTATGTGATCGCCCTGCTGCCCTTCGCAGCCAGCGCGCAGGATACTTTTACCCTTAAAGGCCAGGTTGGTAAACTGAGCGCCCCGGCCAAGGCTTACCTGTTGTACCAGGTGGGGGCCAACCGCGTGCTCGATTCGGCCTATATAATTAACGGCGAGTTTGCCATAACCGGTAAGGTACTGAACCCTGTAGGCGCTATTTTGGTGATAGACCGCGCTGGCGTGGGCATCACCCGCCTGGATAAAAGCGCCGATAACCTGACCGTTTATTTAGAAAAGGGCGATATCAACCTTAACACAGCAGATTCGGTAAGCAAGGCGCAGATCACCGGTTCGCCTATTAATGATGATAATAAGCGCCTCACCGCGCAATTGGCTTTGGTAAACAACAAGGCGAAAAAGATCGCTGCCGATGCAAAAAATGCGCCCCTGGCCCAGCAACAAACCGCCGAGTTTCAAAACAACATCCAAACCCAATTAAAAGCGTTGCAAGCGGAGCAGGAAACCACACTGAAGAACTTCATCACCGCTAACCCTAAAAGCTATTTGAGTTTGATGGCGCTTAGTTCGTTAGGTGGCCCATCTGCCGACCCTAAAACGATTGAACCATTGTACAATAACCTGTCGCCCGAGTTAAAGGCATCAGAGGCAGGCTATGCCATAAAGCAATCTATAGATGAATTGAAAACAACTGCTATCGGTTCTGCAGCGCCCGATTTTACGCAGAACGATGCCAATGGTACGCCGATAAAGTTATCCTCATTCAGGGGCAAATATGTGCTGCTGGATTTTTGGGCATCGTGGTGCGGGCCTTGCCGCCAGGAAAACCCCAACGTGGTAAAGGCTTATAATAAATACAAAACCAAAAAGTTTACCATTTTGGGTGTTTCGCTTGACAGACCCGATGGCAAAGCCGACTGGATGGCCGCTATTAAAAACGACGGGCTGACCTGGACACAGGTATCCGACCTGAAGTACTGGAACAACGAAGTGGCCGCTTTATATTTTGTACGTTCTATTCCGCAAAACTACTTAATCGACCCGGAAGGTAGGATAATCGCCAAAAACCTGCGGGGCGAAGACCTCGATAATAAACTGGCGGAAATTTTTGGAAAACTGTAATTTAAAGCACTATATTGCATTAGTATACTTCATTAACCATACTAATCAATACAGAATATGAAAAAAGCATTGCTTACTTTACTTGCAGGTTTGCCTGTATTAGCCTTTGCCCAAACCCCCTTTACAGTTAAGGGTAAAGTAGGCAACATTGGCGCCCCATCAAAAGTGTTTTTACAATACCGCAACGATGGTAAAACCGTGTTAGATTCGACCGTGGCCGTTAACGGCGCGTTCACTTTTACCGGTACTGTTAAAGATATTACTTCAGCTACGTTGATCTACGATCCGACCGGTAACGGCTTATCTAAACTTGACCGTAAAAGCAAAGTAGACGTTGCACAGGTTTATCTTGAAGCAGGTACTGCTACTGTAACCAGTGCCGATTCACTGTCGAAAGCGAAGATCAGCGGTACTAAAGTTAACGACGACAACACTGCTTATAAAGCATTCATGAAGCCGGTTAACGATAAGAGCGCCGCTTTAAATGCATGGTATAGTGCTACTCCGGCCGAAGCTCGCAAAGCGAAAGAGTTCCAGGATCAATTAGAAGCTAAGTCGGACGCTTTGGATAAAGAGCGTGGCGAACTTTCTAAAGCATACGTAAAATCTCACTCAGATTCGTTCATGGCTTTAACAGCTATGAGCAGCGCTTTAGGCTACTATCCTGAATATGCTGATGCTGCCGCGATGTACAATATGTTATCGCCTGCATTAAAAGCCAGCCCTGCCGCTAAAACCTGGGCAACCCGTTTAGATAAACTAAAAGGCGTGGCTTTAGGTGCTATCGCTCCTGAATTTGCCCAGGCCGATACTGCCGGTAAAATGGTAAGCCTGTCTTCTTTCCGCGGTAAATACCTGCTGATAGATTTTTGGGCTTCATGGTGCGGCCCTTGCCGTGCAGAAAACCCTAACGTGGTAAAATGCTTCAATAAGTTTAAAGATAAAAACTTCACCATCCTGGGCGTATCGTTAGATCAGCCAGGCGCTAAAGACAAATGGATCGACGCTATCCACAAAGATGGTTTGAACTGGACACAGGTATCTGACCTGAAATTCTGGAACAACGAAGTTTCAACCGCTTACGGTATCCAGGCTATCCCACAAAACTTACTGCTTGACCCTAACGGCAAGATCATTGCCAAAGGCCTGCGCGGTAAAGATCTGGAAGATAAACTGGCATCATTGCTTGGTAAAATATAACTACACGTCAAAACTTTTGACGCGAAAGAGGCCGTATCATAAATCAAATGATGCGGTCTTTATTTTTTTAGCCTAATAGCTGAATTTGGTATTGAGTTTCTATGGAATTTTTTGAGGGGGAGGGGGTAGCTTTCTTGGGCGAACCTGAGTGGTAAAACGACTCATTTAAGCCGCTTTTTTCCTTAGATTTTGTGCGATTGCAACTAAACCCCATTCTATTTCTACTTTTTCCTTGCCGCGGAGCATAAACCGTTTAAAGCCATGGTTCTGCTTAATATTACCAAATACAGGTTCTACATCAAAGCAGCGTTTCTTTCGCCGTTGTATGCCTTCTTCACTGTTTAACAGCTCGTGCGCCTTTTGTTTCAGGCGGTTCAGGTTTTCATTGATTTCAATGATCCGATTCCCTTTTGATTTATGGCAAATACCGTTCAGCGGACAGTTAGCGCAGTTAACTGCCTGGTATCTTTTTACCGTTTGTTCAAACTCCGTGCTTGTTTTTCTTTTACTTGTTCCGATGAAATTCATTTGCTGGCCCATCGGGCAGATGTAACAATCTTTCTCCTGGTTGTAAAAAAGCTTATTTGCTGCAAAAGGGTGCTTGTTGTTGTGATTCTCATTTTGTTCCTTATCGAACATCCCATACTTTACAAAGGCGATTGTTCCTTTTTGTTCCAACCGCGTGTAGTTCTCCTCGGAGCCATATCCGGCATCGGCTGTAAGCACTTGCGGTGCTTTGCCAAAGCTGACTTCATGCTGCGCTAAATGAGCACTTAATGTATTGGTGTCTGTGGTGTTGGAGTGAATGGTGTAATTGACAATGAACTGGTTGGATGTGGATATCTGAACATTATACCCCGGTTTTAACTGGCCGTTTTTCATGTGGTCTTCCTTCATCCGCATGAATGTGGCATCCGTATCGGTCTTGGAATAGCTGTTGCGTTCACCCAGCAGAGCTTCCTGCTGCTCATAGCGGGCAATGGCCTGCGGGTAATGTTTGCTGATATACCGCAGCTTGCTTTTGACCTGTTTGGAAACATCCTCACGCGAGGAAAGCTTCTCATTGAGTTTATCTACTGCGGCATTGACCTTTTCACTGTCAATAACAGTAAAGTCAGGCGGATCAGGCAGCCTGTCTTCTTCTTTTGCTACGCTTTGGGCATAGTCCCATATCTCTGACAGCTGCTTTTTCATCTTTTCCTTATTGGTCTGAATCGCTTTCTTCCAGACAAAGGTATACCGGTTTGCATTCGCCTCTATCTTTGTCCCGTCCGTATTCACTTCTTCAATACTGAGCAGGCCTTCCTCTGCCAAAAGTTTCACCACATCTTCGAACACATCACGCAGCGCATGCTTCAAACGTACGCCCCGGAAACGGTTGATCGTATTATGATCAGGATAGTTCATCGAACTCAGCCACATCAGGTAAACGCTTTCCCGGCAGGCTGCTGCCAGCTTTCGGCTGGAGTAGGTGTTGGTTACATACCCATATACCAGCACCTTTAACAACATTTGCGGGTGATAGCTTGAACTCCCGCGGATATGATAAGCTTTCAGCAATGGTTCCAGATAGAGCCTGTCGATCACATCGTTAACTACACGCACCGGGTGCGATGCCGGAACTAATTCGTCAAGTGTCGGAGGAATAGCCATCAACTGCCGTTGCTGGTAGGGCTTGAATACAGGTCTTTTAGAGGACATACTACGCTACTTTCGATACATAAATATATGAAAATCAGATTATTATATCAAATAAATACCCCTCTTTATTCCAATAAATTATGCACAAATAAAAAAGAGGCCATGCCATGATTTATGATACAGCCTCTTTTTGTATATTGGCATTACCAATAAAACGCTGATAATGATTAAAAAAGCACTGGTAACAGTTTTCTGTTTACTTCCTTCAATCATATTTGCCCAAACAGCTAAACGCCCGGCATTGGCCGATACCAGCGATATGGCAAGCTATAATGTATATATTAAACCTATAAAAGACAAAATAGCTAAACTGACCGCCGCCTTTATGAAGGCGCCCACGGCTACGCGGGTGTCAAAAAAATACCAGGATATTTACCAGCCAAAGTTTGATAGCCTCTACAAAGAAAGCGATCGCCTGAACCGGGAATGGGTGATGAGGCACCCCAACTCGCCAAGCAGTTTAACGGCTTTAACTGCCAGTTACATGGCCTATCACGATTACGAGCATACCTCGGCAGCCTTCAATAGCTTATCCGATCAATTGAAAAATACCGACAAGGGTAAACTGATAGCCAAAAACATAGAGAAGTTTAATACCGTGGCCTTAGGTGCCGACGCGCCGGAGTTTTCGCAGGCTGCGCCCGATGGTAAGATGATCAGCCTGTCATCCTTTAAAGGCAAATACCTGCTGATAGAGTTTTGGGCATCGTGGTGTGTGCCTTGCCGTGCCAAAAACCCTGACCTGATAAAGACTTACCAAAAATTTAGGGAGAAAAACTTTGCTATCCTTGGCGTATCATCTGATAAAGATAAGCAAGCCTGGGTAGCCGCCATCAAAAAAGACGGGCTCACCTGGCCACAGGTATCAGATCTGCAATATCGCAACAATGCTGTAGCCCTGCTTTATCGTGTTCATGCCATACCGCAAAACTTTTTGATAAATCCGGATGGTAAAGTGGTGGCTAAAAATCTTTTTGGTAAGGATTTGGATAAGAAGTTGGGGGAAATATTAGGTGTGATGTAAAATTACCTTTTTTTGGTAAATTTATTTATTTTAATTATATTTGATAAATCTTCTACAAAATGCGTGTTGTAATTGAGGATGAATATTTAGTTCGGCTTTATTTGAATGGTAAAAGCTTGGGTAAACCTAAATTTAACTACGATATTGAAAAAGGTTTTATTAAAAAAGTATTGCAGATTGAAAATGCGACGAACACACAAGATCTTCGGAATATAAAATCCTTGCATTTTGAAAAGCTATCCGGTGACTTAGAAGGTAAATACTCTATCAGAATAAATAAAGGATACAGGATTATTTTTAGGATTGAAAGGGAGGGGAATAACACCCGGGTGGAGATAGTTTGTATTGAAGAATTAAGCAATCATTATTCATAATGTAAGATCAGCTATTATGGGCAACGTATTTGACAAAGAGGGAAATGAAATAAAAACCGTCATGGCTTTTCATCCCGGAGAACTTTTACAAGAAGAAGTTGAAGAACGTGGATTAAAAAAATCTGAACTTGCTTTCAAACTGGGGATACTGCCCGGTCATTTAAGCGAATTGTTTAAAGGCAAAAGAAATATTACTGCCCGTATTGCGGTACGTTTGGAGAAAGCTTTGGATATCAGCGCCGAATATTGGTTAGGTATGCAATCATCTTACGATTTAATGCTTGCCCGCCAACTGGAGCAAGCATCATAAGGTTTACCCCACTTTCCGTTGCGCCTTATCCCATGCCGCGCTTTGGCTGCCTTTATAATAGCGCACAATACCGGCCAAAACCGCATAATTCATTACGCAAAAATAATAGGGTACAAACAGCGCCTTTACCCGTATCTGGCGCTTTTCCATAATAAAGCCCAGGAGAGCAAGGCCATAAAATAGCGCCTGTCCCACCAGTAGTAATTGATAGATCAAACCACCTCCCGGCCCGGCAACTATCAGGATGTTGCTGATAAACGCCAGTATCATAAAAAACGGCGTTACCGTCCACCGCAAAACACGGTGGCTGATGTACTGGAACGATAACAGCGGGTATTTGAAAATATTGAACAAACCCTTCAACCATATTACCGATTGTATGCCACCGGCGGCAATCCTTACCTTGCGCTTCAGTTCTTCGCTTACGTTGGCCGATGCTGATTCTATCGCGTAGGCATCAGGTTCGTACACAATGCGATACCCTTTTTCAGCAATCAGCATCGATATCATGAAATCATCAAGAATAGTATCGTTTGATACCGGCCGGTACAGGTCGCGGCGAACGCTGAATAATTCGCCGGCGGCGCCAACCACGGTAAATAACTCCGAATCCCATTTCTTCAGGGCCGATTCATACTTCCAGTAGAAACCCTCACCCGCGGCGCTGGCATCGTCGGTAGCTTCTATTTTTACGCGTTTTTCGCCGGCTACCGCGCCAACGGTTTTGTCGGCATAGTGGCGGCAGATCTTTACCATGGCCTCATCGTTCAGCATGGTATTGGCATCGGTAAATACCACAATTTCTGTATCCACGTATTCCATAGCCCTATGCACGGCTACAATTTTGCCTGAGCGACCGGGTTGATGCAATAGTTTGATCTGCGGGTATTCTGCAATAATATCAGGGGTGTTATCTGATGATCCATCTGTAACAAAAAGCACTTTTAGTTTACCGGCGGGATACTTTAGCGCAAGTGTATTATCTATTTTCTCGCGGATGATATCGGCTTCGTTATAGGCAGCAATCACCAGTGTGCATTCGGGTAAAAGATCGTACTCAGGGTCGGTGATATGTTTACGGCCATAAATGGCGCGCTTTATTTTAATGATAATAAAAAGCAAAATGCCATAGCCCACATAGGTATAAAACGCAATGAAAAGGCTTATCCAAAAAAGTATTTCCATGTGTTGCTATTTGAGGGTAACGCCCAGGTCGTGGCTATCTTTTTTATGCGTAAAATTCCACCAGATGGCTTTAAACAGGTATTTGATAAATTCAGTATTGCCCGATTTGATATAGCCGAGGATATTTCGGGGCGCAACTATCAGTAAAAAATAAATGTAAAACAAAAACACCACCACCGGTGAGGCATTACGACGGGTAAATAAAATACGGTTGCGGGTCATGAAGTACTCTTTCAACCAGCTCTTTTTTCCTACCGATATCGACTCTTTATGATAAATAACCGCGTCGCCGCGCACCCAAAGTTTGTAACCGGCCTTCTTAACGTGCTCGCACCAGTCAACCTCTTCGTAGTATAAAAAGTAGCTTTCGTGCATCGGGCCGGCCTTGTCTATCACTTCGCGTTTTACCATTACAGCCGCGCCATGAATGTAGGCTGTAGGGCCTATTACGCTGTTGAAATCATCGCCGTTGCGCTGAAACTTGCCGATCATTTTATTGCGGCCGGTAATGAAGTTGATCTGTGTTGAACCGGCGTACTGTGTCATCCCGGTATCTGGAAAGAATTGTATGCGTGGCGATACCATGCCTACCTCGGGGTGCTGGTCCAATACGTCAACCAGCTTCTGCACCAGGTCGGGGGTAAACTCGGTATCGGTGTTCACCAGGAAAAAGTAATCGCCGGTGGCAGCGGCAATACCAATATTATTACCGCCGGCAAAACCTAAATTGGCTTCGCTGCGTATAAACTTTACATCAGTAAACTGCGGTATCAATTCGGTAACCTTGCCGGTGGTACTTCCGTTATCTACAACAATTATTTCTATATCTTTATAGGTGTTTACCTGTTGAATAGATAATAGCAACTCCCGCGTAACCCCGGGCTGGTTGAAATTAACGGTAATGATGGATATTTTTTTCATTTACTTAGCCGACACTAAATATACATTTTATTAATACCTCCAGCTAATAGCTTTTTTTAATTTTTACGCTCATACTCGGTATTTAGTTACACAAAAAAGGAATGGATAATTCGGCGCTGATAGAAGATAAGGTAAACGAGCTGGTTGATTTGCTGCGCAAAAACCCACCCGATAGGGAACAGGCGCAACATATTAAAAGCAAGATAGAAAACGTGCTTGGAGATCAATCGCTTCCCGGCACATTAGAAGCTTTCCGCGAATTGGATAACCCCGATCTGAGCCGCCTGGAACTGATGGATGACCTGGAAGCCTTACTATCCAACCATCAGTTGGATAATACCATCACCAAAAAATTCCTGCTGCGCGAAAAGTTTAACAAATTGCTGGTGATCATCATAGGCATCATCATGATCACTTTGGGGATGGGCATGATCATTATGCCGGCGCCGCCTTATTTTGAAATGTATACCCTTTTTTACTTTAACCCTAATGATGGCGTTACAATAATGGACGTATTATCATTGCTTATTGTATTTACAGGTGTATATTTGTTTTCGAGTGCATTGATATCCAAGCCCAAGCACTAAACAAAACCGATCATGCCTGCATCACATAAAATACTTTTGGTTGATGACAATCCCCTTGTTTTAGAGATGATGGGCCGCGCGCTTTCGCGCGAGGGTTTTATTTGCATGAAGGCCAATTCGGCTATGCAGGCGATGGAACTGCTGGAAAAGGATGTGCCCGATATCATCCTGTCTGACTATGATATGCCCGAAATGAACGGTTTTCAGTTCAGGCAGCAGTTAATGGGGAATAAAAAATTCAAACATATTCCTTTCATGTTCCTTACATCAATGAACAATGCCGAACTGATGCTGGAGGGGATGAATATGGATGCCATTGATTACATTGTTAAGGATGTCCCGGTGCCGGTTATCGTATCTAAAATAACCAATGTTTTAAACACCATACGCGAGCAGCACGAGCGTTCCATCAGCGAATTGAGCAGGGCGGCTGTGGCCCTGAATTTAAATTCTGTTCCGCAAAAAGTGCCCGTACTTCACGGTTTCGGTATTGATTTTTGGCATAAGCCTTACCAAAATTACCCGGGGGGCGATTTTATAGATTTTATCCAGATAGATGAACGCTACACTTTTATTGTGCTGGGCGATGTGATGGGAAAAAAATGGGGGGCATGGTTTTTTTCGTTCGGGTTTTTAAGCTATGTGCGGTCGGCGGTGCGGCTTTGCATCTTCGATGGCGATCTTTCTACCAAAAGCATCATGCAAAAAATAAATTCGGTGGTGCATCACGATCCGGTGGTTAGCGAGGTTTTATCCACACTATCGCTGGTGATGGTTGATACCGAACTATCGCAGATGAGTTATTCGGGCGCGGGCGATCTGCCTTTGCTTTATTATAACTATGCCGGGGATAAAACAAGCAGGATACAATCGGAGGGCTTATTATTGGGCTTGCGGCAGGATGGCGATTTTGATGAGTTTATGCTAAAATTAAACCCGGGCGACCAAATACTGATGCTAACCGATGGGATGATAGATGAGGAAACGGCGGGAAGGAAGCGATCGGACTATAGTAACTTTGAGCAGGCAATAACCGCCTTTTTAGGTAAGCCGGATACTTTTAACCAAATAAGAAACAGTGATTTTTTAAACAAAAAGGCCCAGGAACAAATTGACGATTGCAGCCTGATTTTTTTGCAAAAGGAGATAAACTAATGATACTGAACACCCGCGACGAAAACGGCATTACCATTGCCCAAATATTGATACAGGAAGCTAATCTTACCCAGGCCGATGCCCTGAAGGCAGAAATGGTGGCGATAATTGATAAGCACCCCAAAAAGATACTGACCGATTTTAGCCAGGTGCAATATGTGGATAGTTCGTTTTTGGGCGCTATGGTATCATCATTAAAATACGCTGTAGCAAACAAAGCAGATATTGCCGTGGTTAATTTACCAAAGGATATACACGACCTTTTCGCGCTGATAAGGCTTGATAAGGTTTTTAAAATATACACCAGTGTTGAGGAGGCATTGGCCGATAGTAATTAAACCTAAACCATGGAACAAGCGATAAGGCAAATACTGATATTCCCTAACCGGGCCGATAAGATATATACCTTTATACAAAAGGTGGTAGGCTTTATTGAGCAGTATATGCCCGAAAAGGTTTCTAAAGTTTCCTTTAATATCCGTGTAATTGTAACCGAACTGCTTACCAATAGTATAAAACATACAGGCGGGGGCGATACCGGCGTGGAACTGATACTTACCCCAACCACCTTTACTATTAAAAAAACCGATGAGGGAACGCCCTTTGATATTAAGCACGACGGGGCAGGCTGGCCTTTGGATGAGGGGATAAAAGGGCCAATAAAAATATACTCGGATGTGCTGAATGGTTTATATGCCAACATTGTTTCACCCTATAGCCTTAGTTTTTATACCGAAAGCTACGCTGATGCCGGTGAAGATCATGCGGATCTGTCTGAACATTACGGCCTGATCATTATTTGCCGGGCGAGCGATTCGTTTGTGTACCAGTATAACCCGCGCAGCAGGCAAAATATTTTTACGGTTACCATTAACCTTGTTTAGGTGTTCTTTTTTAATAGTTAAGCGTAAATTCCTTCAATAATAACGTGGTAAATGTGCATATTTACAATGCGGGCATGAAACTACGTAACTAAATAATTGAACCGAATGGCAATGAGCAATATTGCTGCGACAGGCCAAAAAAAGGCTAAAATATTTTTCCCTAATTTAAACGGCGTCAGAGCTATTGCATCACTGATGGTGGTGATTGCGCATATCGAACTGGAGAAAAAAGAATTTAATCTGCCGCTTATCCCGCATATCACGCTTTTAAATTTCGGTAAAGTTGGCGTATCGGTGTTTTTTGCCCTAAGCGGTTTCCTGATCACCTACCTGTTGCTTGAAGAGCGTAAGAACTTTGGCAAGGTTTCATTTGCCGATTTTTATATGCGCCGTATCCTGCGGATATGGCCATTGTATTTCCTCATCGTTATTGTCGGTTTTTTTATCTACCCTAAAAACAATTCGAGCGAGGCGTTTTGGCTGTCGGTATTTTTTCTTCCTAACCTTGCTTTTACTTTAAAACTGTTACCCGCCTTGTTCGACCCAATTTGGTCTATCGGTACCGAAGAGCAGTTCTACATTTTCCATCCGCACTTTTTCAGGTTTAAAAAGGTATTACATGTTTTTTATGCCCTTTTCGGTTTCTTAATATTTTATCTTGTTTTTGGCCAGGTTACCCGCCATTTTTCTGAAGGTAATTATGTGGTAGGTGTAATTGGCGAATTGACCTATTACGCCCGTTTTGATAACATGGCCATCGGCGCGCTTGTGGCCGTATTATACTATAATACTAAAAACAACGAGTTTAAATTTTACTTCCAAAAACTGTTTGACCTTGTTTTTAACAAGTATGTACAAATACTGTTGCTGCTGGCATTTGTAGGCTTTGTATATATTTACCTGCAGCGCCTGCCACCCGAAGGCGACCTGGTGATAGCTACTTTAGCGGCACTGCTGATAGTTAACCTATGCGAAACTGAAACCAGCATCGTTTCGCTTAGCAACAGCAAAATTCGTTTAATTGGCGAAATTTCCTACGGTATTTATTTGATACACAAATTTCCGGTACGCCTGATGGTTTGGTTTGTAAAAACCTATATGCCTGATGCAGGTGTACTGGTGCAAAACCTGGTCATCTATATCGCGGCTATTGCCGTAACATTAGTGCTTGCCTGGTTATCATACAATTTCTTCGAGAAATATTTCCTTGGATTGAAGAAGAAGTTTGCCAAGATCACACAGCATTAAGATTTCCTGCACCTTCCTGCATCATGCTGAGCGATATAATCCCTGCGGGCCTCTTAATGGTTAAATGACATGCCGATGAAAGCCCCCTCTAAATCTCCCCCAAAGGGGGAGACTTTGGAACCCTCTCCTCTGGAGAGGGCAGGGTGAGGCTTCAGCGGAAAAACAAACATGTCATGCTGAGCGGTAGCGAAGCATCCCAAGCTATGCTTTGTTGCTCTTTATACCGGGGGATGCTTCGCTATCGCTCAGCACGACGGTGAGATTTTAAAATAATAAACATAAGGTCTCTATATCAAGTTTGCGAAACTGCAAGCACGTTTTTGGCGATGGGTAAGTAATGCTCCCCATAAAATTCTCTCCGGTGAAAAAACTTTCCGTTATCCAGCCGATATTTTCATAATCAACAGGCAAAGTGCCTTTACCATCCAGCGCCGGCATATCGGGCAGGTTATCATCTATGCCGGTTCCGCAGGCTTTTAACAGGGCCTCCTTGCGTGTCCATAATAAAAAAAATGCTGCTGTAGCGTCAGGCGAACTATTGATGTAATCCACTTCGGCTGCGCTAAAATATTGCGATGCCACGTCCGCATAAGCGAAATCAGGGTTCATCCATTCTATATCAATGCCCAATTCGGTATCGCCTAAAGCAATTAAAAACTCCCCGGCCGAATGTGAGATATTGAAATGGCAGGACCGGTCTGCAACAGCTAAACCGGGCTTTTTATTGGAATTATAAGTAAACGGAATCTGTCGCGCGGGCATATTCACTTGTTGCCCCAGTAATACCCGCAAAATACCATGCTGAATAACATAACGCTGCTTGTCCTTTAACTGGTAATAGCGCAACGCCCGGGCTTGTTCCTGTGGCTCTAAAAGGGTAAAACAAGCATCGTATAAATGCAGCAGACCGGCGGTTACCCCATGCCAAATGTAAACGGTGTATTTATGTAAACCATCAGATGCCGGTTGCTGATCCCACGCCGGGCGACCGATAAAACTGCATTCAACTGTACCCGGCATACCCGGTTGGTTAGTTTTTGACGGCCCTATCCAAACACTCCTGAAGCACTACAGCAAACTCCTTATCGTTAGGCGGGGCAAATATGGTATTATGCTCGCCGGGGATATCGTGTACAAGCACGCCTCGTTTAGCAAACGGTTTCCAGCCCATGGTTTTAAAGTCGTCCATATAAAAGGTACGCTTTTTGGCGCGGAACAGATCAATAGCGATATCAACCGGCTCCACAAAATAATTATCCATGGCACGTTGGTTTTCCTCGTCTATTTGGTTAGAGTAGCCAAAGAAACCTTCCTGCTTTTGTTCCTTACCATGCGTAATGCGCCAGTATAAGCGGATGATGCGGCGTTTTATTTGCAGCCATTTGTATTCAATAGCACGCTTAGGATCTTCGGCTAATAATACAAAGCTATATAGCACCTGCATAATAAAGAACCTTGTGTTATCGAATGTCTTTTTTATCCAGGAGTCGTGTTTTTGGGTTTGTGTTATATAAGTATCAAACATGGCCACCATGCGTACATCCCGGCCTTCGTTTTTCATTTGGCGGGCCATTTCGTAAGCAATGATACCACCCAGCGAGTACCCAGCCAAGGCGTACGGCCCGTCAGGATTTTTGGCGATGATCTCGGCTATGTAACTGGCCGCTATCTCGCCCATATCGTCAAGCGGTTTATCAATGCCGTTCAGGCTTTTGGCTTGCAGACCGTAAACCGGTTGGTCATCATCCAAATTCATGGCCAGCGCATTGAATAGTAAAACGTTTAAACCCGCGCCGTGCACAATGTATATCGGCATTTTATTGCCCTGTGGTTTAATAGGTACTAATGAATCCCAGGTGATGGATTTTGAATCCATCTGCAAACGCAGGGACAGCTTTTCTACCGTAGAATGCTCAAACAATGTTGCCAGTGGCAGGCGTTTACCGGTTTCCTGCTCAATGCGGGCCATAATTTTTACAGCTACTAAAGAGCGGCCACCCAGTTCGAAGAAGTTATCAAAAATGCCAACCTGCTCGATATTCATATACTCCGACCAAATATCGGCCACCATTTTCTCAACCTCGGTGCGTGGAGCTACGTAGGTGTTGCGATGGCGTACAATAAATGGTATTGGGTTAGGCATAGCCTTACGGTCAACCTTACCGTTCGGGGTGATCGGGATGGTGTCGATAACAGCGAAGTCGTCGGGCACCATGTATTCGGGCAGCTCGTCTATCAACGATTGCTTCCAGGCATCCAGGTGCTGTACCGAATCTTCGTTCACATCAGCCAGTACAATATAAGCAACCAGGCGCATATCAGGCCCCATATCGCTGCGCGGCATTACAACCACCTGCTTAATGTTTGCCTGTTTAGATAAGATAAATTCTATTTCCTCAACCTCAATGCGGTATCCGCGGATCTTCACCTGGTGATCGGTACGGCCAAGGCAAAAGATATCGCCTTTGGCATCAAAACGGCCTAAATCGCCTGTCCGGTAAACCTTAGCGCCAGGGATGCCGGTAAATTTATCGTCGATGAATTTCTCCGCATTTAGTTCAGGGCGGTTAAGGTAACCAATGGCTACGCCTTCGCCGCCTATCAGTATCTCACCTTCCGATCCATCGGTCAGGTTATTCAGGTGCTCGTCTACAATGTATACCTGCGTGTTTAGTAACGGTTTGCCGATGGTGATATCGTCGATACTGGTTACATGCTTAATGGTTGAATAGATGGTGGTTTCGGTTGGGCCGTATTGGTTCCACAACTCCTTGCACAAAGGGATGATCTTGCTGGCCAGATCTTTGGTCAATGGCTCGCCGCCGGTGATGCCTTTAATTGGCAGCGGGTCTTTCCAGCCCGACTCTACCAGCATGCGCCAGGTATATGGCGTAGCCTGAAAGAAGGTAACGTCCTGTGTCTTTAATATTTCCAGCAGCGCGCGGCCATCTTTGGCGGTTACCGTATCTGTAATAATGAGGGTAGCGCCATGCATCAGCGGCAGGTACATCTCCAACCCAAAAATATCGAATGATATGGTGGTAATGCCAAGCAATACATCGTCGCTGGTCATCTTCAGGTGGGCCATGCCCAGTTCCAGGTTCAGCAGGTTGCGGTGGCGTATTTGTACACCTTTAGGCTTACCTGTCGATCCGGAAGTATACAGGATATATATAAGGCTTTCGCCGGTAACTTCATTTTGGGGTTGCGTTGGCTCAAAATCGCTAAGCTTAGCTTGCAGATCCTCAATATAAACTTCTTTTGAAGTGGTTTTATAGTGCCCCTGGTATTTGCGCTGCGTAAACAGGATCTTGGCGGCGCCATCTTCCAGCATAAACTCTACACGGTCGGTTGGGTAATCCGGATCGAGCGGAATATAAGCCGCCCCTGATTTAACGATCCCCAACAGCGCGATGATCATATCGGCCGAGCGGTCCATCGCTATGCCAATAATATCGCCGGTTTTAATGCCCTCGGCTATCAGCGCGCGGGCAATACGGTTTGATGCTTCATCAAGCGTGCGGTAACTATATTGATGGTCCTGAAATTTAAGCGCTATTTTATCCGGATATTGCTTTGCTTTTTCGGCAATATAGGTATACACGGGGGTGTCTTTAGGATACTCAACAACTGGTCCTATCCCAACGTTCAAAAGATCATTATGCTCCTGATCGGCCATTTAATCAATTCGTTTTAAATTGGTGTTGTAAAATTAATGCTTTTGGCAAATTATTTTATACAACATTCTTTAAGGGTGTGATATTTTTTGTTTTGACGCTTTTATGTACGCCAAAATTATGCCATTGGTTCTTTGGGAACCTCGTGCGCGGTATGAATAAATTTCTTATTCGCTCCTTTTAACTTAAATAACAGGGCGAACATGGTAAAGAATATAAATGGTAAGCGCAATACGGCATTCAGTAACTTTTTGTTAAAGAATGATGGCGGGATGGCCGCCACAATAGCCGTATAACATAAGCCGGTTGCCACCAGCCACCAGCGCCATGAAGGCCCAACGCCAATAAAGGAGATGGCCAGCATCATAGGCATTATGCCCAGCATTAGTACGCGGGGCAGGATGGATAACTGGTAGATCTCATTAAAGTGATCGCGGTTACCATGTTTAAACAGTTCGGCCAGGCCGGCTTTCCAGTAACGGCCAAACAAGCTGAACTGAGCCGATAACCATCGCTTACGTTGATTTTTGAAATTATCGGGCTTGCTTACCTTTTCGTCGTACATCAGCGCTTCTTCGCTATAGGCCACACTAATGCGCTCGTGTGTAAGCAACAGGCCCATTTCTTTATCAAAGCCGCCAACGGCGTCAATACGCATCATTACATCTTTAAACAACTGGTAATCCAGCGCCATACCCGAACCAATAATGGCCGCGCTAAGGTTAAACACTCGTTGCGCTTTGCGGAAGATATGGTTATTGATCTCCTCGCTAATCGCATCAAGCATGGCTATGGAGGTTTCGCTATTCAGCGCTACACGATGGCCCTGCACTACTTTTTCGCCGGCTACCAGGTAACGGTTAATGTGGTGCAGGAAATCCGGAGCGGCGATGTTATCGATATCGTAAACCACGGCTGCGTCAAAACCTTCTTCGGTATTTTCGATGGCTTTGTTCAGGGCTTTTGATTTGGTGCTGCTTTCAAAAAATACCTCAACCACCTGCAGGTCCATTGCCCGTAGTTGTTCCACGGTTTCGGGCTGTAGCTTATCGGCAATTATGCAAACATGGTATTTGTCTTTAGGATAATCCAGGTTGGCGGTTTTGGCGGCCGTGTTCAGTATAATGGCATCTTCTTTATAAGCCGGGATGTAGAGTACAAACTTTAACAGCTTATCGGTAACCGGTGGTTCGGGCACTTTAATTAGCCGGCCACACACCGAAAA
Organism: Mucilaginibacter mali; assembly: GCF_013283875.1. Lineage (NCBI taxonomy): Bacteria > Pseudomonadati > Bacteroidota > Sphingobacteriia > Sphingobacteriales > Sphingobacteriaceae > Mucilaginibacter > Mucilaginibacter mali. The sequence continues at coordinate 119,260 of NZ_CP054139.1, forward strand.
AAAGAACAGGTACAGGCAGTATATCCCCAGGTAAATAAAAATTATCCAAAAAATTATATCCGCGATGGTTAATAAAATATCCATATACCTGTACTATTGATATTGCTGATTTTAATCTACAATTAGTGTAATTATTGCCCGTTTTATTTTCCCCTTGTCATTCTGGGCGATAGCGAAGAATCCCCGGGTTGCACAGTGGCAATGCATAGTTTGGGATTCTTCGCTATCGCTCAGAATAACGGACCGGATGGATTACTCAAGCCCTGCCTTTTTACGTAATAAAGAACCGATCAGTTCTTTCAACTCGGCATAACCCAGGGTAAAAATATCCTTTATCGTAAAATCGAGATACTTGCGCAGCGACCAGTACCCATAAACAATACCGGTGCTGAAAGTAAATATCGATGCCAGCGCTACGCCGTAAATGTTATGGAATATCAATAAGCCTACCACATCGGCAATTACGTTTACGGTTAGCATAATATATACCTTTATCATGTTCACCCGTGGCTTGTTGATCATATCCAGTGTAATGCCCATAAACCTGTCAAGCGGCATTAAAATGGCAATAAACATAAAGATGCGGAACACCAGCGCGGCCTCGCTACCGGTATATTTTTTACCGCCAAGGATAGTTACCAGTATATCGGCACCTAAAAAGCAAACCAAACAAATGGGTATTAGCGCCAGCGTCATCATGCCGGCAAATTTTTTCATTACGTATACCACTTCTTTATCATCGCCCTTGTTTGATGCTGCCGATATCATTGGCATAGCCGTTGACGTAAAACTGCGGATGGTGATCTCTATCACTTGCATCAGTTGCTGGGCCATACTATATACGGCCACAGCAGCGGCGGCTACGTTGCTCATCAGCATAAAATTAATTACATAGTTATCAGATGCTTTTAATAATTGCGCCGCGATAGATGTGCCCACGCTAAATTTCCCGTAATGGAAAAGCTCTTTAACGCTTTCTTTAGAGCGTTTTTTAACGGTGTATATTTTGTCCCAACCTATAGTTAGCGAAACTATACTGGTAATAACGCAGGTTAAAAAGTGCGCGTAAACGCAATTACGGAAAGTTAAATGCCCGGTAAATATCAATATGACAATAAAAAATGGAAGCAGCGACTGGCTAATGGCCCGTAATATCAGCAATATGCCAAAACGCCCTTCGGCTTGTAATATCCACAAAGCAACACTGTAGGGTAACATTGCCAGGAAGGTAATGCCAAACCATTGGATCATGATCCGGGTGGCTTCGGAGGCGGTATCGTAAAAAAGAAAATAGCATACCAGGTTGAGGGCGCAGGCGGCCATCGTGATCCAGAAACCAATGTACCAGGCCGAACCGGCTATATTCTCGGCGCGATCTTTTGAAACGCCTGTATAAAATTTGATGAGCGAGTTTTGCAAAAAGCCTGTACGGAAAACATCCGCAAGGGTGATGGTATTGAAGATAAAGAGGAACCAGTAGCCTAATTCTTCTTTAGTTTTAAAATTGTGCGCAACAAGCATATAGGTAATCATACCCAGGGCTGCCATCATGACATTTCCGGCAAAAGACAGGAAATGGTTATTGCGTAATTTCTTTAAAATCATCAGTTAGTTGTTAGCGGGGCATTATTTGCTGAATTTAACGATAATTGCTTTTCATCGTCCAATCTTTTTAAAACATTTATCAACGCTATACATAAATAGAACATGATATTGGCCGGAAACTGCACTATGGATTGCTGCGGATAGCTGCCAATGTTAAAAGCAAACAACACAATAAGCATCACCAAACAATAATTCTTTATTTCGGGGTCTTTGATCAGGAAGAAATTATTGATGCCGATGCGCAGGGCCGTATAAATTAAAAAGCAAAACAGGAACAGGCCAACATAACCCAATTCAACCGCTACGCGCACGTAAGTACTATCGGGCGGGAACTTTGACAGGGGAGAGTTAGGCGCGAAACGTTGCCCCCAGATACCCACCGCGCCCAGGCCTGCGCCAATGGGGTGGGCATGGATGTAAGGTTGTATAAACGCCTGGTTCTTGGCGCGCTCGTTAAATGATGCATCGGCACTTGGCTTAAACGCGCTTTGAAAACGCAGTAAAGTACCATTATGGGTAGGCATTAGTATCAGCACAGCCATTACCAGGGCGCCTGCTATACTTGCTACCATTACCTTTTTATTAAAGTGCAGCACGGCTAATAAGGCCAGGCATGCCGGTACGATGACGTAGCCAGCCCTTGTACCCGAAAATAGCATGGCATCCATAAAGAAAGGGATCATCAGGCTCATTACCCATTTTTTCCAGGTGGCGTGCGGGCCGAATAAAAGGGCGATGCACATAACTGTACCAATGGCCATATTGTAGGCGTATACTACCGGGTCGGAAAATATAGAGAATTTGCGCCAGTGCCCCATCTGGAAGTTAAGGTGCATGGTAAGCGGGTTTTTACGCAACACGGCCCATTCATAAGGGAAGTAGCCGTTTGCCTCCTGCGCAAAGCCGTATATCGCGCCGATTACCGAGAACCACAACCATACCTTCATCAACAGTTTAACAAATTTCAGATCGTTTATCTGGTAGATGAAAACAAAGTACATCAGCATTAAAACCGCCACTGTGCGCACTGTATAAACCCATGCCAGGATGGAGGCCGCTACCGGGTTTACCACTTCGAAAAAGTTTAACCCTATCCATGCCAATATCAGGTAACTGATGGGGTCGGCATAGATCTTCCACTTGCGGTTGTATTTCTGTTTCAGGAAAAAGCCAAGGATGAGCAAATATTCCAGCGCGTCCATACTGGTACCTATGGGCGCTTCGGTAAATAAACCGGCAAAATTGACAAAATGCGACCAGGCAAAAAATATAACGATGCCAAATTTAGGATAAGCGATAATGCCATATATTACGGGCACGCCTACTATAATGGCCAGTATGGCCGCCCCGCCAAACATGCCATACATATACACCACATAGCTTACAAACATTGCCGCAGCCACCAGGAACAGCCAGGCTAAAGGCCCCGACAGCCGGTTGGCAAGTATTTTTTGCCAAAGCGTTTTTTTGTTCGCGTTCCGTGTCAGGTCAATTTCGTACATGAGCGGGGGGAGATCTATAAAAACATCACTTTCATAAACCAGATAAACACACCTATAAAGGCAAAAATAATGGCCGCTTTACGCTTTTTATTATCATATGCGCTCAAATCTTTGAACGGGTCTTCGGCTACAACTTTAGGCTTTTCCTTCATAACACAAAAATTGTATTTGATATTGATATACGATCAGGCCCGGGGTGGCCCGGCAATTACCTTTTCTTTTTTTTGATATTATATGCCGATTTGTTCAGTACCCAGCCGGCAAATTTATCGCCCGCGCCCTGCAGGTATTTTACCAGCGCTTTTTTACCGTTTACAATACTTTGCCCGGCCTCAAAAACGGCAATAAACTTATTGGTAAACAACAACCACTCTTTTGCCTTATTCATCTCATCAAGCGACGGGGTTTCAATGATGATCACATCATAAACGCTTTTTAGTTCGTTTAATTTTTGACGAATAAAGCGTTCATCGCCAATTTCAAGCAGGGTAACATCGCCGCCATGGTTGCCCATTACACTGTTGGTATTGATAATGGTATCATAACTGCCCGGGGTGTTTTTAAACACATCCTCTACATACAGTTTGGGGTTTACGGTTTTGCTGATGGTCGGGTTCTCGAAATTGCCATCGATCAACAATACCTTTTTGTTGATCATGGAATACGAATAGGCAAGGCTGATGGCCAGCAGGGTTTTACCCTCGCCGCCCTTCATACTGGTAATGGCGACTACTTTTTCGCCATCAAGTTCCTGGTCTATTTCAAAGCGGATGGCGCGCAGCAGATCTTTAAATTGCGCCATTTTATCGCGGTTCTCTACATCCCAAAGCTTACGCAGGTCTAACGTGTTGCCGCTCACCAAATTCAGATAACCCAATACCGGTATTTGAGTCGCATTGGCCAGTTGTGTTGGGTTTTTGATACTGTCATCCAAAAAGAACATCACAAACAACACCATCAGCACAGCAAAGCCCGAAACAAAACCACTTAATATCACCAGCAGCATTTTTTTTGATGGCTCCGCCGGTTCGGGCATGGCCACCTGCACCTGTATCAGTTTTGATGAAGACGCCGATTGCAGATTGGTTAAGTTATATTTAGACAGGGCCTCCTGGTACTCGTGGCTGGCATTGTCAATATCATAATAAAACGATTTTAGCCTGGCATCCAGGGGTACCAGCTTATCATATTGCGATTTCAGCTTACGTTGCTGATCCTCCATCAGCTGGATACTGTAGCGGGCCAGGTCATACGATACCTCCAGCTCATTTTTTCTTCTTCGCAACTCGTCTTTACCCACAAGCGGATTAAGAATATACTGATCGGATGTTTGGTTCATTTGCTCGGTTAATACCTTCTGTATCGAATCGAGCGAGACTTTTATGCGCTTATCAAAATTGCTGCGTACGTACTTGTCAGACAGTTCGTGCATTTTATCGCGCGTGCTGCTTACGGCAATATTTAACTTGGTAACATTGGCCTCGATGTACTTGCGCTCGTTCGGGTCAAATTTCTGATCGATGTTATCGATAGCGCCCCGGTAGCTTTCGGCGTCTTTATTGGCCTGCAGTAGTCTTTCGTCGTTAGCAGACATTTGCGAACTGATGGTCCTTGATTGATCATCGATGTTCATTATACTGTGAGCAACCCTGTAGGCCAGCAAGCTGTCCTGCTTGTCCTTCAGTATTTTGCGCTTCTGCTTCATCATATCGCTTAGATAATTGATGGCGCCCGATTCAGTTTCCTTTAGCGAGGCGGTATGATAAGCGATAAATCCCTGGATAAGCGTGTTTACGATGAACGCCGAAAGTTCAGGATTTTCGGTATCGATAGATACACTCATAAAATCGCTGTCGCCATCCCTTTTTATCCCAAGTCCATACTCTAACGAACGCTGATCATATCGCTTTTCTATCAGCATGTCATTCAGCCATTTATCGTACTCTACGTGCAGGTTAAGAGGCTCCAGTTTGGCCAGCTTATCCTTGAAATAGGGTACCGCGCGCGCGCTGTCTCTTTTGTTGAAATGGACGTAATCTTTTCCTTGCGGGCGGAATGGCTTGTTTGTGGTCAGATCGTGCAGGATAAGGTTGTACGAAACCATATCCATCATTTTCTTTAGCCGCATTACCTCTTCCAGGTTGCTGAATTTGCCGGCAATAGCGGCGTCCTGTAGTGTACTGGCAATAGGATCAAGCAGTTGGCGGCTTTGGTCGACGATGCCGGTAGCCATACGGCCGGTGGATACAAACTCTAAGGGCAGGCGTTTTACGAGAAAGTGAGTTACGATTATTGTTACCAGCGGAACAATAATGATGACATATTTATATTTTAGTATAAGTTTAAAAAACTCTTTTAATTCCATTATTTTATATCTTCCAACCTTTTGCCTACTATCTCCTCAAGTGATGCTTTTGCGATTAAAACGGCTTGTTCGCCTAATATTTTACTGGAATTTTGTGTATAATATATCGATAATGCCTGGCTGTACTCGGCCAGCGTGGTTTCGGCATTCTCATATTTATGTTTTAACAGTTCTGAATTATTGTTGGCATCCTGCACCGATTTGTTAAGCGAACGCAAATTTGCCAGTGTGCCAAGATACGTAAAATAGCGGGTTTTTACCTGAACTTCTAAAGTAAGCAGGTACTCCTGTTCTTGTAGTTGGGCTACTTTAACAGCCTGGTGCGCGTTGTGGATCAGGAAAGGTTTGGCAATAAAAGTGCCCAGGTTTATGGTAATAGCAAACTGGTAGCTGTTGGTGGCGATAGGGTTAACCAGGTTGGTTGATTGCGAAGGGTTATACAGGTACGATGGCGTGATAATATCAAGCCACGATGTTTGCGCCTGGTTATAGCTGGTTTTTGCTATGCCTACCTGTGTTTGCCTTATTTTTAATTCGGGGTAGTATTTTTTTGCCGTGTCTATCAGTTTTTGCAGGTAATCGTAACGCACATCGGGTAAAAGGCTATCCTGGGCGCGCAGGTTCCCGGCAAAAAAAATGATAAATAATACGGGTAGTAACAGTAGTTTGTATTTGTGCATCTGCTTATACTTTTTCTTTCTGGAAAAGCGCTGGTATAGTGCTCAATATAATTTTCATGTCGAGCAGCAACGAGTAATTCTGCGCGTAAAAATTATCCAGTTTTTTGCGCTCGCGTTCGCTCATATCGTCTTTACCACGTTTGGTTACCTGCCATAAGCCAGTTAAGCCCGCGGGGCCTAAAAAGCGCATCGCCCATTCGTTAGATGTTAGCATTTCGGCCTCATAAACCGGCAGTGGCCTGTTACCTACTATAGACATATCGCCTTTTAAAATGTTTATCAATTGCGGTAATTCATCAATACTTGTGCTGCGCAAAAAAGCGCCAAGCTTGGTAATACGGGGGTCGTTCTTGATTTTTACAAATGATGCTGTTTTAGTCCCATCCCCCTCGGCTGCATATTGATTATTCTCTACAGATAGCTTGGCCAGCAATTGGTCGGCATCGCTGCGCATCGAACGGAATTTGTAGAAATCGAACACTTTATAACCCGTACCCACACGCTTGCTTTTGTAAATTATCGGTCCCTTCGAACCAAATTTTACAGCCAGGGCCACCACTACCAATATTGGCGAAAGGCATAGCAAAGCCATCGACGACAGAATTACGTCCATAGCGCGTTTGCCCGGTGGAAGGGTGTAAGTAGTATCTACCTTTTTAGAAAGTTCGGATAAAGTAGGCTTGATCAGTTTAAAGTTTACCAAAAAGTTTAAACGCTCGCGCAGGTGCATCAGGTTAATGGGCATGGCATAAAGGTCGTTTACCTTTAATTTTATTGCCTTTGCCTTTAATTCAGGATCGTGTCTTTCGGTTACCAGTACGATCAGCATTTGTTTGAACAGGCTGTTCTTTTTTATCCGTTCAACAAATTTCATGGTTTCGCCCGCCTCATCAACCTCGGCCAAAATAATATCGGGCATACTGAGTATCGATTGCTCGGCCAGGTATTCATCCAGTTGTTGCACATCCGGACTGGCAAATATTTGGTAATGAGCAGGCAACTCGGCAAAGATCATGTCGCGCATCCCGGTACCGGCATAGGCCAGTTTAACCCGTAATCCTGCACTTTCGTTCCAATCAGTTGTGTGTGTCATAAACTTGCAAAATTTTGCTGATCTCTGATTTTAATATAGTTGGATTAAATGGTTTATGCAGGTATGCGTCAACCTTAAAAGGCATAGAGGCCACCTGGTCGTCAAGATCGTGGGCGGCCGAGAGCAACACCACGGGGATATCGCCGTAAAAGCCGCTTATTTTAACATTTTTTACAAAGGCTTGCCCGTCAAATGTCGGCATGGCTAAATCAGATATGATCAGTTCGGGCATGTTGCCGTTTTCAAGCCAATCAAGCGCGTCGAAGCCATTAGTTTGTACAACTATCTCGTAATCTTTTGACAGGATGAAGTTTAACAGCTTTAAAATGCCAAGGTCATCGTCAACGATCAGTATAATTTTTTTCATCTGAATTTATAACAAGTTTTCGGCTATCAATATTTTATATTAATCAGGGCTTTTTACAAAAAGTACGTTAAAATAGTAAAATTGCATCATTTCACCATTTTTATTAATTATTTCTATTTTACTAATAAAAATAGCGCATTACTATCAATACCGGCATTTACGGGTAAAAATATATAACAAGTTTTGTATATCTAAATTATTTATGCCCGCTTATATTGCCTATGGTAACTTACCAACACTATGTTTATTAATGATAGATTGTAATATTTGTTTTGTATTATCAGGATAATTTACAGGAATTACCTTGCCATTTTCGAGCCAGTTAATTAATATTTCGCGATGTTTTTCTTTCAGGCTCTTCATTACCGGCACGCCAAGGGTACTTAGTGCCGCCGCATTAAGGTGCTGCTCGTACTGGGCTTTCATGGGGATAACCAATAGTTTTTTGCCCATAAAAAGCGCTTCGGCCGGGGTTTCAAAACCGGCCCCGCATAATACGCCCGCCGACGAGGCCATGCTTGCAATAAACTTTTGATTATTAATAGGCTGAATGTGTACGTTTTTATGTTTCAAAACCTTTTTATTGTGCTTTGAAAACACATCCCAGGTTATATCTTTTATTTCGGATAGTTGCTTGATGAGGCGGTGGTCATCATAGGCGGGCAGGTAAACGGTATAGTGCCCCTTGTTGGTTATTTCATGATCGCGCACCTGCTGCCTGATCACTGGTGTAAAGATATTGTTACTGAACGCGGCGAAGTGGAAGCCATAATTTACACTTACCGGGGCATAATGGTTGAGAATAAAATTCCCCATCATATCCACATCCTGGGGTTTAGGAGCTTCATCGGTAATTACAGCGGCCTGGTGACTAAGACCAATACAAAACTTGTTTTTTAAACGGCAGGCCCAGGCAGATACCGGCTCGAAATCGTTTATCACCAGGTCATAATCATCTACCGGGAGTTTGTTAATTTCCTTCATAAACAAGCGGATCTTGGCTTTATAAAAGCTTTTCCAAAGATCGACCCCACCTTTTTTGCCGAAGATGAAGCCCATGCCATGAAACTTATACTTAACCGGGAATGGCAGCGAGAGATCGCCCTGTATACCGCTTACTACTACGTCAACTTCACCCATTTGTTGTAACAACGGTACAATATCCATCGACCGGCTTAAGTGCCCGTTACCGGTCCCCTGTATGGCGTATAATATTTTCATCTTCGTTTAAATTTAGTTGATTTGTTATGTTTTGGTATTTAATATTTATTAACAAATTGATGTTATCGGCTAATAGGGATTAAATATCTTAATTATAAACATAGTGTAAAGCCACTTAACAAACAGATAATATATTAGTAATATACACCTAAAGCAGGTGCAACAAAAAAGCCGGCTGATGGGCCGGCTTGATATTTTAAAGTTGATCAGGACTTATTTCTGCTTCTGCGCCAGTTGCGGTTACCGCCAGCCTTATTAGCGTTAGGATTACGCTGCGCCGATTGATTGCGTGGTGCAGGCTTGCCGCTTTTGTGGTGCGGGTTATTCTTCAGGTCCTTCAAGATCCTTTCCTGTTGCGTCAATTGCTTCATTGGGAAAGGATGCTCCTCCTCAACCGGGATGGTTTTGGCGATTAGCTTATGAATATCCTTCAGAAACTCTTTTTCTTCCTCATCGCAAAACGAAAATGCTATACCGCTGGCACCCGCCCTGCCGGTACGACCGATACGGTGTACGTAAGTTTCGGGGATGTTGGGGATCTCGTAATTAATTACGTGGGTCAGGTCATCAATGTCGATACCGCGAGCGGCAATATCGGTAGCTACCAGTACACGGGTGGTGCGGTTTTTAAAATTAGTTAATGCACGCTGACGGGCGTTTTGCGATTTATTGCCGTGGATTGCCTCGGCGGTGATGCCTGCTTTGCTCAGGTCTTTTACCACCTTATCGGCGCCATGCTTGGTGCGGGTGAAAACCAACACCGTGGCGATGCTTTTATCCTTCAGCAAGTGGTGCAGCAAGCCTCTTTTATCTTCCTTACCTACAAAGTAAACGGTTTGTTGTATGGTATCGGCAGTTGACGATACCGGGGCAACCTCCACCTTTTCGGGCTTATATAAAATGGTATCGGCCAGTTGCTGTATCTCGGGCGGCATGGTAGCCGAGAAAAACAGCGTTTGCCTTTGCTTAGGTACTTTGGCGATGATCTTCTTTACATCGTGCACAAAACCCATATCCAGCATACGGTCGGCTTCGTCTAATACCAAAATCTTCAAATGATCCAGGCGGATAAAGCCCTGGTTCATCAGGTCCAATAAGCGACCAGGTGTGGCTACTAAAATATCTACGCCACGTTTTAAAGCGTCGGTCTGTGGATTTTGCGATACCCCGCCGAAGATTACCAAATGCTTCAGGCCGGTGTGGCGACCGTAGGCGGCTATGCTCTCGTCTATCTGGATAGCCAGCTCGCGGGTTGGGGTAAGGATCAGCGTTTTAATCGTCTTCTGTTCCTTGTGCTGCTGCTTATCCTGGTATAGTAACTGTAAAATAGGGATAGAGAAAGCGGCGGTTTTGCCCGTACCGGTTTGAGCGCAGCCTAACAGGTCGCGCTGTTTTAATATAATGGGGATAGATTTGGCTTGAATAGGCGTAGGGGTGGTATATCCCTCGGTTTTTAAGGCCCTGAGGATAGGCTCAATTAAATTTAAATCTTGAAATGACATGTAATGTTTTTAAAATATATGCTAACGCGATTGCATAAGCGGATCTGAAGGGTCTATCGTCTGATGGAAATGATCAAAACCGTAAGCTAACGGGTATTATTGGGGGCAAAGGTACGGTTTTTATTTTATAAGTCCGGAAAGTCGGAAAGACCGTAAATCCGGAAGAGCTATTACAGGTTTTCTATTCCTACTAATTGAAGATTCAAACCGGCTACTTCAACATAGATCTCATCAAACGCCGCAGCATCTGTGATCCCGACCCCACCGGCAGGTTCAAGTGTGATATACCCGATCATAACCTTAAAATTAAGATCCTGGCTGCAGGCTATTCCCTGTACTTTGTACAGATCTTGTATCCGTTGCCTGTATCTTTCATATAAAGGGTTGGGGATAAGCCACCCGCCGATAGCGCCCATACTTTGGTCAATGATCTTAAGATCGGCGTGACCTACCAGGTCAGTGTCGATATAGATATCACCTTTCATGATTGATCAAGCCGTTTCCATTAGCGACTGCTGATGTCGCTAAGGTCAATTTGATTTTTGTGGCTAAGTGTAAAGGAAAGTGCTTTTTTTACGAAGTCATTTAGGGTGATATTATTAACCGCGGCAAAGATCGCGGCTTCTTTGTGCAGTGCTGATGATACACGAACATTGAATGTTCCTTTGTAAGTCTTTTCAGGTGTTTTGCCAATCTCTGCACAAAACTCAATATAATCTTCGACAGCTTCTTCAAATGCTGCTTTTAATTCCTTTACAGAAGCACCCTCAAAACTTACAAGGTCATTAATGCCTAATATTTTTCCGTAAAACACTTCATCAGCAGCACTAAAGTGTACTGATGCATAGTAGTTTTGATATTGTATGATATCACTCATCTTTTAAATGTCCTGCCGTTTTTAAATGTGCGATAACTTCACGTATCGCATAACTTTTAACAATATTAGCCGGATGAGGTTTATGAAGTGTAATGATATTTTTATTTGAATCAACAAATCTTCTTCTTGAACCACCGGTCTTTCCACCTGTAAATTCTTCGTAGCCAAAGATTGCGACTACTTTAGTTAATTCTTCCCATCTTAAATCCGTGGGTATGGATAATAATCTTTTTAATAGCTTCTCTTCTTTTGACATATTGGAACTGATAAACTTACACTAAACTGAATAGACGAACGCTGTTTCTTTCACTTTTGCTGGCCTAATTGTAATAAGTTTTCAGGTACTGATACAGGTCAAATATAATCAAAAAATAAATGCAACCAAATTTTAGTTGCATTTATTTAACTTTTCATATGAAAGCCGGTCAAAAAATAACCGGCTTTCATATTCAATTCCTATCTCCCCTTTAAGGGTTAGAGAAATTACTTCTTCTTAAAATACTTAAAGTTTTTACCGATAAACTTCGCGTTAGCGCCCAGTTCTTCTTCGATACGCAGCAGTTGGTTGTATTTAGCGATCCTGTCTGAACGTGAGGCCGAACCGGTTTTGATCTGGCCGCAATTAAGGGCAACAGCAAGATCGGCAATGGTAGCGTCCTCGGTCTCGCCGCTGCGGTGGCTCATTACCGAAGTGTAGCCGTTGGTTTGCGCCAGGCTAACCGCGTCGATGGTTTCGGTAAGGGTACCTATCTGGTTAACTTTTACCAGGATAGAGTTAGCCGTATCCTGATCGATGCCTTGTTGTAAACGTTTTACGTTGGTAACAAACAGGTCGTCGCCTACCAGCTGCACTTTGCTGCCAATACGGTCTGTCAGCATTTTCCAGCCATCCCAATCGTCCTCGGCCATACCGTCTTCGATAGAGATAACAGGGTATTTTTCAGTTAAAGAAGCCAGGTATTCGGCCTGTTCTGCGCTGGTGCGGATGGCGCCTTTATCACCTTCAAATTTTGTATAATCGTATTTGCCGTCTTTGTAAAACTCAGAAGCGGCGCAGTCGAACGCCAGGCAAATATCAACACCAGGTTTGTAACCAGCCTTCTCGATAGCTTTCAAAATGGTTTCTACGCCATCTTCGGTACCTTCGAAGGTCGGGGCGAAGCCGCCTTCGTCGCCTACCGCGGTAGATAGACCGCGATCGTGCAGGATCTTTTTCAGGTTGTGGAATACCTCGGTGCCCCAACGCAAAGCCTCAGAGAACGAAGAGGCGCCAACCGGCATGATCATGAACTCCTGGAACGCGATAGGCGCGTCAGAGTGCGAACCGCCATTAACAATGTTCATCATTGGGATTGGGAGCGTATTAGCGTTAACACCACCCACATAACGGAAAAGCGACTGGCGGCTTTCCTGCGCGGCAGCTTTAGCGGCAGCCAGCGAAACACCTAAAATAGCGTTAGCGCCCAGTTTGCCTTTGTTTTCGGTACCATCCAATTGGATCATCAGTTTATCGATAGCGTTCTGCTCGAACACATCAAAACCCTTCAGGGCAGGGGCAATCACATCGTTTACGTTGGCAACGGCTTTTAAAACGCCTTTGCCCATATATACGGCCTTATCATTATCGCGCAGTTCAACAGCCTCGTGAACGCCGGTAGATGCACCTGATGGTACAGCTGCGCGGCCAAGAGCGCCGTTCTCGGTTAATACTTCAACTTCAATGGTTGGGTTGCCGCGCGAATCCAGTATCTGGCGGGCGTGTACATCAATTATAATGCTCATTTTTGTGGTCTATATTTAGTAGTGTATAAAGTACAATAAGAAACGCGGCTAATATACCACCAAAATCAGGAAATCGCAATCAGAATTTTAGATTTAACATGAACATCAATCACTTGTACTTGGCAAATGCTCGCGTTTGGCGCTGTTCTTCCGGTTAATGCGGTACATCAGCATCAGCATAATATTGTTTTTGGCGTTGCTTAGGTTGGGTACATAATTGTACTGGTTGATCCAGCCGGCCTGTACGATCCACTTTTTATCAAATTGGTAACCCAACGCGGCCGAGATGCGGTTACGCTCGAAGTTCGGCTCCTGATTGTTCAGGAAGATCTCGTCGAACACAGAAATGAAGTATGTTTTGGCTTCGATCTTGGTATTGTTCAGCGGAACAAACAGGTTTAGCCTGTAGCGGAAGCGATTGCGGTAAATGCCATTCAGCCAGCGCTGTTCAATCCGGTAGCGGTGTTCCAGTTTAATACGATACAGGTATTGGCTCACGCTCATTTGTTCCCAAAGGCGGGCCTCGATGGTCGTTGGGCCGGCGCCTAAGTTGTTATAATCGTAAGTAGTGTACCGGCCGCCGCCTATTAAAGCGGTAAAGTATTTGTCCAGATCGTAACTGATACCCGCTTTGGTTTCGTAATACTGGAACTGGCTGAAAGCGCCGTTAGCCCGTAATTGCAATTCGGCATATCCCCCCCAGCGGTGTACACTGTCGCCGGGCATTAGTGCGGTGAATATGCCCCATGTACCTGTTTTTGTAGTTTGCGCTGTGGCAGTAAAGGAGAGAGCTATAAGGAACAGAAAGGCGTAAAAAAGTTTTGGCATTGTTAAATTATTGTTAACAATGCCAAAAGTAAAGTTTTATTTAATATTAGATTAATGATTTCACCAATTACCTAATAGTGATTTTCACCGATTCAAATCATTTGCACATCTGCATATCCGCACATTTGCACATTCGTTCTACTCCCACTTAAATGTTTTAATAGCAACCGCGTAAATCGCTATACCCCACACCAGTAATATCAGCAACTGGTGGGTTACATCGCCTAAACCGGCACCCTCAAAAGCCACCTTACGCATAGCATTGTTTAAATGTGTAAGCGGCAAGGCTTCACTCAATGGCCTTAACCAGCTTGGAAATGCCGATGTGCTGAAGAACGTACCCGACAACAGGAACTGTGGCAGCGTGATGATGTTAGACAATGGCGGCACCGTACTCTCGTTCTTGGCAATGCCCGATACTGTGAAGCCAAAGCCCATGAAGATGATCAGCCCGATGAGCGAAAGTACCAGCATATTCAGTACCGTGGCCACCCCATGTATCAGCGTAAACCCGAACAGCGAATGCCCGATCAGGATGATGATCAACGCGCCGGCAAGTGCAAATACAATGCGGGCTATCATTTCGCCCAATACAATGCTGTAACGTTTTACAGGCGTGGCAAAGAAGCGCTTGATCACCAGCGTTTGGCGCAGGCTAAGGAACACGAAAGCCGTACCGAACACACCCGAACTCAGCAGCGAAAAGCCCAGCTGCCCCGGCAATATAAAATCGATATACTTATACTCGCGGCCGCTTACGGTGGTTTCCTTCAGGTCGACGATCTTTGGGCTTGGTATGTTCGAATAGCTTTGGATCTTGCTCAGCACAGCCGATTGCACACGGTAAAAAATATTATTCAAGGCCGATTGCAGTATTGGTCCTTTACCCGATGCCTTGCTGTATTTAACATCGATATTGAACAGGCTTTTAGGCGGAGTGTTACCTACAGGTGGCATCATGGCCATGTCCTGGCCGGGTTTAATATCTATCACCGCGTCGAGGCTTCCTTTGGCCAGGTTCTTCGACATCTCATCCGCGCTTTGCGTTTTAATTAGGTTGATTAGCGGGTTCTTTTTAAGGGCCTTGTAAACTTCGTTGGTTGTGTCGCAGGTTTTGGCCACGCCTACATCAACACTTACACCGCTGCCGCCAATATTGGCAAACACCACAATAAATATCAGCGGAAATGCCAGGGTAAACACCACAGCCGACGGGCTGCGCAATATAGAACGCAAGCTGGCCTTGGCAATAGCCAGCGTAGCGCGTAGGTTACTGTAATTATTTGTCATTGTATTTTGAGATAGTCCGGAAGTCGGAAAGACCGAGAGTCCGGAAGTATTTGTTAACGTTGATCATTTCAAATGGATAAATATCTTCCGGACTTCCCGACTTATGCGGACTTCCGGACTTTCTACTTACCCCTCCCGCCATTCCTTGCCGGTTTTGGCGATGAATACATCCTCCAGGTTGGCTTCCTTAACTTCTTTTTTGCGTTTAAAGCCCGATGCGATCAGTTCATCTATAAAATGGTCGGGGGTGTCTATACCGATGATATGGCCGCCATCCACAAAGGCCACCCGGTCGCATAGTTCTTCGGCTTCGTCCATATAGTGGGTGGTAATTACTACGGTAGTGCCATTATCACGTATCTGGCGAATGAGTTCCCACAGGTTGCGGCGGGCCTGCGGGTCGAGGCCGGTGGTGGGCTCATCTAAAAAGATGATGCGCGGATTATTGATGAGCGTTGTGGCAATAGAAAAGCGCTGTTTTTGCCCGCCCGAAAGTTCTTTGTATTTGGCTTTCGCCTTATCGGTAAGCGCTACTTTTTCCAGCATCTGCAATGGAGAAACAGTTACGCCATATAGCCCGCTGAATAGGTCGATCAGTTCGGAAAGGTTAAGATTGGGATAATACCCGGCTGCTTGTAATTGAACGCCAATACGTTGCTTGATACTGTCGGCATCGGTTTCGATATTGAAACCGTCTACCATGATGCTGCCCGATGTTTTGTCGCGCAGGGTTTCAATGATCTCTAAAGTAGTAGTTTTACCTGCGCCGTTGGGACCAAGCAGGCCGAAGATCTCGCCTTCGTAAACCTCGAAACTGATGCCTTTAACCGCGGCAAAATCGCCGTAGTTTTTTACCAGATTATTTACTGTGATGATGGGTTGTTGTACCATACTGTAAAAGTGGTACAGAAATGTGATATATTAATGAAGTTTTCGGCGAATGGCAGGATTTTTACGGTGAGTGGTTTGGGGAGAAAGTCTAAAGGTAAAAGTCTGAAGTAAAAAAGAGCGTGGACCTTTCGGGACGACGTGATCAGTTAAACCATTTTTTATGCAATGCTACCTTAATGACCGCCGCCTTGTTGCTTACATGCAGTTTCTCGTAAATATTGGCGGTATGCTTACGCACGGTATGCGGACTGATGAAAAGGCGTTCGCCTATTTGCTGGTAATTCAACCCGTCGACTATGCGCTGCAGTATTTCTATCTCGCGCGATGACAGGATACAATCATCATGCTGCGAAAGTAAATTATCGGCTGGTTTGCTGGTATTTTTTAATAAGGAAAGTGCCTTTTGCGCTATGCGTGGCGACATGGGCACACTGCCATCGTATACGCATTCGGTTATGGCGCGCACAATGTTGCCTATCTTTTCATCTTTCAGCAGGTAGCCGCATGCCCCGGCTTTGATGGCCTCAAATAGCTTTTCATCATCATCAAAAACGGTAAGCATCAGGCATAGCACTTCGGGGTAAATTTCGCGGGTAATGCCCACGGTTTCAATGCCGTCCATATTGGGCATCTCAATATCCATCAGTACAACCTGCGGTAACTGTTCGGGTTTCAGCACTTTCATGGCCTGTAAAAACTCGTCGCCGTCGGCGGCTTTCAACATCACATCCAAC
This sequence comes from Mucilaginibacter mali, assembly GCF_013283875.1. Classification (NCBI taxonomy): domain Bacteria; kingdom Pseudomonadati; phylum Bacteroidota; class Sphingobacteriia; order Sphingobacteriales; family Sphingobacteriaceae; genus Mucilaginibacter; species Mucilaginibacter mali. The sequence goes on from NZ_CP054139.1 coordinate 135,997, forward strand.
TCTTCGTAATAAGCCAACTGCTCGCAAAGCGTTGTTCTTAACAAACGCTTATCATCAACAACTGCAATACGTATGCCCATGCCGGTTTGGTTTAATAATTGGTTGATCAATAAGTTTAGTATAAAAATAATCTTTTCTGATTAAAAAAGGCCGCCTCCATTAACGGAGGCAGCCCACACCTCACACGCTTTACAGTTTCACAAACTGAACCTGAAAGTACCTCACCCCAACCCCTCTCCAAAAGAGAGGGGCTTTGATATGCATTTTTTTAAGTCTCTCTTTCGGAGAGTATTTAGGAGAGGTTAAGGAGTTGGGGAAAGGCGGTGCTTAGAAATTAAACCCTAAGCGCAGGCCAACAAAGCCCGAGCTGCTGTAACCTTCGTAACGGATACTTGGGTCGAAGGCACCCAAATGCGCGCCAACGCCAAACGAATAGGTAAAGCTGGTGCTGCTGGCCGATGCCAGGCTGGTAGAAGTAGATGATGGAAAATAAACCTTGGCTATAGTGAAACCTGCTTCGCCCATACCATACAGGGTGCCATTAAACATGTGCTGATAACCGGCTTTAATTGGAATATTGATCTGTGCTTTTGAATTTACGCCGCTGATGCTTTTAGGTACAAAAGCCATTACGCCCGATGTACCGGTAACTGCGCCTTCGTCGGTGATTGGAACGGCTACGCGCAGGGTGATGCCACCACCATAATTGTAGCCTGCATTGGTTGGCAACGCGCCTTCAAGGCCCAGGCCGATGCGGAATTTTTGGGCAGATTTGTCTTGTGCCGAAGCTTTGCCTGCAATAATTGCGAATGTCAGAATCATTGCCATTGTAAAGATCTTTTTCATTTTGATAAAAGGTTTTAATGATTGATTAATGAATTAATTAATGGTGTGAAAGTGTTTGTTAAATCACAGTACTAAGCAACAGCATATTCTCAGGCGCATCAATAGTACATTTGTAGTATTTTTATAATCAATAGCTTATCGCTATTTTGCATAAGGGGATCAGGTGCGGGGGTAAACCTTAATTGAAACCAAAATGATGTATAGTAAATGGCATTTCCTTAGCCCGGGAAAGGCTATATTAAATGCAATACCCGGTAGCATGCTCCTGTTGCTGGTGTTTGCTTTTGGGGCTATGGCTCAAAAAAATCAGGTAGCAAATGATACCGCTGCCGATTCGGTTAAAGTAAAAATGTTGGTAACCGATGGCGCTAAACTGGCACAAAACCAGGATAGAAAAGGAGCTAATTACCTTTTACAGGCTATCCGCATTTGCGATAACAGATCAACTGCATTTTTCCTGAAACAAAAGGTTACCGCCATGACCAGCATTGGCGCCTACTATATGTTTAAAGGCCGTTACGATAGCGCCAAGTATTACTATACAGCGCTGGCAAAGCATGGGACCGATTACAAGGACGATTTTGCTACTGCCCGCTCCAACATTGGTTTTGCCAACATTGCCAATTACCAGTCGGATTATGAAACATCGGTAAAACGGAACCTGCTGGCCTTAAAATATTTTGAATCGGTGCGCGATAGTATTGGCGTGGCTACGGCAACAAGCAATATCGCTAACTCCTATATCCGGCTTAAGCAATACGCCAAAGCGGTAGATCTGCTGGAAAAGGCGATCATCATCTACACTAAAAAAAATAATGCCATCAGCGTAGCTAACAGTACTGCCAATCTGGCCCGTGCCTATTCGGGCCTGGGCAATAAGCAAAAAGAATTGGAGCTGAAGCTGAAAGCCTTTGATATGTTTAAGAAAGAAGGCTACAAAAAAGGGATGGCCACGGTAGGTATTAATCTTGGCGTGTATTATGGCAAAGAGAACAACATAACCGAAGCGTTAAAGTACTACAATATCGCTTTGCAAAACAGCTGGCAGATAAACGATAGCGGAAATATCGCCCTGCTGTACAATAACCTGGCCGATCTGTACCTGAAAACAGGGAATACTGATAAAGCCATGTTCTGCACCGATTCGGCATGGTATTACGCGCATAAGAACGGCGACCGCCTTGCCCAGGCTGATGCCTTGTTAAATAAGGCTATTCTGCTGCATTTACAAGGCAAACATACCGATGCGGTAAATCTTACAACACGGTATGTCGACCTGAAAGACTCCATCTACACCGGGAAAATGGAAACGCAGGTGGCCGATATGGAGGTGAAGTATGAGACAGAGAAGAAAGAAAACCAGATCCTGTTGCTAAACACGGCGAATAAAAATAAATCGCTTCAACTAAAGAACAGCCTGCTGCAATTGAATAAAAACCAATTACTCATTACCGATCAGAAACAGGCTTTAACCATTAAGGAACTGCAACTTAAAAATCAAAACCAGGCTTTGCAGAACCAGCGGCTGGATGCCGAAAAAAAGGAAGAAAATATCCATTCGCTGCAAAAGCAAGCCCGGATACAAAAGCTGGAACTAAGTAACCAGGAGTTAAAGCTAAAACAACGGAACTATATTATAGCCGCCATCATGCTGTTGATACTGGGCGGCGTTCTTTTTGTTTACCTGGAATATAAGCGCAATCAGCTAAAGCAAAAAGCAGCTTTGCAACAGCAAATGATGCAACAGCAGGACCAGCTTACACAGGCTGTTATTGAAGCGGAAGAGAAAGAGCGCCGCCGCATAGCCGGCGATCTGCACGATGGGGTAGGGCAACTGTTTTCGGCTGTTAAAATGAACCTGAGCGGTTTGATATACCGGGTAAATATCCAAAAAGAGGAAGATCGGTTCCTGGCCGAAAAAACATTGGCCCTGGTTGACGAAAGCTGCAGGGAAGTACGTGTAATATCGCACCAGATGATGCCCAACATGCTGTTGCGGTCGGGCATAGCATCGGATGTAAAGAGCTTTATTGAAAAAATAGATTCGGAAAGCTTAAAGGTAACCGTTGAGGCCAGCGGGTTTAAAGACAGGCTGGAAAGTAATGTAGAGACAGTATTGTACCGGGTGATACAGGAAACGGTGAATAATGTAATTAAACATGCGCAGGCCAGTCGTTTAAACATCCGCTTAAATAAGGATGCCGGGGGCATATATGCCGATGTAGAAGATAATGGTATTGGGTTTGATATCGCGCTGATAGATGATTTTGAAGGGATCGGGCTTAAAAATATCGTTACTCGGATAGAATACCTGAAAGGGACGGTTAAGTTTCAATCGGCCCCGGATAGGGGGACGGTAGTAAAAATATGGGTGCCGGTTTAATAAGTGTTTCCCCGCAGTTTAAGATACCCACTGCACGGTATTGATATGTGCTGATAATAGCTGTTAATTAGATACAACATCCTGATCAACAGCAAAGCCCATGCACCACACATTTTATCCCAGCCGATACCTGCTGCTGCTTTTCTGCATGCTTGCCATCCCGGCTACCGCGCAGGTTAAACGTATTACCGACAGTTTAGACAATCTTTTGCAAACCGGCAACCTTGCGGGTACGGCCCGTATTGACGTGGCCAACAAATTGGCAACCTACCTGGTGCGTAAAAACAGCGATAAGGCTAAAGCGCTTGCCGCGCAAACCCTGCCCGAATCGATAAAGCTTGATTATAAAGAAGGCGAGGGGATGGCCAATATGATATATACCATGGTTTACCAGCAAAACGGCATGCTCGATTCGGGTCTGGCATATGCCGAAAGAGCGATCAGGATACTGCCATCGGTGCCCAAAAAAACAATAGAGGCGGGTGTTTGCTACGAACTGAAGGCCATGATGCTGCGCGCGAAGGATGAACACAGCGCCTCCATCACGGCTTATCTTGAATCGGTTAAGTATTTTGAAAAGGCCGGTTATACTTCGGGCATAGCCGACTCTTACGTAGGGATAGCCAATATATTGACTGCAAGAGGCCAATATGATGAAGCTAACACTTATCATCAAAAAGCGCTTGATGTGTACATACAGCTAAAGCGCCAATCATTTATCGCGCAGGAGCTGGGCAACCTGGGGATAGTAGCCTCGAGGATGAAACAGTATGCACGATCGGAAAAATACTTTAGGCAAGGGCTGGATATTGTAAAGGCCGAAGGGGACTCATCGGGCATAGCTGATGTTAACAGCGATATGGGCGAGATGTATGTAACATCGAAGCAATATGCCAAAGCCATACCTGTACTGAAGCAGGCTGAAGCCATACGTAAAAAAACTAATGAACTTAAAAACCTGAGCTATACGTTAAATTACCTGGGACTGGCTTACGAAGGTTTGGGTGATAAAACCAAAGCCATTGCCTATATGAAGCAGGCGCACACCCTGGCAGCAAAATTGAACAACACTACGCAATTGCAGGATTCGTTTGAGGCGATGTCGGCTTTTTACGCGCATAACCGCCAGTTAGATTCGGCCTACTTTTTCAGTAATAAATTTAAACTGCTGAAAGATTCGGTTGATATTACCGACAATAAGGCGGCGTTTAACGCGCTCCTGGTAAAATACGAAACCGGTAAAAAACAACAGCAGATAGATATGCTGAACAAGGCGAATACCATCCAAAAACTATCTATAGCCAGCAGAAATAAAACCATTGGGATCATTATCGGCCTGTTTATTACTACAGGGGTGTTTGTAGCCATGTTTTATAACCGCAGGCAGCTAAAGCAAAAAGCCGCGATGCAACAGCAACTCATTATCCAGCAAAACCGGATGACCGAAGCGGTAATTGAAGCCGAGGAAAAAGAACGCAAACGCATAGCCAGCGATCTGCATGATGGGGTTGGTCAGCTTTTCTCGGCCGTGAAAATGAATTTGGGCGGATTGATGGAACGCGTAAAAATGGACAGAGAAGAAGATCGGTTTTTGGCCGAAAAAACCATGGCTTTAGTTGAGGAAAGCTGTAAGGAGGTGCGGGTAATATCGCACCAGATGATGCCCAATATGTTATTGCGGTCGGGTATAGCATCGGATGTAAAGAGTTTTATCGAAAAAATAGATTCAGAGCGCCTGAAAGTGAATGTGGAAGCAAACGGCTTTAAAAACCGGATCGAAAGCAATGTAGAAACAGTGTTGTACCGGGTGATACAGGAAACCGTTAACAACGTGATTAAACACGCCCGTGCTTCAAGACTTGATATTTTGCTAAATCGTGATGCTACAGGCATCACCACAGTGATCAATGATAACGGTGTTGGTTTCAATACGCAGCAGAAAGATGGGTTTACAGGCATCGGTCTTAAAAATATAGCAACCCGGATAGAATATTTAAAGGGTACGGTAGAATATTACTCATCTCCGGGCAAGGGCACTTCTGTAAATATTTGGGTGCCGGTAACTTAACTATAAATTAAATTAGGGGGTATTTATTGTGATTTTTTGAAGGGCTATGAAAAATAGCCCTTTTTTTATGGATACTGCTTGCTGAAAAGCTTGTTCGTCGTTAGCAAATGCTTAGTAATATAGCTTAAAGTACTATTGGTGTAATAATAAATGCTATACACTTTGTTCATTTTAATTAAATTTACGTTGCCTAATGGTTTTTGTAGGGAAGTTTTTCAATTTTGTCCTTACCTAATCAAATACCAATAATAACATCTGCCGGTTTTAATGAGTAATGTAGCCTGTAAAAGCATGTAGGGATAAGTGTTTTATTTTCGTTTCATCATTTCGTCATGTCCTACAAATTTGCTGATCACCTGTTGCTCAGGATGCCTGTAAAAAGCTGGAAGCAGTACAGGGAAACCCACATCGGGTCTTTACTTACCGATCCTTTCTTTCTCGCGGCTATTTATGTAGCAAGTCCAGGGTTTTACGCCCGGCTGGCACGTGTTGATTTTAATTACCAGCAGCTAAACAACCGTGAACTTAATACGCTTAAAAAGTATCATAACCGCATTTGTTTCAGGCCCACACCCTTCGGGCTTTTTTCATCCGTTTCATTAATAAACTGGGGAAGCGGGGGCGTAATGCGCCTGGATACTAATGCTTATAAAGTTTGTATCAACCCTGATCAGGCTTATACCATGGCTATAAGCGGCGAATTGCTGAATAGCGAATTAAAAGATGCAGGGTTATTTTTTCCTAATCCAACCCTGTACCGTGCCGGGAACGAGTACCGTTTTGTATTTACCACACTGAACGAAAACTATAAAACCCGTGATTATGATCTGCAATCGGCCGAATACTCGGTATTGCTGAAAAGGCTGCTGAGACTTTGTACATCGGGAAAAAATAAGCCCGAAATTTTGCAATATATTATTGAACAGACTGCCTGCCAGCCTGAAGAAGCTGAAGAATACTTTCAGTTTATGGCCGGTTCGCAGTTGCTTGTTAATCATTTGCAGCCTAATATTACAGGTGCTGAATATTTGCGGCGTTTGCTTGAAAAAGCGGATACAATTTGCCCGCTTAGCAGTCGTATAACCGAACTGAAAAGCTTGCTGGCATCTTTGGCAGCGCATCAAGCCATTACGCCCGGTTTGTTTATCGGGCTAAATCAAAAACTAAAAAACAGCCTGCCCGATCACCCCGTTTTTGACCAGGGCGAACAGTTGAGCCTGATCCTGAAAAACGACGGACTTACAGGTTCGCTTGATAGTAATTACAAAAATACCTTATCCGATGCCTTGTTTGCGCTTGACAGGCTAATGCCGCAGGAACAACCCAAAGCACTGGCCGCTTTTATAAAAACATTCAAAAAACAATTCGATCAGCAGTGTATCCCACTATTAAAAGCACTCGACCCTGAAATTGGTGTCGGCTACCAGGCGCGTGATGCTAATGAGAAAAATCCCTTGCTGGAGACGGTTCATATCCAAAAGCGACCGCCTGAAGACAGCATAAAATGGACACCTTCGCACCGGTATCTACTTGATTGCTGGCATAAGCAATGTTCGGACAGATCGCAGGTGATCAGGCTCGGAAAAGAGGAATTAATAAAACTTGGGGCCGTAGAGCAAAGCCTGCAAATACAGGGTATATCGGTGCTGTTCCGTATATCAGGCAACAGGGTAATTATTGATAACGCCGGTGGTGTAAACGCGCCGGCTTTGCTGGGGCGGTTCACTGTAGCTGATAACAATATGGCTACAGCCGCGCGGCAAATGGCAACAGAACAAGAGAACGCTAACCCTGATATCCTGTTTGCCGAATTGCTGCATTTAAGCGATCCGCATATTGATAATATTAACCGGCGCGGGCGTGTATGGACAAATGAACTGCCTGTTACCGCTGTTTCCTTAAATGGTCAGGATAAGCAGGTGCAACTGTCTGATCTGTATGTATCGGTAGAGGGCGATAAGGTGATATTGAGGTCCTTGCAGCATAATAAAGTAGTAATACCCAGGCTTACATCGGCATATAACTATGCGCTGAATAAGCTGCCCTTGTTTTGTTTCCTGGCCGATGTGCCTTACCAATATGGTAAAACAAATTATACGCTGGATATGGCCCAGTTCTTTCCAGGCTTGTCATTTTATCCCCGGGTAGAATACCTGGATAGCGTTTTGTACCTGGCTACCTGGATTTTAAAAAAAGAAGAAATAGCCGGGCTTGAACAGGATGATGACAGCAAAATTTTAGCCGCATTTTATAAACTGTGGGACAGGGTTAAACTACCTGCGGTGTTTTCATTGGTACAGGGCGATCAGCAGTTGGTTTTTTGCTGTAATAGTGCCGATGATGTTTTATTGTTTGCCGAATCGGTAAAAAGCAAAAACCAGGTTGTTATAAAAGAGTATTTGCAGGATGAGGAGGATGACAGTATTATTAGCGATATAAAAGGTGATCCATACGTTGCCCAGTTTAATGCCTTTGTTTATCCTGATACCGAAATGGGTTTAACGCCGGTGAAAACAAAAGTGATAGCAACGCCCGGCATATCGCGTCATTTTGTTTTAGGGTCTGAATGGCTGTACCTTAAAATATATGTGCCAAAAAGTGCCATCAGCGGTTTGTTACTAAAAGTGAGCGCGCTTTTAACGCGTACTTATAGCCACGGACCAATAGAAAAATGGTTCTTTATCAGGTATGAAGACCCTGCGCCGCATATGAGGCTAAGACTAAAAATGGCGCCGGGCAACCTGGGTGAAGTATTAGCTGATTTTAAAAAGAAACTGGAAAAAAGCATCTATCAAAATGTGATACGCGAATACCAGGCCGATACCTACAATCGTGAAGTGGAACGTTACCAGGCTGGAGATTACGAGCTGACCGAAGATCTTTTTTGGCGAAGCAGTCAGTTGGTTTTGCAACTGTTGCGTGCCGAAAAACAACAGCCCGAGCCAGTGCCCGGCTACTTGTTTGCTTTGTATACTACACGCGATATACTGAATGTTTTTTTACCCGGCCAGGCAGAGCAGATCGCTTTTACGCAAATTAATTATCAGCAGTTTATGCTTGAATTTGATGATGAAAAAATCGCATTCGAACTGGATAAAAAATACCGCGAATTATCTAAAAATATAAATACAGCGCTCAGGGATGCAGCTTTTTACAGCAAGCTAAACATGAAAACAAGCCCGGGCGAATTTATTAATGCCGCATCGGCACTTGCCGCTACTGTAAAGCCGGAACATTATAAAAGCTTTTTAGCCAGCATTATACACATGCACCTCAACCGGATCTTTATAGATGACTCCCGCAAGCAGGAAATGATCATTTACTATTTCCTGCATAAGTACCTGGTATCAGATATGGCCCGGAAAAAGTAAATATTTTTTGGCCTGAACTATCAGGCCTTGCGTTGCGTTTTTACAATAAGTCCTGAAATGATATTCATGAAATTCTCGCGGTAACTGGTACCTAAAGGAATTTGATTTTGCTCGACCAGGTTAATCGAGTTTCCGTCAACTGAAACGATCTTATCGATATTAACTATGAATGATTTATGCGTGCGCACAAATTTAATTTCGGGCAGCGCGGTCATTATTTCATTCATGGTAAGATAGGTGGTATACTTGCCGCCACTGGCTGTGTATATCAGCACATAATTTTTTAGGCCCTCAATATAAAGTATCTCCGAAAAATATATCTGCTGCACTTTGCCACGGGTGCCCGGATTAATAAACATAGATGTTTGGCTTTGCGCGGCTATCGTAGCGGGCGGCACCACCGGCGTTGTAGTTTGCTCTGGCTTAATTTTACCTAAATAGGCTTTTATTTTATCAATTGATTTTAAAAACTTGGCGAACGAGATCGGTTTCAGCAAAAAATCTATTGCGTTCTGTTCAAAAGCATTAAGCGCGTAATTGCTATGAGCTGTAGTGAATACGATTGCCGGGCCCTTAGGTAACAGTTCAATGGCTTCGATCCCTGAAATATCGGGCATATCCACATCCAGGAATATCACGTCGACATTGGGGTGCGCTTTAAGGGATTGTATAGCCGCCACGGGGTTGGTAGCAGTGCCGGCCAGCTCCATGTCGGGCACCCGGGATAAGTAGGTACTTAAAGTGTCAATTGCGTGTTGTTCGTCATCAATGATGTAGCAGGTCATTTTCTGGGATGTTTATATTTAGATCTAACTGGTAAGTTTCGGTATCCTGGTTGATATTAAGTTTGTAATTACCCGGGTACATCAGTTCAAGGCGTTTTTGTACATTATCCATGCCAATGCCTGACGAGTGTCCGTGCGGGCGCTTCAGTTTTGAATTATCAACATGCAAATGTAGTTTATTCCCATCGGCATTGATATGAATTTTGGCCGGGTAAGCCGGGTTTTGCAAATCGCCGTATTTAAATACATTTTCAATAATAGTAACCAGTAACAGCGATATCACCCGTACATTGTCTATATCGCCGGTGGCTTTAAAGTCAAAATTAAGCTGGTGATTAAAACGGTGCTGGTTAAGCGAAAGGTAATTTTCAATATGCTCCACTTCGCCCGCCAGGCGTACTTTACCGTCGGCATCCGGCTCTGTAAAGGCGTAGCGCATCAGGTCGGACAGGGAGATGATCAGATCCCCTATTTTCTCTGAATACTTCAACACGTTGCTATGGATAAAACTAAGCATGTTGAACAGAAAATGCTGGTTGATCTGTGCCTTTAGAAAAGCATTTTCTGATGATAGCAGGTTCTTTTCCAGTTCCTGTTCATTCAATTGGCTTTGCAGGCGTTGTTTATCCAGCTCGCTTATCTTTTTAGCCCTTGCCACGCTAAGGCGGCCAAACGAATATCCTGTGCTTAAGCAAAGGAAATAAAAAAAACGCCAGGCACTGTTTCTGATAAATATCATAGGCTCGCCTACAGACCGGGCACTGTTCAGGCCGGTGGTTACCAAAATATAAGTGATCAATAGCTTCAACAACAGGTACATCGGTAGTTCGGCTATTGTGAAAAGCACTATAATATAAGCCCGTTTACCCGCCATTACGCTCCTGGTCATGATTTCAGAATGGACATAGAAATAAAATATGTTCATTAAGTAAAAAATAATGTAATCAAACCAGGGCGAGGAACGGTTGCCGATAGCACGGGTCATTATCGACTCGTAGATAGTAAACGGAATCCAAAAAGCTAAATGCGGTAATAGAAAATAAAATTTACTCTTGTTTAAATTATTTAATCCCATTGAAATATTACACTAAAGCGTTGTTTGTCCTTACTATAGTTGAGTTGGTGTAATAACTTTTATTCCTGTTGTTCATGAGCCTAATTTCAATCAAAATTAAACGCTCAAAGTCATGAAAAAAGTAAACGCTAAGCTAACTATTCCTAAATTAAGAACAGTATGTAAATATCAGCAAAATGCTGCAGTTAAAAAGGGTGATGGGCATGAGACAGACCCAACAACAACTTCCAACATCACCATAAGCGATATTTTGATCGGCGGCTGGTAATCCCCTTATTTTTTAAATATCCAATACTGCATACCGGCTGCTCCTTTGCTTATGGTAAACAGCAACCGGTATGCATTACTATTTACTAAAGATACGCATATGTATAATACGTATAACATAGGGAGCAGCAGAGAGCCGATCCTGCTTTCTGTTTTTATAACTTCGCCTGTGCCCGCCCGGTCAACCGCGTCAATTACCGACCCCTCAAACCCTACCGACTGGAGTGCCGAAGTGGTAAGATCTAACGGTGAGAGTGGCGATATTATTAGTAAACCCATTGGCGACCCGGGTTCGTTGAAAGGTAAAAGATTATCGGTTACAACTGTAATGCATATCCCTGGCGATGATATTGAAACGCGCAAAAAAGCAGCCGAGTGTGTAGGTGGCGGCTATTTACTGGAACGCGGTGTTGAGGGATTGAAAGAGTTTTCAAACCCCTGCAAAACTATTAACGATGACGCTACCGAGGTGGTTCTTAATATTGATGCCGAACTGGAATAGTTTGCGGTTATTACCGCAGTATACTAACCGACCCTGATAATACCTGTCCGTTCACATTTAGCCTGATAACGTAATAGTAGGTGCCCACAGGCAGCAACTGCCCATTGTAGGTGCCATCCCACGCCTTGGGGTAGCTAACAGAATGGTACAGCAATTTACCGTAGCGGTTATATACATCCACATTAGCATCTGTATAGGCTGTTAAACCTGTTATGACCCAGAAGTCGTTAACGCCATCGCCGTTGGGCGTAAAGGTATTAGGCACATTTATTACCGGAGAGACCTTGACAAGGGCCTCGTCATAGCCGGCGCAACCTCTGCTATCGGTTACGGTTAGGGTATACAATATATCCTTATCCCCACCTGTTACTACCGGGTTTTTAATCGTATTATCGTTAAGCCCAATATTTGGTGTCCATAAGTATTTCAGATTTGTATCCCCACCGGGGATGTTGGGTTCTAATGTAATTGTATGATCTTTCAATACAAACCTTGTTCCACCCGCGTCAACTACTGGCGGCGGGATCAGTTTGATCACCACATCGTTTGATGGGATATCGCATACGGTAGCATTATCATAGGTAAGTGTCAGTTTAACCGATCCGTTAGCTGCGTCGGCCGGGCTTGGCATATAACTCGCGGTTAACGATTTTGCCGAGGGTGTAAATGTTCCCGTTCCAGAGGTGCTCCAGGTAACCGGGCCATTTTTTAAAGCAACCCCGCTTAAGGGGATGGGGTTTTGCGAACAGGCGTCCATATCCTGCCCGGCATCTACAGCAGGTGTAGGGCCAAAGGTAATAACGGTAGTTTTGGCATCGGGTGTACAATCGTCTCTGCTAGTTGAAGTTAACGTTAACGCCACACTGCCATTGGCTTTATCCTGCGCCGATGGCATATACTGTGTGTTTAGCTGAGACTGCGAAGAAAAGCTGCCTGATCCGCTGCTGGTCCATATACCCGTGGTTGTTCCTCCTGATACATTACCTGTTACGTTAATTATGTTTTGTGTGATGCAAACGGTTTGGTCGGGCCCCACGGTTACAACAGGGGGGGCATTAATGTTTACATCTATTGATGCAGGCGGACTGGGACAATTATTAACGATAACAGTAAGATGATAGGTGCCGGCATTGGCTGCGGTGGCATTAGGAATTTGTGGGTTGCGTTCATTTTTTAAAAAATTGTTTGGCCCGGTCCACTGATAAGTGGCATTGGGTACAGCCGGTGTTTGCAAAAAAATGGTGTTGCCTGCGCAAACCGGCGAATTACTATAAGCCTGGGGGGCAACAGGCACAGGATAAACACCCACAACAAACCGAAACGACGGGCCCTCACAACCATTGGCTATGGGCGTAATAAAATAAGTGGCATACACTATGCTGTTAGTTGTATTGTGCAATGCCTCGTTAATCTGTTCAGATGTCGCATCGGTTACCACGGCATTACTTATCCCATCTGCAAATACCCTGCTCCATTTAAAGGTGGCGCCCTGCGCGCTTGAGGTGATATTATAATTAAATGCTATGCCCGAGCATACATCCATGTAGGACGTGCTGCTTACCGTTATAGCTGGGCTTACAGTAGCCACATACGTAAATGTGCCCGGGCAATTACCCTCGGTATAGTTAAAAACGTAGGTTACATCAACCGGCGCGTTGGTGGTATTAAATAAGCTTTCCTTTATCGGATTGGCCGCCTGGTCTGATACAGGTAAGTTGCTGATTCCGGCAACCGCTGCCCTGCTCCATCTAAATGCTACACCGGGATGGCTAAACTTAAATTCGTAATTCAGAGGCACACCATTGCATACGCTACCTTTATTATCGCTCAAAACTTTACCAAAAGGGTTCACGGTAACTATATATTGTAATACAGTGCTGCACCCCTGTGGTGTAGTGGCGGTAATATTATACGTTACCTTGATCGGGTTAGCTGTTTCATTTAATAATGTTTCAGAAATGGTTCCCGATGTTCCCGAAGCTGTGGCATTGCTGATGCCTGCAACGGCCGGCCTGTCCCAGGTAAAAGTAGCCGCTACATTTGTGGTAGGGGTGTAAGTAAGTAAACTGCCGCTGCAAACCATATCTGTGGCGGAACTGGTAAATTTCGGCGGCTGGATAATGGTTACATCAACGCGGATACGCGGGCTAACACACCCATTGTTAACCGACTGTACATAATATGCGGTATTGCCAAATAAATTGGGGGTAGTATAGGTATCGGTTGGAGACAGCGGCGCCCCGCCAACCGCTGTTGCATACCATTCATACCCCTGGGGCGAACCGCTTGCTTTTAATATCGCTTGTGTACCATAGCATATACTTTGCGGTGGTGCTACAGGTTGTGCTGGTATAGGATTGATGGGAACAATTACCTGTGTACGGGCGCTGGTGTTGCCCAATACGGTAGTTTGCACATAAAAGGTATTATGGGTATTGTCAATTGGGCCTGTTGTATAGGTATCGCCCGTAAACAAACTTGTACCGCCAACAGGAACATTGAACCAATTATAGATGTTTCCCGGCGTGGGGTTCTTTATCGCTAAAACAGTCTTACTGCCATCGCATGCAGGCTGGGGTGTCATAACGTCGGGGGCAGTGGGCCTTGCCGCTATATTGATCACCATCTTATCTAATAAGGTACCGCATGTTGCTGCAGATGTAGAGGTGAGGGTTAAAGTGACCGTTGTTTCGCCGGGGTCGGGGGTGTATTTAGCATTAAGCAGCTTATCGTCATCAAATATACCTGTGCCACTGGTAGTCCACCTGACACCCTGCGCCCCGGTTGCCGTACCGGCCAGTTGAACAGAGAATCCATAGCCTGCATTTTGATCGGGGCCGGCGTTGATAATTACTCCCTCGTTGATGGTGACACTTGTAGAGGCATTGGCCTGTAGGCAGGTGCCGGTTTGTGGTATGTTATTAAAAATGGTATATGTCCCCGGTTTGCTTTTTGTCAGATCGATAACACCGGTGTTTACATCTGTAAAAACAAGATCGGGTGATGATGCTGTGAATGTTCCCGCGCTGGCAAGCCCGGGAAATACAGGTGCCGGGTTAGGAGTGCCAACATTGCAATAAGATGGGTTGGGATAAGTAAACGTAGCATCAGGATTAAGCACAATAGATACCGTGGCCTGGCTAATGGTTTGGCACGAGTTATTGCTTTTAAAGGTTATGGTATACTTGCCAACCGGGCTGGCGGTGGCATTTATTACACCGGTGGTGGGGTTAATAACCAATGTAGCCGGCGAGGCGCTGAATGTGCCACCGGTTGGTTCACCTATAGTTGGTGCAAAAGAACCTGCCGTTTGGCATACCGTTGCCGATGGATATTGGAACTGTGGAGATATGAACGGCGTGGTAGTGACTTGTACGCTGGCGCGGGTACTGGTGCAGGTACCTAAGTTATTCTCGGCATAATAGGTGGTTGTTGAATTAACCGTAGGCGTAAAATTGTTCCCGGTGCCTAATACGGTTCCGCCGGTAGCCACATTATACCATTTAATAGTGCCTCCATCGGTAACGGAAGCTGTAAGTGTGGTTGGCGTGCCCGGGCAAATATTGGTAGCCCCGCCGCTTACCGTTGGTTGTTGCGGTACCGGTGTTACCGTTACAGTAACCGGAGTACGCGTGCTGGCGCAGCCGTTAACAATGGTTTGCACATAATAGGTTACAGAACTTGTTAGGGGATCTGTAGTGAATGTGTCGCCTGTGGTAAGCTGGTTGCCCCCGGCTGCGGCATCAAACCATTGGTAGTTATCAGAACCTGTTGCTGTAAGTGTTGCAGGGGTATTATAACAGGTAGTAACCGGGTTTACAGTAGGTGGTGTTACTGCGGGTAGTACCGTAACAGGCACCGCCGTGCGGCTGCTGGTACAGCCCGTTGTGGCATCGGTTATTTGTACATAGAAAGTAGTATTGGTGGATACTATGGGTGTATAGGTGTCACCTGAAAAAAGCAGGTTACCGTTTGTTGCTGCATCATACCAGCTATAAGTACCGTTACCGGGGGCTATGGCCGTTAAAGTAGCTGCCGTTCCGGGGCATGGCTGAGATACCGGCGCCACCGTAGGCGCGGGCGGACTATCATTAACGGTAATGGTTACCGGCGTAAGGCCGCTGGAGCAACCGCCATTAACGGTTTGCACATAATAAGTGGTTGTGGCAGTAAGTATTGGAGTAGTAAAGGGGTTGGCTGTATTATTGGGGAGCGGAGTGGTACCTGCCGCGTCGGCATACCAAATAAAACTATTGCCCGATGGTGAAGATGCAGTTAGTACCGCGCTTGTACCATTACAGGCGGTAGCGGGTGCAACCGTAGGCGCATCCGGAATAGGGATTACGGTTATGGTAACAGGTACACGCGGACTTGTGCACTGGCCTAATGCGTTTTCGGCATAATAGGTAATGGTGCCTGTTAATCCAGGTGTTGAATAATCGGGGCTAATGATCAATGGGGTAGTACTGGTAGGGCTATCGTACCAGGATATGGTACCACCATCGCCTACACTGGCATGCAAATTTACCGATGAACCCTGGCAAACAGGAGTGCCCGGAAAAGTAGTTACCGGCGATTGCGGATAGGGGGTTACTGTAACTGTCGCGGGTATGGGCGCGCTGGCGCAACCGTTGGTTACTGCAACAACATAATAAGTAGTAGTAGCAGGCGGGGAGACGGTTATCGATGGCCCTTGCCCTACCTGGTTGCCGTTTGTTGGCGCATCGTACCATGTGTAGCTATCGCCTCCTGCAGCTGTTATTGTAGCCGTATTACCTGCGCATATATTAGCACCTGTGGTGGTTGGGTCGGCACTCAAGCTAACTTGTACAAGCGCGCGGGGGCCAGTGCAACCGCCAACGGTAGCGTCAACATAAAAAAAGGTGTTGGCGGTGATAGGGCCGGTGGTATAAGTAGCGCCCGGGGCTAAAAAACTGCCGTTAGAATCGTACCATTGAAAAATGGCGCCGGGGGGCGCTGTAGCCTGCAAGGTAGCAGGGTTGCCCTTACAAACAACAACGCCCGGTGCGGTTGGCGGGGCGGGTGTTGGCGCTGATGTAACGGTAAAAGATCTTATTATGCTTGTACAGCCGGGCGTGCTGTCGCCAATGATCACAGTATAAGTACCTGGCTTATTAACATTAATAACAGCTGTGTTATCGCCCGTGCTCCACGAATACGAATAAGGCGCTGTGCCGCCGGTTACATGAACGGTTAAAGTTATATTATTGCCCGAACAGAGGACGCCGCCATTATCGGCTGTTATCGTAGCATCCGATATGCATTGGCCAAGCGCGGGAATAATCGCGGCAAACAGGATCGCTAATGTTAGTAATGTCCTTTTATATGCACTCATCGTCAATACAAGAGCTCGCTTTATTCCTGCAATTTTTTATGCCGCCCGGCGAGGTACTTTTCATTAAAGATCAAGATCAAATATTGATCGGTGGTAGTTGTCCTTTTATACGCAAAAAACAAAATTTTGTTCATTGTGTTCAGTGCAAAAGTACGCACTTTTAAGCAAAATGGTTGTCATAAAGGATGCTTATATACCGGTTGAAAATAAAAAACACCCGGAAAGTATTCCACGGGTGTTAGAAAATTGAGCATACCGGTTGTTTTCTTATTCGAAACGATATAGCTTAAGCTTCATAATTTGTGGCGAATCGCCAAGAGTGCGCACCACACTGCCTGTGCGTTTTGCAGCAGCTTCTTCGGCCAGGTGATAGTTCAGCATAATATCATCCCCGTTTAATCGCCTGCCCGGCACCCATTTGCCATCAATGTATTTACCCTCGTCAAGCACCGAGTATCCCACATAAGCAGGGCCGGGCGTAAGCGGATAGAAGTTGATCTGTATGTTGGCTCCAGCTACAATAAACTCGTTATTCCCTTTGCTGATCACGATGCCGTAAGCTGTTTCATGTGTTTCGCTGCCGTTGCGGTTAGTCCGTATGCTGATATCAAGCCGGTAGCCGCCCAGGTTAACCGTTTGCATGCCTTTGTAAGGGTTTAACGATACACCGGCTATGGTGCCTTTTGCCTGTGCGTCCAGTATCTCAGGGGCCAATTGCTGCAATGTTTGATAGGCCATGGGGATAGGGCCTTTAACCGCGTCCTTCACCCGGTTCTCTATGCCGAAGGGAGAGTAACCGATAGCATGGTAATTGCCGATGAGTAAAAAGGCGTTGGCCGCGCCATGCTCATCCGCCTTCGATTCGGGGATGAACAGATCGTTATTGTTGCGGCTGTATAATTTGGCGATCTCATCAAAATCATCCAAATAAACATCCGGCGTAAGCAAGTCGATGGCCGCAGCGCCCGCCCGCCAAATATCATGCGATTGCGCCTGTGGGCCTCCGCTTGGGTAGTCGCCCGGACCTTTGTCATCGGGTTGTACTATCCAGGTATTTACAAACATAGGCAGGTTATATTGCGCCTTGCCTGCTGCTGCTACTGTGTTAAGATATCTGGCATAGTGCCAGGCCATAAACGCCTCTTCGCCCTGCGCACTATTGCCAAAAACCTGGGACCATGTACCTGCGATGCGGGAACCATTGGCGCTCCACAGTTTTTGTGTTTCGGGCAACAGGAGGTCTTTATTTTTTTGCAGATAGGCTGTTAGCTCAGCAGGCACCTGTTGCTGATAAGCCGCTTCGGCCAGCGGGCCACGGTCGCGGCTATCGCCGATGAGGCCTACCTCGTTCTCTACCTGTATCATAATTACGGTATGTTGCGGGTCGGCTTCTTTTACGTGCTTCATCATGGCAGCAAAGGCTTTGGCATCGGCCTGCATGGCGGCCGTGCAAAACGGACTGATGGCCTCTACCGGGTAACCGCCTTTAATATGCATCCGCGGGAAGCGCTTGTAATCCGTCTTCATCCATTCGGGCACATAGTGCGATAGCCCATTCTTCCAGGTACCGAACCAAAGCAGGGCCACCTTCAAATGGTTTTTACGGGCGCCGTTAAGTACGCTATCCACCAGCGCGAAATCGTATTTGCCTTCCTGTGGTTCGGTTAACTCCCAGGTAATGGCGGCCAATACGGTATTCAGGTGCATGGTATCAAGTTTGGCTAACAATGGATTAAGATAAGCCGCGCTGGTAGCACTTGAATTATGGAGTTCGCCACCCAGTACCAGGAATGGCTTACCATCGACAATCAGTTGCTTCCCCACACCCCGCTTTTCTAAATGAGGGATAGTTGAACTGTTGTTGCTGTTTGTTGAGCTATTTGTCGCCGTGTTTTGTTTACAGGCGATGATAAATAGCAATAGACTTGCGTTTAAAAGCAAGGTTGTTTTTAAACCCGGTGAGAAAAACTTGCGTATCATAAGAAGGCTTTTATTGGTTGATGATTCTATTTTACGGCAACATCCCACACCTTCGATCGGCGCGATTTACCGGCCGACCCCTCGATATCCAGTATCACCACATACTTCCCGGCATTTTTGTATTGATGATAGGGGTATTGCTCGGCGGATGAGGTGCCATCGCCAAAATCCCAATGCCAGGAGTTTACCTTCCCTTCCGATTCATCGATAAAAGCCACCACCCGTCGGTTCATATCCACTACCTTGAACGACCAATCGGCCGCTATCGACTTCCGGTAGCGCTCATCCAGCGGCATCAGTTTAAAGGGCAGCATATAATCGGCATTGCCATACATTTTATGCTGATGCGATAGGTTCCAGAAGCCCTGCTTGCTTTTGTCGTTCACATCGTCATAATCAAGTACCGCCCAGCTCATGCCGATGATCTTATTCTCGTACAGGTTGGATTGCACCGCGCGAACAGGCCCTTCGGTGCCGGCATAATCAAACGGGGTGATGAAAAATTCCAGTATCAGCTTGCCGCTCTCGCCGGGTTTAAAGTGGTAATTGTAGGCCGCGTTGGCATAAGGTAGCTTCTTTATCCAGGGCTGGCTGCCCCAAACCAACGCCCAATCCTTACCCACTGCGGGGGTGAAGATGTGATAGTTTTGCGCGTGCACGCCATGGAATGAAAAGTATGCCTCCCACTTTTCCATATCTTTGTTGGGGTGCAGTTCGTCAATAAATGTTCCGCCGGAGCGGTCGGCATCTACCACCACTTCAAAAATATCGTTATGCAGATCGGGCAGCGAAAAGTCCCAGTAGTTATCGTAGGCTTCGTACAAAAAGTAAAGTCGGTTTTCGCCTTTAACCCAGCCCACCTTCACCTTTACGTCCAGGTTTTTCGGGTCGGCCTTAAGGAAGTGCTTATTGTCGTCGCGCAGTTGATCGATACCCACCGCGAAGCTGTCGGGCACCATGGCCCAGTCGTCGGTATTGCCGTCAATGCGCGGTATCTTATCGGCCGGAAACTGGAAGATCTTAAAACTGCGCTTGTCCTTTTCCGGCTCCTGCGTGGATTGTGCGCGCAGTTGGGTTAGCGATAAGGTTAACAATAAAAAAGCCGCGCAGCCCAATATTTTATGCATTGCCATAAATGGTGTTTTAGTATCCTCCGAAAATGAATAAGTTATCCCGATGCTTAGCGCCGGTATTTATAATTGATGGATTAAATTGACAAAGAAAAAACCAGAAAGGCATCCTGTACATCCCTGCTTTTACGAGAGTTTATAGAAGACATCAAACACCAAAAGCCTCCCTAACCAATTCATGATACGATGGCCCGGTAACTATTCGTGTAAAATCCCGGTTGTTAAGCACCAGGGTAAACCGGTTGTTGGAGTACTTATGGATCTCCACTATTTTTTGCTTGTTAACGATGTACGATTTCTGCACCCGGATAAAATCGGCAGACAATCTTTCAGACAGGATGGCTAACATGTGATCGCAAAAAAGCTTTTCGCCATTTTGCATGTGTACAAAGGTGTATTTATCGTAAGCTTCAAAATATAGCACATCAGCCAGTTGCACCAGGGTAAACTTGTTGCCCTTTTTAACCGATAGCGTTTTGATCTCGGTGCGCGGCTTTACTTTTTCCAGCAGATCTTCAAACTCGCTCCATACCGACGGGGTGCTTTTCCCACCGGTAAATTGTTGCAGTTTGTTTACGGCCTGTTGCAGGCGACTATCCTTAATAGGCTTAAGCAGGTAATCTACCGAAAGGGTTTCGAAGGCCTTTACGGCATACTCATCATAAGCCGTGGTGAAGATTACAAAAGGCTGGTAGTTCAATTGGCTTAGGATATCAAAGCCCAGCATATCGGGCAACTGGATATCTAAAAACAATACATCGGGCCGTTGGGTATTAATTATGCTGATGGCTTCGTGGCCGTTACTGGCCTCGCCTGTTATTTGGATAATGGTAGGGTGTGCTGCCAGCAGCTCCTTCAACATACGGCGGGCGGGTGGTTCATCATCAATAATAACGGCTTTCAGCAATTTATCCATCAGCCTAAATTTATAGTGATACTTACTTGTTTTAAAGGCATATTTTCAAAAGTGATATCGTGCCGGCGGGGATAAAAGGCATTGAGTTTATCCATCACACTCCTTAATCCATAGCTAGCCTGCAAGTCTTCGGGAAACGGGCACCCATTATCGTGCACCACTATATTTATAATTTTAGGGTTGCCCATAATGCTGATATTGATAAACCCTGTTTTGTCTGGATCTTTTAAGCCGTGCTTTACCGCGTTCTCTACCAATGGCTGTAAAATAAATTTAGGGATGCGTAGGTGCTTCACTTCATCGGCAACGGATATGGCTACCTGTAAGCGGTCTTCAAAACGGATCTTTTCTATCAGCAGGTAATTCTCGGCCATCTCCACTTCCTCGGCGATGGTGATCTGCGCTTCGTCCTGCTTGTTCAGGCTGTAGCGGAAAAGGTCGGCCAGGGCAATGGTCATTTGCCGGGCTTTAAGTCCTTGCGATACCGATAACTCAGCAATAGAATTAAGTGTATTATATAAAAAGTGCGGGTTGATCTTGGCTTGCAGCGCGTCCAGTTCGGCTTTAGACTTTAGCTCGTTCAGGCGTGATATTTCCAGGTCCCGCTCATATTGCAGGCGCTTTTGGGCTTGTTGCGTATAGGTGATGGTGAGGTAAAGCGCCGATACAATACCACTAAGGAACATGGATAACATGAACGTCCACATGATGGTATAAGTAGCATCGGGCTCATCTATCAGCAGGCGCATCCAGATATTGGTTGATGTCAGGCAAAGAAATATCGCGCCAACTATTACCAGGTGTTGCTTGATCAGCGGTACATTCCTGATCTCTAACTGTCGCTGGATATACAGAATTATCGCCACCGGCGCGAATACAAAAAATGTGGAGCGCAGGATATGGTAGCCTAAACTGATAAAATAACTCTGAAAGGAACTGAAGCGGTTATAACACGGATAAAAGGGCATCAGCGCTACATAAAAGCAAAAACACACCGCCGATATGATAATGGCCTTTTTGGTGAAGCGGCTGAGATTGCTTTTGCTGAATAAGCTATCGTAAATGTAATACAGGTAAATGCCAATGCTGGCAAATACAAACATGGTAGACAGGGTAATGATAGTTTTTAGTATGCCGCTCATTTGCTGGGTTAGCTGATCTAAATTACGGTTATTTTGTAAGAAATATTTAGTAGCTACGCACATACCCATGGCGTATTTACTCACCGCGACTACGCTACGCTGGTCGGCCCGCTCTTCGCTGCGCGGGGCAGCGGGCAGGAGCAGTATCGAAAACCCTGTCCCCTCTTTCCGCATAGCGGAGAGAGGGTGGTCGAGCGAAGCAACGACCGGGTGAGGTTGAATGGCCGATACGTTATTGCGCCTAACAGGAAGGTATAAAACCGATCTCCTGTTAATATAATCCTTTATGATCGGTTAGAATTGGCCAACCATCCTTGCAATCTTCTATATTGGTAACAGTCCATACCATGCCGTACATGCCGCCATAAAACAGGTGAACGTTGGTATACCCCTTTTGCGCCAGGCGTTTGCTTATTTCGTTTGCTGTTAGCCCGTTTTGCCCGGGCATGTTCGATCCGTAAACCAATATAGGGCTTGTTTTGGGTTTGCCATTTAAGTAGGTATCCAATTCGGTGGGACTAAAGTTTAAGGCTTTGGTAATATGCCCCAAATTATGGTAAACCAGCTTGTCTTTATTTTCAAACTCGGCCCTGGCGCGTACATCAGCAACGATTAACCCCGGAGTGTGTTTAACCAGCGTGATCGTTTCCTTAGGGCCTATCACCTTGTACTTTGGCTGCACGGCAAAATATAATTTTTGATTGACCGATGGTGTGTTCTGGATAAAGGTGGACAGTCCCTCAAAAAGCACGTTTACATTTTTAAAGCCCGCCGAGGTGAATTTTAAAGCAGCTTTAACCGCATCGGGACCACCAAGATTACAGATAAGGATAGCGCGCGATCTATTGCTGCTAAGTTTACTTACCTCGGCATCGAGGTCGGTTAGGGGGAAGTTTACAGCGCCACGAATGCGGCCGATATTGTTGGCTTCGGTAGTGTCGGTACCATTGAACTGAGCGGCAGGCCGGATATCGATCACCAGGTTGTTTTTGTTTTGGATAAAACGATATGCATCGGCCGATTCGATAAGCCGGTAAGGTGTGGTGGTGGTATACAACTTCTTTTTAAGCGGAAATTCCTGGTCGGTTGATTTGTTGACCAGCGACATGCCGCCATTAAGGCTGTAAACTTGGGTAAAGCCCTTCTCGCCCAAAAAATTGCTTACCACCCTGCTGCGCTGGCTATGTGAGCAATAAAGCAGTATGGGCTTGTTTTTATAAGGTTCCAACTCGCTTAAATGCTTCTCTACAGAATCGATAGAAAGATTACGCGCGCCTTTTAAATGGCCGATGTTGAGCGTGATGCTGCTACTGGTATCGGCATACTCGCCGGGTGAGCGTACATCCAGGATCAGTAAGCCCGGTGTGGTTTCGATAAGCTTACATGCCTGGCTAAAGTATAGCGCTTTGTACGTAATGTTATCGTGTATCTGGTTTAGCTGCGCCTTGGCCGCGATGCAGGTAATGCACAGGGATAGCAGGAGCGTATATTTTTTCATTGTGCTGGGGATTGGGTGATCATTTATGCCGCTAATATATATGGCCCTATCCCGGTATCACAGTGAAATGGAGTGAAGATGGAGTTTATGGAAGTAAAAGCGGTATAAGATGCTATATAATGCAAAAAGGCGCACCTTAGTGCGCCTTTTGTGATCCCGCTGGGACTCGAACCAGCAGAGATAAAGCTCTTATTATCAGCATGTTAGGTCATCAAATTTAAGACGTATACCGCGAAGTATACCGAATTGTTTAAATCAATTTGATGTTGTTTTAGAACGTTAATACCTAAATATACGATTTATTTTGCAAACAAAAAAATGTTTTTCGTTTTGGATATTGGGTAAGACGATGTCCAATGTGACTTGCTGATTTAGCTTGGTTTTTTGTTTTTTTTCAGCCAGGAATAATGACACAAAAAGAGGTTTATTTAAACCTCTATAGCCGTTTTAAAGGACACTTTTAAGATGGTTAAATAGTCGGTATTGTTAAAGCTTCCCGGAGCCAGTTCCAGCGTTAGCTGAGTTGCTGACGCAGTATATGGATGAGGGGGATGCGTGGATGGGCTAATACTGAAACAAACCTGTTAACTTAGCGATCTTAAAACAGACACGATGCCATTTAAAGACGATACCAAACAAAAACTAGTACCCTACATCATGGGCAAACAGAATGCAGAGGAACGAAAGGGAAGGGCACTCTTAGACATATTTGTAAACTTGGGTGTACGCGATGCCTGGAAAGGTACTTTGCCTTCCTATCCTGGACGTGAGCAATCGATGTATAAAAAGGATTATGTCGCTTCAAGACTGGACATGATCAATGAGGAAGCGATCATCCAACTGTTGACCATGGTGGTTAATGAAGCCGAAAGCGAAGATACTGTAAAAGAGATCAATGATTTGATCTTGAAAGACCATTATTCTGTCGGTTCGCAGGACGGCAAATATGTGATCCTCGGCAACGTCGCAGCGCCCGTAAGTATATCGCCCAGCCAGGTTCATTTTCAGCAAATTGAAGCAAAAGTCCTTGACGCTTTGGATAAGGCTAAAGTATCGATCTGGTTGGCAATGGCCTGGTTCACCAACGAACGTCTGCAAAAGAAATTGGTACAAAAATCGCAAGAAGGCTTAGAGATCAGGATCATCATCTTTAAAGATGGCGTTAATAAAACGCACGGCGTTGATCTTACCGGATTTAATGTTGTGGAAATGCGTGGCTCGCGGGGAGGGATCATGCATAATAAGTTTTGTGTAATCGACAACCAAGTAGTCGTATCGGGTTCTTATAACTGGTCCGATGGTGCAGAATTCAGGAATGACGAAAATGTTAGCGTTAATCCAAATAATGACTTTGCAACAGCCCATAGTTTAGAGTTTAAACGGCTGTTAAAAGAACATGAGCAGATGCAATTAAGAAAAGCGTCGAAAAGTCCAGTCCCTGATCAAGATTAATTTAAGGGATTTAAAGGAGATTTGAAAGTTGGCTTCAACTGCGACAAATAGTAGGTGAGTTTTTTTTCAGACAGGAAAGAGCTTTAGGCTTGATGAGCGGAATTGTACTATTTATCGTTTTCATTTGGTTATCCTGTTTGGATATAGCCCTCTTTAAGAAGCGTTTCTTTTATACCTTCGAACAAATAGGCCTCTTCATTATTAGGATATCTAACTAAAAAGTTATCAATGTCAATAATTGTTTTATCTACTGAGTGATGTTGAGCGAAATGAATATAAAGCCAAAACAATTTATTTCTTTCATCAAGTTGTAGGTTCTCATCCAAAGAAAATTGATAAACAATATTATGAATATCATTTAATTGGGTTAGTACCAAAAAAACTAAATAACTAAACGAACCTTTTGCGATACCCTCTTTCAAAAAATATAGTGATACCTTTACTGCTTTGGGAGTAAATAATTCGTTGATAAATTCTGCAATTTTAAGTCGAATGCTTGATGCTTGATAATGCAAATAATCCTCCGAATTCCAAAAAACGGTTGAATTGTCCAAATAATTACTTAGCATCCCAAGTATATTAATTTGAATGCCTTTTTCATTAATGTTAGCAAAATTTAAAATGATGTAATACCAAGATGCTTGTCTTTCCCTATGGTTTGCAAATAATGACTTTAACCCTGTATAACAGATGTCTGGCTGAGAAAGATTTGTAAATGCCTCCAAGCTTCTACCAAAGTTCTCGTAGTTTTTGTAATCCCGGCTGTAATTGGTAAAATGTTCTTTGAATAACGGAAAGGTTTTCAGCGAAAGTTCGTTGTTTCTATCCACCCGTATATTATGTGATTTGTTTAGCAAAATTTGAGGGTTGATCTTAAGATATTCAGTTATGTTAACCCAGTAAGCTCTTTCCAATTCTACATCGAAAACTATTCCGGCGATTGGCAAAAGATGATTATTCCAATATTGCAAATGATCAAGGTCTGCTGGTATTTTATATCCTGTTTTATCTTTATAGCTTTTACCGCTCTTGATTTGAGCAAATACACAAAAGCTGGTCGCAATATTATTATCTATAAATTCGATGAAGCAGTCATTGCCTTGGTCGTTATTCAAGCTTATTGCTTGATATATGCAGTTGTGGCTTTTAACAATTGACTTAATAAATTCCACCCCAAGATTTTCAATGGGTTTGTTGTGACTTCTTTTTGTAGTCATTTCCGTTTAATAATCAATATTAATTAAATGGAGAACCTAATTCGATCAAAAATCCGGAAGAATTGTCGTTGCCGAATGCAGATTTTAGGGTAACTCCACTGACTATGTTTAATAACCAGTTTTTATCCGATTGAATGATCCCAAGTATTTCAGTTTCGGTATACAATTCATAAAATCCATCTGATGCTACCAATACCTTATCGCCGTAGGCAAGTTCCATCTGCTTGATCTCCGGGTAATAAATTTTATCCTTCCCACAAATGCTCCTGGTCACTACATGGCGTACGTGTGAATTTATATATTCTTCTTTGGACTTGTTGTTAATTCTTAATTCATTTTCAAGCGTATGAGATACCGAGCTAAAATGTATTTTATTGTTTCTTAAAATCATTAACTTGACGTCACCCACCCAAAAAACAATAGTGTTTGAGCCATGAATTAATATGCCGCCTAAGGTTGCACCAGATTCAGCCCCTTTTTCAAAAACCAGCTTTTTTATCCGCTCATTTGCGGTTGAAACCGCTGATGAGATCAATTCGTCATCTTTGGCATTGTTTAACTGATAACTTAAATGTTCATTTAGTGTTCGTATAATGAGTTCTGCTGCTAAATCCCCATAGCTGTAGCCCCCCATTCCATCGGCTACCAGAAATAACGAAGTTTCATCATCTATTTGGAGTGCTGAAATCTTGTCTTGATTACTCTTCCTTTTGCCAATTTCAGAAAATTGTTGGTATTCAATTTTATATTGCTTTAAGTGTTGCTCCCCCATGTTTTGTAACTCTTGGACGCGTGTTGATTTTCACCGGCCTTGTTGTAATTCCTTTGTCTGTTGATTTGGTAGCCCATAGAAAACCTTCCCCCGGCGCTAATGATGATAAATCAGCTGGAGTTAATGCTTGTAAGGGGGTAATGGATTTTTGAATATGTTTAAGCCATTGTGGACTATTAAACTTATGTAATAGTACAATACTGCTAAGTTCTATAATTTCATTAGGTAAACTTGGGGGGTCTTGACTGGCGATCAGAATACTTACGCCTTTGTGCCTCATTTCCCTGATTGCTGTCACAATGGAATTTGTAAGGTCCTTATTGTTCATATACTTATGAGCCTCATCAAAAACGATGAACTTGTTGAATGATTTGCCATTCACTTCCTTAACACCGGAGAAAATATTAAGCATAATTACGAACAATCCTAAGGCCTCGTCCTTTTCAATGAATTCATCCCTGAGATCGACCACGATCAATCGGCCGGGTTTAAGTTTATCATTTAAAAAATCTTTATCGTTGATATATTGCGACGCAAAATTCAGTCGTTGTAAGGCTAAACTACGTTGTGCGTTCGAAAGTAAAAGTGAATCGTTTACGCTTTGGATCAAGCCATTAATACTTAGGTTATTTCGATTTTCACGCATTAAAGCCTTTAATTGACGAACATAAGTGGCATCATTGCCGACTGCCCCTAACAGAAACATCCAGTCCTGAACACTTAATTCATTCGAATTGAAGCTTATTGGATAAACTTGAATTGAGGGGAAATCGCGCTTTCTGTCCTCAAGTTTATCAGAAGGCGTTAAAAGTATGACATCCTCTAATTTGTCCGGCATTGCACCATAGTGCTGTTTTAGCAGAGCTATTTCACGTTCCTGGTCATTGATATATATCATGGAGGTAAACTCCGGTTCATAATCCATGCTTTCGCTATAGTGAAATATTACGCCGGACAACGGAGCCGGTAATAAATTCACTTGATTATACTGCTTGAGCATCATTTCGGTGATGGTGCCAATCGTGTAGCTTTTACCACCTCCTTGTACACCAAAGAGACTGATAGTATTTGTTTCGCTAGCATCAATAGCAATTTTCTTGCCCTGTATGGTCTTTCCAAGTATGCCAAATTGGAGACTTTCGGAATTCTTGCCAATCATGATATCATAATCAGGGGCCATAGTTTTTGAAGCAGGTAAATAGGGTTCTATCGGTTCAGCAGCAAGGGGCAGGGAATCTCCTGGCTCTTCATTTTCACGGTTCTCTTTTTTCAATCTTTCTGTCTCTACACCCTTGGACTCCATCTCCGGCTCGTTTGTTTCTTGCGGTTTAACAATGACCGGGGCCGGCTCTTTTGACATTTTAAATTGGCGCACGAAGGGAGAAAGTTCTTTTTTACCACCAAATGCAGCTACTATTTCTGCATCCTCGTCGACTTTTTCTAATCTGTAAGTATTCAAGTCTGAATTAGGATCTATGATGTCTGAAATCAATTTGCCCCCGAAAGTAAAAAACGTCAGGTTAGAATCAACAGTCTCTTTTTTGTGCCGAATTGCAGAAGCAAAATCGAAAATGATACCAAGCTCCTTAAATTCGATTGAAAAGCCATTGTCCAATGATTGTAAGAAGAATATATAGTGTTGATAAGTGTTATCCGCGAGGAAACCATAGCGTTTAGCTCTGTTTATATAAAATTCGAGTAAAGATTTTAACTCTTTATTTTTTATTTGGCGGTCAAGTCTGTCGAAGGATAAATTATTATTAGGATCAAAGTGTGTTTTTAAAGCAAGAATTGTGTTATCAATCTGGCTTTTCATTTTAATTTTTAGACTAGCCCTATCCACATCTGCTAGTGCCCTCCGGCATTTAATCTCGATAACCGTAACTTCAATTATTTTTTTATCGGGGTTTATTCTAACCAAAATGTTATCTGCACGACTTTTATCATCTGTTGGCAGTGCTTTAAATAGATCCTGATGTAAGTCAATCGGAATCAAGAATGCATCTTCCAGGATCTTTTTCTTTTCTAAAACGCGCTTGGTAAAAGCAGCGCCGATCACTTCAAAAGCCTTATTCTTTCCAGAGTTCAATTGCATCACTAGCGAACTGCTTATCGCGCGTAAATCTTCCAATAACATTGTGATAGTTAAATCATTAGCTAGCGGGTCAAATGGGATATCAAATTCTTGGAAGTGAGGACCCAATAGTCCGATTATTTCAGAATTAGGCCTTGTTGTAAGAAAACTTGAAATGCCCGAAAGTTCTTCGTTTGGAATGTAGTCAAGTAAAAAAGGAATATTGCCATCTTTACCTGGTAAATCAAAGACTTCGGGCCCTAAGTGCTTATCAAAAGTTATGACCCAGTCGCTATTATCATGTACATTATTGATCAAAACCTTGTCTACATCACCAAGCACCAGGGATATTGATGGTAAAGAGTCGGATGTTTTTCCCGCTAAAGAACTGGAAACGAATTTTTGCAAGTAACAAAATATACTGATGGAATACTTAGCGATTTCTCCTATTGGCATTACCTGCGCCCCATAGTTTATAAACTTATCCCATCGAATTTCAGAACCGGTTTCCTTTACTTCAGTTATTGATTCTGAAATCAAACCGTTTAAAAAGAAGGAATTTCGTTCTGAGACAGGCTTGAACAATTCTATTCTAGTAGAGAATGGACTGATTAGAAAACTGAGATGGGCGCTGTAGCTTTCTGGCGATTCGAGGTATTTTTTAATAGAATTTACTGAAAATCTTAATTTTGGAAATAATCGATTTTCAGAAGGCCTTGAAAAAGCTTCTGCCTGCTCACTTACAGTATATTCCGGGTTTAGTAAATTTTTGAAACCCTCGCCCTGTTCGATTATCGTTTCCTTTCCTTTAAACAGCCTGATTTCATATTTGAGATTCTGAAACGAAGGATTCTTTTCTAATTCAACCAAAGCATTAGCAAAAGTGACCGAATCCCCGGCATTGAAAAGATTGATTACAATTTTATCAGCATAGGGATGCTGTCTGATATAGTTCAATAAATATTTTTCGATAAGTCCCTGGCTGATTTCGTCATCTAACCTGTTGGGTTTATCAATATTGAGTAGCCTGGATACATAGCCCTTCACCAAACGATTGACAGAAGTTAAGGTCTCAGTTTCTGAAAGTGAAGAGGGCGTTAGGTAGATGCCCCAGCCATAAGTAATTTCACCCGCATATTGGAAACTTTTAAGTGTGTCGAGCTCAACAATTACGGGCAAATTATTATCAGGCATCAGATCACCAAGAAAGAAATTCTCAAGATTTTTAAACCAATCTTTTTTATAACCTTCATATCCAATGGTCTTTTCCTCCCAATCTCCGAAAAGATCAAAAAGATTTAAAAACCAGGCAAGCCTCAACGGATGTAATGGTGAAAGCAATTGAAAATTCAAAGATTTACCGTCTGGCAATCTGCTACTAATCTGAATTAAATCGAGATTCTGCAATTCAGTCAATAATTCTTGAAGTTCATTCTTTTCCTGAATATTTTCTGCCGGAATTTCGTTAAAACGTTTGTTTAAATGATTAAGGAACGCGTCGAAACTACACAGATAATTCTTCACAAGATCGACAAGTTCATGACTCGATGTTGTTTCGAAAACACCGGTCCGATCAGGCGCAGAAGCTAAAATCGCTTCAAATAACTCTGTCCGGCAGTTTTTTAAATTATCTGAGGCTAAATCGTTGATCGAAGCGGCTATATAGGTCGCCGAATTTAAATCAATTTTAGCCGAATTTGAGTCTAAATGAGCTTTAGCGTAACCGAGGGTGTCGCCATGGTTTAGTAGCAAGTGTTGCAGCGATACTAGTTTACTACTCAAATTTATCTGATAATTATCCTTAGAGCTGTACTGAATATGAAAAGTTAAATTTGTCTTTTTAAACGTATCGTCCAGCCAATTTGCCGAGTTGTTTTCAGGCACAGGTATGGATGACGGAATGGCGTTCTTTAATTGGCTGATCCGCCACTTAAAGTAGGCTTGAGTTACGTTACTCAATTTATCCTTTCGTATACTATCATCAATTTCTATTTCGCCGATACTAAAATAGAAATCAATAGAGTCGCTGGATAGTTTATAGTTTAATGATGCCTTTTCTGGCGCATCTTCGTTGTTTTTTACTGACAGCCAATATTCTTGTATGTCAGCACTTTTGAAGTCATCATCAACATTGAGTAAGATGCCGTTTTCATCTTCAGCCTGGACCTTAATAAAGTAATTTCCTTCTTCGACAATGGAAGGATTTAATTCAATTGTCAGATCACGATACGGTTTATCAGTGCCGGTATTCTTGCAAATTCTTAAATCATGAACAAATTCACCCGCATGACCATTCACGGAATACAAGGATAATCGAAAGCTTTTTAATTCTGATACATCCTTAGGTTTCGGTAACGTATGGATACGAACCTTGACCTTAACATTTTTATTAGGATTAGCAGTGATAAAAGTATCTCCGTCTTTATATTTCAATTCGGGGCAGCTAATATTTGTTACCCATAGTTTAAAATCAATCTGATTTAAGTCGGGGATCAGCCAGTTTTTAAAATTTAGTGCAGGTGCATTTTCGGCGATACTATTAACTAATTCCTTACTGTTTTTAATCGATTCTGAGCCTTTTAAAAACAGAACTATCTCACTTTGAATAGATTTTTTTTCAATTGGCAGTTGTTTTATTCGTTCGTAGATCGATTTTCCATAATCCGAAAGAATTGCGATGCTATTAAGATTGAAATTAAGACGGGCTCTGATTTTGTTAAAATCATTTAGGAGAGCTTCATCAGGGATCATGCCTAAAAAATGTAAATGATTCCCAATATTTTCCCTGGTGTAGGAGGATTGCTCCAGCGCCAGGAGGTACTGAATTGCCTGATTGGTTTTTAAGTTGTAGGAGTTTGTGTAATTAAATATTTCCTGCATATAGGCCTTATATTCCGCAGGGATCTGAGTAACTAATTTGCTCAATAATAAATTTTCAATACCAGATAGGTTAATATCCTTAAATGTGGCATTTCCATAAGAATCTTCGGCTGCAGTGCGGCTATTTGAGGGAATAAGAATCAGTAATGCTGAGGTTTCCTCATTTCGCATTTCGATCAGCTTTGTCGCTGAAATATAATCCGGCCCTACCTCCTTATCCGAAAGAATATAAGTCTCTAAATCAGGAAATTGAATCCTGACCTTGGACAACAAAACATTTAATTGATCTTTCGCCAGTCCGGTAATTTTCATACAGTGCCCTGGCAAGGCGCTTTCAAATTCACTGGCGTATTTATCGATTATTATATCGATAATATGTTGAAAGTAAGTGTTGATCATATAAAATGATATTGGTTAAAGTTCATAGCGCGGCCGTATTTTTTGCATGATGTAAGCATCACTCAACACATTGTAAAATCCAATTTGCCGTAAGTTATTTTTAAAGGCTTCGACATTTTCCTTAAATGCGAGATTCACATTTAAATCTGCTGTTTCGAATCGTGTTTCTTCGACTCCATTAATGATAAGCCCGTACCTGGTACGCAAATTGGTTGTTAAATCTTCGATAGAAATTGGCTGCGTGGTAAACTTATTTCCGTCTGATTTCAACAGGAGTATTTGGACCAGGGTTTCCAACAAGCGTGTACCTAATACAAATCTCCGTGGATTCTTTTTGGTTCTCCCCTGAGCTATAAAGCCGCGTTCGGAATTCTTTTGAGCGAGATTGTCGATCAATTGAAAATGGTATCGGTATTGATAATTCCCTTTTTGATTGTTCACCAATTCGATGTATTTAGCAAAATAGGTCGGTTCAAACATTGCGAAGTCTTCGATCCATTCCCTGTCCTCCACATCTATCTGATCGATCATAATATCCCAGCGGGCCTGAAAGTACGGTTCAAAGTCTTGCGGCGGATTTTTTAAGATATTTAAGGCAAGATTGACATCATTAGAGTTGGTTCTTGGTTTTCCAAGTTTTTTCAATGCAGCATTTATCTTGAAGGTAGCGCGTATGTAGTCGTATAGGCTATTTAGCATCCTTTCTGCATCAGCAATTGCTAACATACTCACTTTGCTATCAAGCTTTCCAGTAACGTCCAATACAACACTCCAGTCATCCGGCACATCGGTTGTGCCGGCTTGAATCATTTTAGGGAGCAGATAGATGAGTTTTTGAAGATAAATCGACAGGTGAAAGGATACTAACGTTTTAAGATAATCCAGCAAGACGTTTCTTGGGATGCTTCTTTTATATGCCAACAGGCAATTTATATCTTCGCAAAAAAGTTCGGCTTGCTTCTTCAATAATGGACTAATATGGTTAATGGTTTCTATGCTGTTAAAAACGCCTTGATCAATGTCCTTGATCAGCGTTAAAATGCCCAGACTATCCACATCCAATCCTTTGAGATTGGTTATCCGTTTGGACGTGCGATCCCAACCCTCAGCCAAAAAGGACTTAAGTTCTTCTTTTGTTTTTGTATTTACTCCAAGCATTGAATATAACTGGTCGGCAGTGTTATAATCACGCGAATTGGGTGCATTACGGAGTCTATAGCTTTCCAGATGGATGGGACGCAAAGATGATATCTTTTCTTTATCCGGGTTACCACGATTCACCATATTAACCAGATTGCTTCTCAGCCATAATTCCGCTGCATGAGGATATGTGGCAAACCCTTGAACATCCTGATTCTTTTCCAGTGTCAAAAAGTTGTTTTTTAGTTTTTCAAGAGTCAATTCACCTTTATCAAGGCTAGTCGCGCGTTGTTTCGGCCTGACACCATTATGATTCAATAACATGAATAGATTCAATAATACATTGTCCATGTTAACTGCCTTCGCATCAATCGCAAAAATGAGTTCGTTTCTAAACGTAGTTTCTTCGGAGTTTAATTTTAAGGCCATAGGTTTAGTTTAACGGTTGCAACTCCAGTTTGTACTGATCATTTATTTTTATGCTAAAGAAAGATTCATTATCGCTAGTCACGATAACCTCTTTGTATTCCTGATTCTCCAGTAAATTCTTGAAAATTTGAAGTTCAACAAACCTGCCTCTAATGTCGTTTAGCGATGGGCTATATCCCTGACTGATAAAATATAACATTTCGAAAAGGTCAAGCGAGATCGTCAACGATACTTTTTTATCTGTTAAACTTCTAAACGTTAAGCTGTCAGGCTCATACTCTAAATAATTTGTCAGGTGTGCAGATGAATTTATAATCAATTCGAAACTGTCCAACTCGAATAGTCTGTAAGACTTACTAATGGGGTCTTTCACCTGAGCAGAGGACAACACCAGGTTTTTAGAGTAGATTCCCTCGTTATTGCAGCCTTCATTTAATGAGATCGCCTTTGCAATACTTTGCTTCGTGTCGTTCATCATGACTTCCTTATTTGCACTTATGCCGATCAATAGATCATGAAAATCAAAAACCGAATGATAAGGTAAACGCGCACGATAGTTTATCTTGCCTTCAAAATACTGATGGCGCACTAAAATCTTTTGGGTAGTCAAAATCCTTCGCTGAATTTCTTCGGTTTGGTCATGAAGGGGTATTTTTATTTTGAATTCATTAAATTGGCTCAATAACTGCTCCTTACGTTCTTCAAAATATAAAAACTGTTCCGGTAGATGTGTTCCGAAATACAAATCCCGATCTAACGAGGGAACTGCAGTCTCCGCAACATCAGTCTCCCGAACTAACTTAATCAGGCGGTCATATTGTGCTGAATCATTAGCTGAATTATCGCTAATATTGAAGTAGTAATGTTTCCACCAATTCAAATAATCCTCGTCGCCGACTTCGATTTGTTGTTTAATTTCAGAACATTGATAATCCCGAGTTAGTGTAAATGCGATGAATGACCGCAAGTCTCGCATGGTAATATGTAACTCCCGTTTTAGGCTCACCGTGCGTAACAGCCATTCCATCCGGTCAATGATTTCATTACCTACAGCAGAGTCGTTCAAGGATGCGACGTTATATTTTATGAAACAATTTTCAGCTACCGGGCAGGTTTGACAGTTTGCCCACAATGATTTCTGGGTTAACAATTTTACCTGCTGCTTGAACAAGCTTTCCTGATTATGTCCGTTGGCTACAACTGAACGTAAATTCAAATTAATTATAAGCAAGCCATCCGGTAATTGTGATTTGCCCTCAGTGTAAAAATAATTCTCGATGGTATCGGCTAACTGCCTGTATGGGGCAACAGTATGAAGAAACTCAACCAAGCGGCCTTCATTGATTGCAATAATACGACCCTGAGTGGCAAGGCTATAATCGGTTAAATTTTCGAAGGGTTTAAAAAAGGCAGAAAGCACATCGTCATTAGCTTTTTGATCTTCGTCCTGGGACCCATCATAATTACTCTGAAAAAGAGTCCCGTTAATTTCGAATGTTACGCCATTACCATTTTTAAGCTTTTTTACGTTGTTAGCTTTACTTTCAATTTTTCTGATAAATGCTGTTTTACCATCACCCGCATTACCAGTTATGATAACTAACCTGTATCGCCCGTCTAAAATATCCGGGATGAGTTGCTTGTCAAGCTTGGTTTCGGTGTAAGTTAAACTATCATATAGGGAATTTTTATCTCCTGCTCTTGTTCCAACATTTCCATGACGAGATTGACTATAAAGAGAATTAACATAATTTACGATGTTCTGATCCGGACCGCCGCCGGCTGCCAAAGAAATCGTCGAGGTCTCCTTTTCTATCTGGAGTAAATTATTCTCGCCGATGGTCAGCAATTCATCAAGCATCTCTTTAGCCGATTGAAACCTAGCTTCCCTTTTGGTAGCGATTGATTTTGAGAGAAACGCAGAAAACGCATTGGAAAGTTTGGCATTGTGAATTTGCGGCGATTCGGCTGGTTTTCCAACCTGGGGCATTTTCATCGAACCTGACCAGGGATAAACTTTACAGGCAAGCTCATAAAGCGTGATACCTAAGGCAAAGGTATCTGCCGATCCATCCCAATTTACGCGGTTGTTTCCTATTACCAAGTCGGGCGCCAGGTAGGGGTTCGTCCCCACATAGTCTAGGTTATTTTCAACAACTGAAGCGACATTAAAGTCAATAAGGACAAACCGCTTTCCCTTATCCCAGACAATATTTTGGGGTTTAATGTCTCTATGGTATATCGGCGGACTAATGGCTTGCATATAGGTCAAAGCGCTTAGAATATCCTTGGCAACCTGAAATATTTTATAGACAGGTAAATTCTTTGCGCCCTTGGCATACTCCTTAAGGTTTTCACCTTCCAGAAGTTCCATCAATGTATAAAATTGTCCGGAAGGTAGAATACCGTTCCATCTAAATTTTACAATATTGTCGTGGTTAAGGTTCGTCAGCGCGTTATATTCATCGGTAACGGAGGAGCCGTGTACACTTTCGTTAAAAACCTTCATGGCAAAATCGCTCTTGCTTTGCAGGTTATGTTTCACCCGGTAAACCTGTGAATAGCCTCCTTGGCCTAGATGCTGATATATCGTAAAATCGGATACCTTACTTCCGATCTCAAAGTCACAATTATCCGGCTTGGGCAGAACGCTGCCAGAGGATGCCTCTTCTACCTTTGTTGCCTTTTTGATAAATGCTTCCATTTCTTCCAGATTATCCCACCTGTCATCGGGATCAGTTAAGATGGTATGATCACAAAAATCATCTAACCAAGATGGCACACCTGGCTTCACATGGGTTGCTTTTCTGTTAGGGGGGAGTTTTCCCCCAAGTCGATTAAGCTCAAATGGGCTTTCTATAGGGACTTTATCGACAAATAATTCATAGGTAAGAATGGCCAACGAATAGATATCCGATGCGCGCGATGCATCCCGCAAACTTAGTTCTAAAGCATGATAAGGAGTGGCGTTTGATTCATTGATGGTCGGCATTACAGTATACCCCTCATCCTGATGATCTGCAAAATAGGATTTCCCAAAATTGCCTAAACAGGCATATCCGCCAGCGAGAAAAACGTTTTCAGGATTAATGTCCCTATGAAAAACATTTTGCTCATGGGCCGCCTTAAGTGCGCTGATCAAATTGAAAACGATATTTATCTTTTCTTCTATCGTAAATGTTTTTCTTTTTAGTTCAGCACGTAAGGAGTTTTCATCCAAATAGTCTGTGATCTCATAAAAGATATGATTTTCCTGATCCAACTTAAATTGTACATTTAAGATAAAGGGATTTGTCTTTATCTTATTCAGCGCATTATATTGGTTTTGAATTAGGTGATTCCGCTTTTCGCGTTGCGTTAGGGGTAAATTAGGCACGTCTAAAGCATATTCCCTTATTCGCTTTCTAATAGCTGAGGTTACCCCTTTGGGTTTAACTAAATATTCTGTGTAGTTTGGTTCCTGATCAAGGATATCAATAATTTGATAGCCTTCAACTTCCGTCTTTTTATCTGCAGTCTTCAGACTTGCGGTACCGCAGATTTCAGCCGCTATGTCTTGAAAAATGCCATTGAGCTCGTTTTTTTCTCGGCCAATAAGTTCTGGTTGGGTTAGGTTATCAATGAATTGTTGATCAAGAATGTAGGTGGCTTTGACATGCGCACCCCATAGCCCTTTTTTGGTTTGGTATGGGTGTGATAAGCTTACAATAGATTGGATCCAGGCTTTGCTCCAAGAAGCGTTTTTCTCTTTTAGCTTACTAGCTAATACCGAAGTTTTGAAGCGTAATGTTTTATGAGGATTACGAGTCTCCCGGTCATTCAAGTACCAATAATTATCGTCTCCCTCTAATCGGCCGCTAAAATCTTTGTTTTCAATATTGAATATGGCGTGTGGCGCAACTATAATGCAGTCATATTCCAAATACTGAACCTGGTGATTCTTGGGGTTGAGGTAGGCAAGTTCAATATTTGATAAAATCAGATAGTCATCAGAAAGGTTGACCTCCAGGTATTTCAACAAGCGTTCTTCGCCCGAATTAACAGGACCCTGATGATTACCACAATGCATTAATTTTGCCATGATTCGATTGCGTTTTCAACTATATTGATAGCCTCATATTCTTTTATATTGCCAAGGCTTAATTTTTCATAGGCTGTATTTACCAAATCTCCAATTTCTTTTTCAATAGAGACAGATAGTCTTGGAATAGGCATCTCTTCTAACAGAGGTAAAATATAATACAATAAGTTAGTGCCATAAACTATCGATCTGAAAATTCTGAAGAATAGATCCGATTTAAGAACTATAAACAAGTATCCAGGGTCAATTTTTCTCCTATCCGGCATTATTCTTAATAAATGTTCGGATAAAACTTTACCTTCTAAGTATCCATGTACAAAAAGAGGTCGGCTAAAAATTTCATTTTCTCCAAGCGTTCCCACTGCGGGGACAATTATCATGTCTTTTTTAGCTGTTTGATTATCCAGGTTATCAATGTATTTTTTAGAAATGATTTTCCCTTTCGGCTTGAGATTATGTAAATCGCCTTGATTTAATAATTCAACTGCGTTAATTGAATTTTCTGAAACTTCAACCCTCTTATATCTCCCACCTTTTACTGGAGCATATTGTAACAATGAAATGAGGCTTTCATGGGAGCCATTTTGAAAGACTTCTTTTATTAGTTTTAATCTTTCGCTATATGTTCTTGATCTTATTGATAATGGTGTTATTGAAGACTTTTTCACGATAAAACTACATGAGGTGGCTGATTCCGAAGAATTGGTTATTTTATCGAACAACTCATCATTGATGTTTAAATTGGAAATAAATAATTGATCAGCCTTTCTCAATAATTTATTAGCCTCGGTACGTAGCGTAGATGCTTCAATTATCAAATTATGTATTTTATGTTGCTTATCATCGCAAAAGACAGGAATTGGCATATCTTTAATCATTTCTTCTGTAATATAAGGTTGCACGCCGCCTGCAGCTAATTTCCAAAGCAATGTATTTCCGTATTTTGATACCAGAAAGGAGTAAATGTATCCCGATTTATTTTTGTCTTTAGGCACTATACGAATCATGTTATCTGAACCCATAGCGTCCAATTCTTCGAATTCAGATGTAATATAAGCAGTTTGCCCAATGGCTCCGACCCGACCTGTAACAATCATTCCTTCTTTCAGAAAAGATAATTCATCAAATCCATATTTACGAGAGTTATATTTGCACCCATTAATCGGGTTTTGTTTTACAACGTCAGAATTACTTAAATAAGGATACCCAAATTTTCTATCGGTATACATTCTCTTGCTTCTTCCCGCAGTAAATATTTTTGATGTTAAATTCTGGAGCTCTTCATGAGGCATCTCATGTATTTTTTTTAAATACAGAGTCCCCTCCGAAAGATGAAAACCACTATCAAACCGCATGGCATTAATTATATCCGTTACTCGGACTGTCGAAGTTTTCATATTGCGGTTTCTTTACAGAATTCAAAATATGCTTTACTAATTTTAGGCAAATCATCGTCCAAGCGCTTGATTTTTTCATTTCTTTTTTTCAAAACTTTACCTTCCAATTTATTGTAAGTCAGATATGTTTTTATCTCATCAAACAACAGTTCCGCGCCATCTTCATCCCTAAGAAAAATTTGATTGCCACGCCTGTCTTTCCCTAATTTTTCGGCAATTGCCATAAATATATCATAATCAGAGTGATGCAAAAGGGAATGAGCGCGTTCATCTTCAGTTTTCTTTTGCAAAAACAAGAGCGATGCTTGTACGCCTACCTGAGGTAAAAATGCTTCCACGGCTAAATCTATGGACGCTAACAATTTAAATTTGTCTAATATCCATGATCGAACATATTCGGTGTTAGGATTACCTAAAATGCCATCAGGCAATACAATAGCCATTTTGCCCCCTGGTTTCAAAAACTGATAACATTGATCAATAAACAGTATTTCAGGCGGTTGACTACTACTCAAATTTAATTTTTGCCATTGTCCATTAATGTCTTTTTTCCAACTAAACCCTAAATCGAATTGCCTTAAGATCTCGGGATCATTTATTGGTATTTTTGCGCCGAAAGGCGGGTTTGTAAAAATAAGATCGAATTTTCCAAGCGCGTTATAATCTTGTTCAAACGGGAAATCGGCATCGATTCCGGTTCTAATACTTTTACGGACGGCCTCATTGATTTTATATAGTTCGGCTTCATTGTCGCCTTTAGGGTAAGCCAATGAGTTAGCGTGAAAGATATTGGCGTGACCATCACCCGCCATCACCATGTTCATCCGCGCTGCCTTTTTTAAGTCAGGATCAAAGTCGAATCCGAAAAGGTATTGCTCTGCATAATCTTTAACTTTGTTGTTTACTTCTATAGAGTTGAACTTTTCCTCCAACCATGGCCCCTCTAAATCAGGAAATATTTGCTTAGCGAACTTTCTACGCACATGATCCAAAACCATTACCAAAAAGCCACCGGAGCCACATGCAGGATCCAATACTCTTTGATGGGCCGTTGGATCCATCATTTCTACCATGCATTTAACTATATTTCTTGGCGTAAAGAACTGGCCGGCTTCCTGCTTTAGTGTATTGGAAACTATGGTTTCATAAGCTACACCTTTTACATCAACTGTTGCATCTAAAAACGAGTATTTAGCTAATTCAGCCGCAATAAAGGCCAGCCCTTTGTCAGTTAAACTTATTTGTTCGTTGCCATCAAAAACTTCAGAGAAAAGTGGGTCTTTCCTAAGCTTTGCAAAAATGTCTTTTATTCGTTTTGCAACCTGTTCTCGGCCTTTAATCGTATTCTGTTCTTTTACGCCTACCCAAAATTCACGTCTGTAGCTTTCACCGCTTTCCGCGCAAGTGAAGCGTCTTTTTTCATCGTAGATTTTGCAAAAAATAAGGTTTAGTAGCTCCCAAAATGCAGTTTTTTTCATGCCTTCATTACCATAGATATAATCATGGCAGCGTTTAAATACGCGTATGAGTGAATCATTAGCAGGGTTACGAGCAATGATTTTATCAGATCGATCAAGATCGGCGATAGTTTGCCCTACGCCAGGAAAATCTGAAAGATCAGAAAATTGAAGATTATCAAATGCGTCAACTTCTTTCTGTATAAAATTGTAGGTAGCACCATTGGTCCAAAGTCCGAATTCGCAACTACCAACACAGCTTAATGCGTTTTGCAACGATATTTCTACCCCCTTTTTTTTGTCATTTTCCTTTGTCTTTTCGTCATGGACGATGCATAATCGAGTAATATGATCTTGTTTGTGAGGTTGATCCGGTTCAAAAATGACTAGGTCTATTTTCTGCTTCTTTATTTTCCCTGAGTCTGGGTCGTAGCCAGATATAACAAAATCCCGCGCCATATCTGGCAAATCGAACCCGTATTCTTCGTTTAACATTCTGGCAACCGACTGGAATATAATTTCTCTTCCACTGGTCGTTTTAATTTCACCAGTAAGAATACAAACAAGTTGACTGTCCTCTAAAACAATCTCATCGTTTGTAGGGTTATTCTGAATTAAATTTTCTTCGCTCATGCGGTTTTATTTTTAGATATTAAAGCCAATTGCCAATAGAAGAAGGCTTCTGGATTTGATTTTTTTAGTTTATTTAATTTGCTGTAATTGGAAGCTGTAATTTCCAGGTCTCTAATCTGCTCGGCAGATCCAAATCGTTTAATATTATGATCATCATTTAACATTAACGAACACAGGTAAGCGGTTTTAGCTCCAGCCAAAATGGCTTCATCGATTGTAAATCGATGAATTATAAAATTTACAATATTGCGAATGCCTGATTGCAAATGCTCAAACTCTTTTGACCTGGGTTCACGTAAAGCAAGTAGAAAACAAGTTTCAATAGCATCCTCAAGCGGCCCCTGCCAATCTATTTGCAGTTTCCTCAGCGCGATCTCCTCTTTAACTATGGTCCTATAACTTGCTTTGATAGTGGCGAGGTCATTTGAAAGTTCAAACAAAAAGCCGATGTCATATAACTGCTTGATAATTTCTACAGGACGGTTTTTACTATATAAAATTCCTGTTGTATTTGGCGCAAATGCGGTTAGTTTATCACCCAAAATAGATTCAAAAGAGGGTAACTGAATTGTTATCGCTTCGCCCTCCTGATGTAACCAGGAATGCGCAATGAGGTGTTCTTGCAAGGTCGGGTATGGATTCTCGCCAAATAAAATATCCAACAAAATAGGCTCTTCACCAAAATGCTGATTTACCCGGCTTTTATAATATATTTTATAATGTGATACCGGTGCGTCAGTTACATGTTTACGTTCGTTATCTGATTCCCAACTTGTAAATTGTCCCCGTGCTATAATTTTACCTATGACCATTTCAATCTCAGATTGACTGGCAGTAGTAATAATATCTATGTCTATCGAGAAGCGGCGCGGAGGGTCTGTTACTAATAATAATGATGTACCCCCCTTAAAAATTAAATTTAAACCATTGGCCTTTAATTGCTCCAATAAGTATAGTGCATAGATGACCTTTTCTAACATCTTTGGGTCACCTTTTCGCCCCAGTTTTGTAGAAACGGATTTAATCCACTCCAATTCAAAATTCTGTCTACTTATCATGTTAGTATATTGGCATATTTAATGTCATTTTGCCAAAGTTTTGGTTATGTATTTTTCAAGTTCGTTCAGTTGATTTCGCCGCCTGGCATATCTTTTAAGCTTGTTAATATTGAGTTTGTATTTTTTTAATGAGGTACTAAAAATGTATTCCAACTCATTTTGTTGTGCAGCAAAAAGATCTTTTTCGATAAGGGCATCAACAAGTAATTTTTCCAGGAGGGCTACGTGTATGCCTTTTTCGTCAACGTTAATAGGCGCTTCGGAAACCATGGGTTTAACAATAATGACTTCATTGAAATTGGCGATGTACCGCTCAAAAATCTCGTGGTCGGGGTTTAGATATACTTTTTTGCTGAAATCAGTTAGTGAATTAAAAACAGATTCCATAACATCCTTCTCTGTTTCGACAACCAAATAGTTTTTGAATAACTGATGGACCATTAAATCATTAAACCATTTACTTTCCCAAACGCAGAATTGAATAAAAGGAAATTCCTTATTGATTTTATTGTTAATTCTTTTAAGTGTGTTTGATATCTGAGGCTGGAAATCCCTCTTGTTGTCCAGCGAGTACACTCCCCTGGAAACATGCGATATGGTTCCATTTGACTTTAGACTGTGAATATGCCACGAAATTGTATTTCCAGATGCTGCCGGGAAATACTGCCTTAAATACATTTCTAACTCATTTTTGGTAAAAATGCCTTTGTCAGCAAATTTCTTTAGAATATCTATTTCGATTGCGGCTTTCAATTTTAGGTTTCTGTTGGTCATACAATAGTAGAAAATGAAAATGACATTTCAAAACTTTGGCATATTATTGTTGATTATGCCAAAGTTTTGCACGTTTCATTAGCGCAAATGCGCCCAAGCCAGATCAAGAGGAAAATATAGAGACGATAAAAAAGTACTGTTATTACATTTCCGGCAGTCATCCAGATCAACTGTGAATTAACCAGTGCTAAATTTAGAACAAGCTGAGTTGTACCATTCCAATTAAAGCTTTATTAATATCACGTAGGGTTGCCAGTATGACCGGCTGTTTATCGTTAAGGGTATCTGTACTGCCGATCCTTGAAACCATTTTAGATTTTAAATCGCTAAGGGCATCGGCAAATGCGTCCATACGGTTGTTGAATTGTTTGCCATAAACGGATAAGCCGTAACCGCCACCTGCGACACCATAGCTGTAAGAGATGGCATAAGTCCAGATACCATTTAAGCCCTTGCCTAATTTGATGGTACTGTAATTACCATAGCGGCTGGTATCACCAAAGGTCAGTTCTTCCTGATCCAGAAATACTGGTCGTTGAAACCAGCCATATTTATCAAAGGCAATTTCGCTGAAGCCGAACTGCAATCCCATGCGATAGGCATGAACATTCATGGTGATGGTACTGAATGAATCGCCGAAGTTGCGAAACCAATCTAATTGCTGTTGGTCTTTCGCTTGAATGGCAAAGATCATTTCCTGAAAGATTTCTCTTTCATAATGAACCATGTGGTTATCCTTCATGTAGGCTTTGATTTGATTTTTTGATTGAAGATTTAATACCAGGCTTTCCATAACATTACATTTTAGTTTTTTAATGCAAGGGTTTAAAAAGCACAGTGCGCGGTTGTCAAGGGCCCGGCCTGGCGCGGGGTTTCATAGACCCTTGACAACCGCGCAGGGGGCTTTACCTTTGCATTTTAAAAACTAAAAAGGTTGGAAAGCCTGTCCAATCGAACGATAAACCAACCGGTTATGAAGAGGAATAAAGCAAGGGGCAGCTTGCCGG
Organism: Mucilaginibacter mali; assembly: GCF_013283875.1. Lineage (NCBI taxonomy): Bacteria > Pseudomonadati > Bacteroidota > Sphingobacteriia > Sphingobacteriales > Sphingobacteriaceae > Mucilaginibacter > Mucilaginibacter mali. The sequence goes on from NZ_CP054139.1 coordinate 180,086, forward strand.
TGGGCGCGTATAATCAGCCGGTATAGCGAAGCGGTACGAGCTGATTCGGACGGTGCGGCTGCTAAACGGCGGGCTGACGCTTGCGGTGGGGGCTGTTATCTGGTGAGCAACAGCGAACCTGATTTACAGGCAGGGCCGCATTAGCGATGGCAACGGTATCCTTTTTGGGAAAAAAAGATATAGTGGACAGCGCGGGCCGCAGGCAATGCCCAAAAAACTGGAAGTATTAATTACCAGCGATGTCATTCCTTTTAAAATGGAACGACAGATGTATTAAGTATCAATCATCGAAATGATTTCATGGGTAGGTGCAGTACTATTTACAGATAGTTAGATCAAGGAATCTATAGAAGTAACTTTTAAAAATCGTAAATCAAAATTACATTGAGATAGTGTAAGCTTACACCTAAGGAATTGTAAGCTTACATCTAAGTAATTAAGCGTTGATATTTTATGTAAATCAATCTTCATATTTGCAATATTAGATTGGACTAAACATAAAGACTTGTATATGAAACATCTTCGATTGATTGCAGTTTGTTCGCTATTGTTATTTTCGTGTAGCGATCATAGTAATAAAATTACAATTTTAGCAGAAAGTGCGACGACCATTAAATCACTGATGTCGTTCCAAAAAGACTATGAGGCCAAACATCCAGATGTCAAACTGGACTTTAAACCCAACAGCTTCGACGATGCGTTTAATAAAGCCAACCAGGATTTCGCCAATGGTACCGGCCTTTACGACATTGTGATGCAATATAATTTCTCTCTTGCCTCATTTGTGACCAACGATTACGTTTATCCCATCGATGAGTTGATCAAAAATGTGCCAGACAGCTTGAAAAGCTTTGAGAAAGACATGTTCCCACGAGCCTGGCACGAGGTTGGCTTTTACAAGAACCTGAAAGACCCCCAAGGCCCGATTGTGAAAGTAGGTTATCCTTTTACATCCAATACCATGTTCCTATGCTATAACAAAGCAATGTTTGACGATAAAGCGGCACAGACGGCTTACGAAGCAAAGTATAAAGAAAAGCTACAGGTACCAGCAACGTGGGAACAATACCAGCATGTAGCCGCATTTTTTACCCGTCCGGATAAACATACCTATGGGGTTTGCCTGCAGGGTGCCGTAGGGAGCTGGCTGTATTATGAATGGGTGAATTTCCTGTTCGGTATGGGTGGCAAAGTGATGGACAAAGAATATGGCTGGCAGGGTGATCAAAATACAAAGGTGCTGCTCAATACACCGGAAGCCCTGAACGCCACCAAATTCTATTATGGCCTGAAGCCGTATAATGCAGGTAATTTTACAAATGTTGACGCTTATGAACAGATCAAACTCGTGAAACAAGGTAATATTGCCATGGCCTTGATCTGGTCTGACCTGGCTTATAGCCTTACCGCCAAACCAGATGGTTCGTTCGATACCAGGTTCGGTTTTGCGCCTATACCGGGCAACAAATCATTATTGGCCGGAGGCAGTTTTTTCATCAACCGCAAATCCAAAAACCCAGAGGTTGCCGCCCGCTACATCATTGATCAGATGCAGCCAAAAGTACAAGTGGCTTTATTTAAAAAAGGATTGTGTTCCCCTTTAAAAACGGTTTATGATGATCCGGAAGTAAAAAAAATCCCCTATGCTGAAGCGCTGAGAAGTTCGCTCGACCGTGGGGTCTATATGCTGGAAGCTGGTATCGATGCGACGATGATCAGCGACAAAATCACAGCTGCGCTTCAAAAAATGTGGAATAATGAGCTCACCCCGGAACAGGCGGTCAAGATAATGCAAACTGACATCGATAAGGAGCGCAAGGTCATTTACGCGAACGCGGCAAAGCATTAAATATCTTTACTAAAGCAGCACAGGAAATAGTGGGTAGATATCTATATAGGATTGGCGGAATTGCTTTAAGTGCGTTGTTCCTTTTTTATTTGCTGCCGTCATTCACAGGCATTGCGGAGGGACGGCTGGACCTGATCAGCAAAAACCCTGAGGGCGTCAGCGCCTTCATTAAAAGCTTCAATTTTGCATGCCTGGCTTCGCTGTTCAACGTAGGTCTCAGCTTATTCCTGGCCTTGGGCCTGACAAAGGTCGCGATCAGTTCGACAGCGGGCAAATGGCTGAATCTGCTGATCGTGCCGGTGATGTTGGGGAATGTCTCCATCGCTTTTATCGGTAAGATCATCTTTTCTGATCTGGCTTTCTTTCAGCAAGGCAGTACGGTAAAGTTCCTGACCTTGACACTGCTCCAGTTCTATCAGTACGGCACGCTTTACACCTACCTGTTCTGGCTCATTATTCAAAACCTTCCGCGTCCCCCGATAGCTTACGTGGAAGGAATACGGCTTACTGCCGCAGAAAAAATAAAAGACATTTTTCTGCCGGCCTGTAAAGACCTGGCTATACTTCTTTTCGTGCTCAATTTTATTCTTTCATTTTACGAAGACGCCAAGTTTCAACTGATATTCAAAGCTTCGATTGGTACTAATACAGAGTTGATCAGCCAGTGGCTTATCCGCACATACACTTCCAACGCCTTATACAGTCCGGTGTTCGCGAATAATCAGGTGCTTGCCTTATGCTTGATCGCGCTCGGGGCTGCTGCGATTGCTATAGTCGCCGTTTCCGTGATTTACACATGGTTATACGAAAGACTCCTTACACGCAGGCGCCTGTTCCTGATAAATGTTCAGACGTTTGCCGGTAAAGTTTATCCGACCGTATTGCTTTTACTTGTGACCCTTCCTTTGGTTTACGCCATCGGGCGAACCATTGTCAACTTTCAATTTGACTTTCAGACCCTTATCAGCCCGTTGCTATTCACCACACTAGCGGCTATTTTCGGCGTGGCGTTTTCCGTTGTGCTGAGTATCTGTTTAAGATTAGGCTGGAAACGCACACTCGCATCCTTTAACAGGCGTTCGCTGGTCTTTTTCTTACTTTTATTTGCAATGCAGCTCATCCCTCCGGTCGCCATTTATCTAACGGGCTTCCAATGGCTTCGGCTGGCTGGCTATAGCAGCGAATGGAACCTGAAATTGTTATGGCTGACCGGACATGCCATCCTGACCATCCCGCTGATTTCCGGTTTTATTTTGGTGACGCATTTCCGGACAAGTAATAACGAACTTAGCTATATGGAAGCGCACCGGTTGCCTTTTAACAAGATCGTTACTGATTGTTTTCTTAAGCGTTACCTGGCAGAGTATCTCCTCACATTTCTGATATCTTTTTCCCTAATCTGGAATGAGTCGATCATTAATAATCTATTTTCCGATTTCATTCCTTCTTTTGTAAGCGAAATGAAAATGAATATCGAGGGTAGGGCCGCAGACTACGCCAGGGGCGTAAATTATTTATTGGTTTCACTAATGATCGCCGCTGCCGCTGTGCTGCTTTGGCGGTCCATTCTAAAGAAAATAGATCCGCACCATGAAATCACTTAAGTTTGACCGGGTGACTTTCGGCTATGATAAACGAAAGTTGTTATTTAACGATACCGTTTTTGAAATAAACGCCGATACAGTTGCCAAGGGACATATCGTGGCTTTAATGGGTGCCAGCGGTACCGGTAAATCCACGTTGTTTAAACTAGTCCTGGGTACCGAAAAACCACTATCCGGTAAGATCAGTTTCCAGGGCGAAAATGATGTGATCGCATACCTCCCCCAGGAGCCCGTCCTTTTTGAGCACCTGTCCCCGGCGCGCAATGCTTTGTACTTCCAAAACACTGCACGCTATGGCAAACATTTTAACCAACAGTTGTTTGACGAGCTCGTCGTATCGCTCGGTATGGGTGAAGTCCTCGCTGGTGCGGGTTCTGTCAGCGATCTCAGCGGCGGGCAGCGGCAGCGCCTTTCTTTATTACGTGCACTGTCCATTAACCCGTCATTGCTGCTTTTGGATGAACCTACCAACGGTTTGGATGCAGAGATCAAGATGAATTTTTTAAGCAAACTTCGGGAAATAACGGATCAGTATGGCCTGCTCGTTATCTACATCAGTCACCACAAGCTGGAAGCAGAAACTATTGCCGACGAAGTACTTTTTCTACACAGTGAAGCAGATACTACCTTGGAGAACCAGGTTTACCAAGGCAGCATACTTGATTTTATACAATCACCGCCGCTGTTGGATGCCCTTAAAGTTTTTCAGTATCCCCATCCCAATATTTTGCTGCTGGAAAAAAATGGCCCTCTGCTTACACCGGTGCGCACTGGGGGTGCAGGCGCCAATTACTATATAGGCTTGAAGGATGAACATATCCGCATTTCGGATGAAGGCTGGGCTTATGAGATGGTTTCCGGCAATCCGGTACATAATGTGATCCGATTATCGGAAAGCGGCCAGTTACTTACCCTAAGCACTAAACTTTTTGAAAATACAATGTCCAATAAAATAATGATCTATGGCAGTTTTAATGCCTATGATCTTAATGGAAAATTAATAAGAACAATTCAAATAAAGCACAATACGGAAGATGAACGATATGCGTGAGAACGATATAGCCGTGCCGGCCTACGAGCAACGGAGTACCCAATTTATGAATACAGAATTTTATGTTGACCCGAGGGTATATGTACCGAACGCGGAGACCGAATTAATGATGGCTTTTGTCCTGGAGCATATTGAAAAAAACGATCTGGGGCAGGGCACCTTTGTAGACGTCGGCACCGGCTGTGGCTGCAATGCCATTACGGTTGCTAAACGATTCCCCGGGTCCAGGATCATCGCAACAGATATATCCCCGGAAGCACTGGAAGTAGCCCGGTATAACGCCGAAAGGTATGGCATTACCAATATTACTTTTGTACAAACTGATTTGGTTGCAGGTGTTAACGAAGTACCCGACCTCCTATTTGGGAACCTGCCCTGGGGCGATGACGACCATTTATTGCAGACCAATACTAAAGAAGGTTTGGCGCTGATGCCCGACATTGCCGTCTTTGCCCCTGATGGTATTGTAGGGGCTTATGTAAGGCTCGCCGAGCAGATCCTTCAGAAGAACTGGACAACGACTTTGATCGCGGAAACCGGGATGCTTGGTATCGATATTTTAGAAGAGAACCTTTCCAATGCCTATACCTGGAAGCGGGTGCAACTCGATAGTCAGTTATTTGATTATTCTGTTACCGTATTCAAGTTCGAGGAAACAAAAAAAGGGCAGTTGGTACATCACCATTTGATCTACCAGGCGACCGTCAACCGGCCTGACCTGAACGTTGAATCAGGCGAAACCCTGATCCGTTTCCTGAAAGATATAGTAGAAGAAATTGGCGTTAAGATACTGATTGCGCCGCAGGTGGCCTTTAGCCACCAGAAAGCCTGGACCGGTATCGTAGGTATTATTACGTCCCATATTTCATTTCATTACTGGACAGTGGAAAGCTACCTGCAGCTCGATGTGTACAGTTGTAAGCCTTATGATGTAGAACATATTGTTGCATATCTCAACAAGTATTGGAAAGCCAGCGGTTCGAAGAGTATCTTTTTGGAAAGGGAGGTAGACCGGGACTTTATGATTAAGTATATTTGATCATGATATTATACGGCGAAAGGACCAGCGCTACTGCAACATCCCTGATCATTGATTTCTTTAACAGATGGAAGGGGGATGCGCCGTACATCATGAAAACAATAACTGCCATTTATAAAAAAAATGACCAGATATTCAATGACCTATCCAGATATCCCATTGACGCCCCCTTTCGCCCATACTATGATGAGTTGACCAAGTATGCTGGCGAATATCAATTAGATGATTTATTTTTTAATCCGGATGGATCAATCGGGGAAGGATATTATTATTTTCAGTTTGCTTATGACGCACGGCTGAATAAGTTCCTGGTCAGTGAAAGCCCGGCAGAAATCAGTCGCGCTCAGCAGGAGCGTTATATACCAATGTTATACAGCATGGTGACTGATGCCAAGATAGATTGGCAAGAAGCCAAGTATGAAACAATTGAAGTGGGCCAAAGCTATGCGGATGAAAAACAGATATTGCTTGTATTCGGAGAAGCCAGCTCACAAACGCTGCAATTTAGTTGGCTGGCCACCTTTGAATTAATAAGCCAGCTTAAAAATGTCAAAGTTTTAGCCGAAGAAATCAGTGCCCGCAAAGAGATACTGATCAATGCAGTACAAGGGGTTTTGTTCAGTCAACTCGATGACGTAATCATTGAAATTTTGCGGGCCAAAGATCAGCTTGCACATACACGTGAGCTGATTAAGGACCATAAACATACCTTGAAGAATTTTGGTTTCAGGGGTGTCATGGCGAGTTTGTATCATTCCATCAAAGAAAAACGCTTTACAGAAGCGCTGGAAGATTATACACGCGTGGAGAATCTGTCCATTTTGCGAGATTATGCAACGGATATACTGTACAATTTCGATGCTGATGCAGGTGAATTATTGCTGAAACAGCACGGCTTCGATACCTTTACGAGCATTCTCAATCTCATCCATAGCGCGACGCAATTGGCAGGTGAAAAAAGGATCATTTATTCGGAGGAGGTTGAACAACATCCTCTCAATCATATTAAAACTGAGAATATCCCAAGCCTATTTACAGTGTTGCTGAACCTTTATTCTAACAGCAGGAATAAAGGAAAATCAGATTATTTAGTTAACCTTGAGATAGTTGATGAAAATAAATTAATGATTATATTTACCAATGCCGGCGAAATGCAGGAGAAATACCGTGACTTTTTCCTCAGCAGCTCAGCAATGAGCGGCCTGAAGGGTGAGGGTATTTCTTTTATTAAATCGGCTTTGAGTACTTTAAAGCATATCCAAAGGGCATGTGAAACCCGGGATGGCAGAACCATTATCACATTAACCGTTGATCATGAAACCTAAACCAATCCTAATTATTGACGACAAACTTTCTGAAGTTACAGAGGAAATCGCTGACCCTCTTAAGCGACTCGGCTATCAGGTTGAACTAATAGAAAACCCTGAGACCGGCCTTAAAGTCGCCAGTCACCGCTATTTGGCCATTTTTATTGATTTCCGGTTTAGTGACGAACATACGATTAACGGCGCAGATGTATGTTATCGCATCAACGATGTTTATCCATTGTTACCCCTTGTACTATTAACAGCCTATGGAAAAGACCATATTGATGATTTTTTAAATGCTCCATGGAATTCGTATTGTGAAAAAGGTAAGTTGGCCTTGCGTCCAAGTCTTCAGGATGCATATGTTAATGAGTGTTTAGTAAAAGCGATCAACCACGCTGCCAATATTGTAAAATTTGATATAAACCAGGAAAGGGCGAATACTATTCAAGCCTATAAAGACCTGTTATCGAAGTTAAATCAGTTTTTCGTTGATGATCCAAAGGCAGCCCTTTACGACAATGCATATATTGCCAAGGTCATTAATGCTGGTACAAGGTCAAACCTTGTCGAAAAGTTCCAGATTAAAGAAAGCGGCAATATCACCAAAAGAAGTTTACTGGTCAGACACATTTTGGTTGACAACGAAGCGGAATGGGAAGAAGCAAGAAAACATTTCTCTCCTCTTAAAGCGTTGATAGAATATTATAGTATCTGACGCTAGCAGACTGTCAGCTTACATGTAAATAAACTTGTTCACTTGCGCGTAAGTCGCGCTGTAATCCGACGATAATGTATTGAAAATCAAATACTTATTATTGCATAATTAGTCTATAGTGATTTCCTTTGTCATAACAATTCAGCGACGTTATGAAAAGGAAACTTACTCCAATTACAGATCCGGCAAATAGCAAAACAGCTCACCCAAAAGCTGTTGCCAGCGACACTAATAACCCTGAAATCAATATCCTGCAGTTTACCGCAGTTTCTGCTGCGCGCCATTTAAAGATCAGCCAGATACTGGCCAACTGGTCTCAAAAATCTCCGCCCTAATGACTGATCCACACCGCAGGTTAAAGCTTTCAATAAACTCAGCTTATGTCGCTACGGCTGATAAAATAATGTAGAGACATTATTAAAAATAAAAACATCAATGAGAACTAAATTTTATCCGTTTGCCCGATTTGCAATACGCAGAAGGGCAAACCATCCCAGGGTTATGGAGGCCCTTCAAGCCGAAAGAAAAACCTATCATAATGACAACATCCAGACTTCGTATAAAAGGAAGTCGATCAAATTGAATCGTTATGGTGAAGAATTGGAAACAAGGATTTCAAAAAATGATGAGCATTTGATCAGCACTGATAAATGGGGAATTGAACGCAATTATGAGGCTCCTATTTTAAAACCCAACGAAGTGGCAACTGCAAGTAGGGACAGGTACAGTTGGACGGTAGTCACTTTTATTTTATTAATATTTGACAGCTATTTTGCGTCAATGATTGTACCGTACATATTGCCTATAAGCCAACTATGGCTCAAATTTATTTTAGGTGCCTGTATCGCTATATTAATTATTTTGTGCTGCGAAGCAGGTTTTAAAAATCTGGCGCTTTATTTTGAAGGTCGCTTATTATTGAAAAAGGGCGAACTGTCCGAAGATGATAAACCAAGAGTGATTAAAAGATTAGTAGTGGCTATTGGATTTATCACTGCGGGCGTTTTTGCCACTTTTACAATAGCAATGGTTAGGCTTATTTTCTTAGAGGCAGTTGATGTAGCAGTTAATAACCATTCAGCTATAATCAATCAATTGAATTCAAAACTTAATTCAGGATCAAAATATGCTGCTGCTGCCACGTTTGTATTGGCATTTATCGTAATAGGGCTATTCGCTTTTTATAGCCTTCAAAAAAACAAATATGCCACCCGATATAAACTGTACAAAAAATATCACAAAAATGCGAGAAGAATTAACAAATTAATTAACCGCATTAATAAAATTAATTCAATGTTTTGGCACACTGTTAAAGATAATCTTGAAGCTGCCTGGTCATTAATGCTTCATATCCGGCGTATATTGAAACGGACTGTAGATGAAGAAAATAAAGCCAAAGAGGCCGAATTTCACACAGTATCAGCGCGTGATGATTTTGAGATTAACGATAACGTTTACCGGCAATTTGAAAAAGTAGCATGCTGCAACAGGGAACTTTTTCTTTACGGAATTGATGAATCAAAAGAAGTACGAGCAATTAAACTTTCGTGGAATACAATGATGATAAAGATTAATACCATGATCGAACTTTACAAAAGTACACACCAATACAATTCAAAACCTATCAAGAAAGCGGTATCAGTTCCAAATGGGGTAAATGCGGTAATATTGGTTTTAGGGCTTTTGTTTTTTGCTTCATGTAATAATTCACCTAAAAGCATTAATATGGTGGCCTTTGTTGATTTAAGTTCCTCAATAAATAGTGATGTTAAAGATTATTATTTGAAAATAATCAGATCCTTGTTAGATGACCTTACACCAGGCAGTAGTTTAAAGGTACTTCCGTTGGATGGGAGTACCGAAAAAGGCAGTACTGAATTTATAAACGTTAGCATTCCGCCAAAAAGCACGTTCGAAAATGAATTAGATCCTCCAAGTCAAAAACTTTCACTTGAAAAGATGAGGTTTGAAGCTTTTAAGGACTCAGTTATTAAAGTGGTTGATGTAGGTATCAAGGCCATTTCTCCATCAAGCAGGAACGTAGCAGATCGGCTGGAAACTGATGTGCTTGGCGCTTTTCGCTTGTTAAGCAAATACCAGGATACAAGCAGTAAAACTACAAAGAATACAGTTTTGTTCCTGTCCGATATGTTAAATTGTAACAGAGAACTGGATATTGAGCATCATAGCTATAATGAAGAAAAGCAACAATTAATTATTGCCAAAATAAAAAAGGAAGACCTTTCAACATGGCAGGTGTTTGTTCTGACAGGTCAATCCAAAGTTACGTCGGTTAAATATTTGTCGACTAAACAGTTTTGGAGTGATTATTTAGAACAAAGTAAGAATAAAGGATTAATATACGAATCGGGTGCAACATCTTTAATTTTCAGTAAAATCAAAGAATTAACCAAACCTGATCCAGATAAGTTTTCATTTTTAAATTAACACTTCCTTCTATTTGATGTTAAATATCTACTCAATATTAATGGGGGCGGTGCGTGGTCATCGCCCTCGTTATTTTATAATGAAAGCTGGCTGTTTAATCGCAATCGTATTGTAGAGATATGCAGGATATGTCCGTATAGGCCACTGATTATCATTTCGCGCATGAACTTAGGGTTTTGTTGTTGACCGCTTCGGCTGGAGACGGCATCTTGAAGCCAGCAGAAGCACAATAATTTCCTGACGTTTGTTTATCTTGCGTCGTGTAAACAGAAAAAGAACGATGCTCAACAACCCCGCTTTAATAAAAATTACCAGGGATAATGGCCTACTGGAAACGGTCGATATCTTCCCGGTTTACCGGAAGGAAGGGGAATTGTATGTGGCTACGCAGGCTTTTCGTTTGTATGAGGGCTACCCGGCTGAAGAAGTTGAAGACTTTGAGGAAAGATCGGAACGTTACCTGGAATACGTAGAACTGGAGGGTGAAGCCAATCCCGGCTTTTTGGGCGAACTGCACTTCCAGGGCACAACCGTATACGAATGGAAGTATACCGGGCAGCACCTGAGCGAGGCAGAAGTTTTACAAGTGGTTGATTTGTTGCAGGATAACCAGCCAGTGTTCCTATCCGGTAATGATCCTGATACAGCGCTATCCTTTACCTATGACCGGTTCCATGAACGCAAATATGTCCAGCTCATGGCCGATGAAGATCGCTTCCTGGTTTTCATTAATGGCGGTTTTTCCGCCGAGATCGAGCGGACGGAGACGGAATGGGAAATCACCAGCGGGGATATTGCTGATAACCGGCTTGAAAGGGAGATCATGAGCCGGATCAAAGTTATACAACCTAAACGGCCGAAGCGGGAATAGAGTGTTTATGACCCAGATGGTAACGTAGGGATCGATGGGAACGAATGATAAGTAAGCTACCGGTTGTAACCCTGTCGGGCATGTTTTTCCAGCAATAATTGTTGTTCCTCGCGCATGGCAGCTAACTCGGTGTCGTCCTGCAGATCTACTTCTGCCCAGGCCAGGCGATAAATTGTTTTCAGTTCATTATTTTGGTAGATGGCTTCTCCGTACATGCCGTTGGTCATTTCATCGAAGCGGCTAATAAAATCGACCTCGTAACGTTCGGCGAAAGCTACCAGCAGGTCAAGGTTCGGTTGCCAGCGGCTCTCATAATTGATCCAATCTTCATTAAAGCAAATATCCAGCATGTGGCCCTTGTCGCCGGAGACAAAATTAGGTAGGTGATATCGGTGCGTCCGCTGCTGCTCCCTTTCAATATTGGCGAAAACTTCTTTTATTTCAGCTACAGTGGCCGCATCGCCCAGGAAAAGCACGCTGTTGGAACAATAATTGGCCATGGGAATCAAGAAAAAAATAAAAGCCCCAATGCACTCGCTGCCCGGGGCCTTAAACCTAAACCTTATCACAATGCAGACGAGGTGTCCGCTTATAATGGTGCAAAAATAAGCAAAAATTACTTTAAATGGATGATTATCGCAGCCGCTGGTAAATGTCCGTGTCGCTTTTTTGCGCTATTTTCTGATCAAGGATATGATCCAGCAGGTCGCCTTCATATTCGAAGACTTGCTCACCATAGGGATAGTCTCTCTTTTGCGGGTCGTAGCAAATGGCCGCGCGCAGTTCTTCCTGGTCAAGGTCGGTGATGGTTAGCATATAAAAGTCATAACGTGCTTCGCCATACAGCCCGTCGCCTATTTCCATATAACGATTAACAAAAGCCGCATCATAATGATCGGCGATCTCGGCCAGTAAACTGATATTGGGTGATGAGCGGGTGGTAAAAGTAATGCAGCCGGGTTCCAATACTATGTCCCGCATAAAGCCCTCGCTGACGGCAAAGTCCGGCAGATGGTAACGGCCATCCACCTCCTGTTTCTGCTGGATATCCGTAAACAGATCTCGGATCATCCCCAGCCTGTCCTCCGCCGCGAAGAACACCACGCTGTTAGCGCACCAGTTAGGCATATACCCTAAAATTTGGAGGAAACAAAAAACCCGCTGGGGGCAGCGGGTCGGTTAATTATCTTTTCAGCGTGCTTGCTTACGCGGTTGGTGACGCATATAATCCTGGAACTGGCGCTCCATGTCGCGGCGCTCATCATTTTTTTTCATGCGGCGATAAACACCCCAAACGAACAGCGCCCAAACGCCAAAGCCAACGGCATACAGCAGGAAGGGTGTTTTTGAATACAGGGCACCCATAAAGGCACCGGTAGAAATGAAACAGGTAAAAACCAAATAAACAAACGTTTTCATTACAGTAAAATGATCGGATTTCCTTGCTAAGCAACCTCGGGCAAATTGGTTAAAATGCCCTCATGTTTTATACCTAAAGATACTAAATTTATTAGTTATTAGAAAGGATTTTAACAATAAAGTTTAATTGAGCTCATAAATTTTATTGTTCAGCCTAGCCTGTTGTACGTAGCCGCGCAGGGTGTCTACGAGGTCTGAAGCCGGAATACCGCGCAGCCAGATCACCGGGTTTTCCGGGTCAGTACTTTTTAGCGTCAGGTTCATCAGTCCGCAAACCTGTAATAAAAACGGCTGCGTTAAAATGTAATCTTTCACACGATATAGCTCAACCTGGTCGGTGCGTTTAAAAAAGATTCCCCGCCTGATGCGGATGATCTCCGGCGTGATGGTATAACAAACGCAGCGGATAAACCAAAAACGGTACAGCCCGAAAGCTGCCGACAATAAACTGATCCACACCAACCCCGGCAAGAAGCGCCAGGCCAGCAGCAGAAAGCCGAGACTGCACAGCATAAAAGCCATAACATGCACAAAGGCAAAACACGCGCAGGCCGGATCGTGATCACCTGCGGCTCATCAACAATATTTGATTCCATAAAATAAAATGATTAATCAGATCAAAAGCCCGGCGTCCGCCTTCAGCTCGTCAAAAAAAGTATTGTATACCTTCGGCTTATCGGCAGCCACGCCAAACCGCACACCCGCCGCGCGTTCAAAAGCTGCCAGGCTGAATTGTTCCTGGCTGAAAGAAAAATGGCGTTGCCGGAAACTAATTACAACCTGTTCGCCTTCGCCGGAATAAACCGACAAAGGCCAACCCTTGATGCCTGCGGCCAGCTTCAGATCAGCCATCCGCCCCAGCAGATCCCGCCCAAACAGGAGCCGGAAAGTTTTACCAGGCAAATGCGCCCTGATCCACAATACTTGTGCATCACTTACACCCGCCCCCAAAGCCAAAAACAATAAATTTTCGGTCTGCGGAAAAGCAGGCAGCTTTTTATTCAGCCAGGAAACCGCATCGAGTGCCGAAGCGGACAGGATAACCAGGCGGACTTGTGAAAATTGCAGGTTACATGCCAGCCAAAACGTGTCTGTTACCGGCACCTTATGAAAAGCAAAACCAAAATGTTCTGCTTCCGCGCCATAAGCAAAGACCAGGTTACCCAAAGCGTCCGAACTATAGAAAGGCCGGAAGAATAGTTGCACTTCCGGCCTTATGCCCAATCGGGTCAGGTAAGGATGCATCAGCGGCTGATCGTTTCGGAAATTTCCTCGTCTGTATCGTTTTCCGGCTTAAAGTCAGGTGCAGCCTGTTTCGCTTCCGCTTCGGAAAGCTTCTCCATCGCTTGATGAAAGTTCCTGCCGGGTTCCTTGTGCTGCGGCTTATTAAACAGCGCATTCAGCCCTTTGAACAATACATAAGAAACACCGCCGTCTATCAGTACCGAAGCGATCAGGGCCAAGCGGTCGGCACGTATCGCCTGCTTGTCTTTGGCGGAATACTGTATAATTGTGCCGTCTTCGGTTTCGACTTCTTTTCCTTTGCGGTAGTTTTTCTTTTGCTGCTGTGTCAGCGGGATGCCATTGATTTCATCAGGTGGAAAAATCTTCCCAGTATCGACGGTAATAAACTCATTGGTGTCCTTATCAAATTCGACCAGGACTTCGCGTTTATCGCCTTCGCCGTCGCTAATGGTTTTTACCACATTCACGGCTTCGCCTTTTTCCAGGCTTTCAATTTCGGCATCGGTCAGGTATTCCGGGCCTTCGGCAAATTTATAGATCGGGTGCGCTAAGAGTTCCACACTGCCATTTTCATTGCGGCGAAGCGATAGCTTCGCATCCAATGCCGGGATATGCAAACCCTGCTGTTCCAGGTTTTCGAGGCGCAGCATATCGGTTCGCCGTCCGGCCAGCAAAGCCGAAAGGTCGTCATCATCGATATGCAGGACGTTCCAATCCGCCAGCCCTAATTTTTGAAGTTGCTCCATCGGGAGTTCCTCTCTTTTAAATTGTTGTCTGATCATCGCTTTTATCGTTCTATCTGGTATTGTTCATCCAGGAATTGTTCAACGGCCTCGATTTCATGATAAGCGGCTTCTTCAGCAGAAGTACCCCGGTCAAGAGAAACTTCCTGCGAGTTGTTGCGCGCGTCCAATAGTTCACCAAACAGCGCATCTTTAGAACTCATTTTGAACTTGCGCTCACTGCCTAAATCCTGCATCTGGTAAACGTTGTTCTTTTGCGCCTTAATTACCTTAAACTCGGTGCCATTATGGGGGATGACCTCGCCTTCAGTGAGTTTGGTGGGATCAATCTTTGTGGTATCGACTCCGGATTCCGCTGCTTTTCCGGTTTCATTCCCATGCTCTGTCTGCACATTTTGGTCAGCTTCCAGTTTTTCTTCGATCTGCTGCTCAAAGCCAAGGATATGATCCACGATCTTTTGCGCATCTGATGCGGCTTTAAACAATTCGGAAGGCTCATCCTTCAGTATCTGTGCCCAGGAACTGACAAAGCCCTCGTGGTAATTCAGTTCATAGGGTAGGTTCAGTTCTTTGCTTAGCAGCAAAGAGGCCAGGTTCGTCCGCAATTCCTCACGGATCATCACAAATTCACCCGCTTCGCCTACCAGCGGACGGTTCAGCCGGTTCTCTGCTGCTGTCCAATGGGCCAGTTGGTGCAACGCTTCGGCATAATACTGTTCCGGGCTGGCAAATTGTTCCATATCCGGGATAATGATCGCATCTAACTGGCGGTCATAGAACATATCCTCGCCGCCATTTTCGATCACGGCTTTACTGTTATCCAGTATCGCCTGCGCACGTTCAGCGGGTAAAAGAATGTTTGGCTCCTTTTCCCATTTTTCGAGCTTGCGCATCTGCTCACCGTTAAAGAGCCAGGCATCGACCTGTTTGGGTTCGTCCAGCTTGATGCGCTCGGTACGCTGCTTGCCGTTCTCTTTTAAAACGGGCTGCCCTTCACCGTCCACCATTTTCTGGTATTCGTAATTGGACATAAACTGGATCAGTGTGCCAGTGGCACCTTTGACCACCGCCGTATGGTTACGGTTGGCCTGGTTGGAAGTGCCCCAGCGCGGGTCGTCCCGTTTCTGCATTAACAGGATAAGCGCTGACGGCCCGGCATAACGGTGGCCGCTTTCGATGTTGAACGGCAATGCCGAGTTTAAACTGTTGTTTGGGCGTTGAAAGATGGAAGTTCCAGCTTTCAGGTCCGCGATCATTTTTCCTGTGATCTGTTCGGACAGGGGTTTAAAAGGTGTACTCATGGTTTTTCCTTATTTAATTTGTTAATTGATTATTCATTAAGCCCCGCAGAAAATACAACGGGTTGACAGGTGCTTGTTTGTAGCTGACGCTGAAGTGTAAATGCTCACCGGTCACCCGACCGGATGAACCGGTAATACCTAATGGGGTACAGGAATTCACATAGTCTCCCGGCAATACAAAGACCTGCGATAAATGGCCATACAGTAAAATAAAGTCGCCGCTTGCCAGGCGGATATACACACCAGTCACCCGGTTATAGCCCACGAATGCAATTCTCCCTTGCATGACCGCAAAAACGGTATCATGACGCGCCCGCAGGTCGATACCGGAATGAAAGCACAATTGCCCGGTAACAGGATGGACGCGAAATCCGTAGCCTGATGTAAGCGATAAATGCCGCAATGGCAAAGCCAGCAAGCAGCAGTAAAATAATTTAATCATCGTCCGTATTGATTAGAAAAGTCCCGGGAAAGCTGGTTTTTTAAAATTTCGACACATAAGTGTTGAATTGCAGGATTGTCACGGGCAGTTTGCATGGCTTTGATCTTTTCGGTCACATCTCCATAGCGCACTAACAGTTCTACGCGTCGCAAAGCCATGAATTCATTTGAGGTTTTATCATGCACCAGGCTCGCGAGGTTGTTCTGTATTTGATCAGCGGACAAGAATGTAAACAAGGCATCCGTCGAAAAAAGCCCGGTCTTATCCCGGAAGTCCACATAAATATTATCAAGGGCAATGTCGGCTTCGCTAATCACGCCGACCTGGTTGCGTTTGCCCAAAGGATCAGCTATCAGCCCAGGATGCACAAATACCACCACGCCCCGCAGCTTATCGTTTGCGCCGGAAATTTTAAAGAAATCAAAATCGTTCATCACCTTCAGCGTCCTAAGCTATAATCCTGCTTCAATCCCAGTTCTTCTTCCAGCGAAGCCATGCTATATGCCAGTATCACAGGGTTATCGCGCGCAATTTCAATCGCTTGCCGGTGATCCTTCGTTAAGTTGGAGTTGGCCAGCATACCTACCCTCAGCAGGTCTTTAAAATCCTTCGTGGTCATTTTCAGGTGATCCTGCATGGTATCAAAATGGATACTGCCCGGCTTTTTTAAAACCAGCAATGCATCGGCTGAAAACAATTCCTGCCCATCGTTGCCGAAGCTGACGATGACGTTATCGTTTTCGATCTCTGCGGAGGCAATGATGCCGATCTGGTTCTTTTTTTCTGCGGGGTCGGTCAATAATTGAGGGTGTACCAGCACTAAGGTGCCGGAGAGTTCGTCGTGTTTGTTCATGGGAAAGTGTTTTAAAAATGGTCGGCGGTGTTATTTTGGTGGTGGTACCGGCTTCATGCTGCCTTTGGGCAGCACCTGTACCTGCGGGATCGGTTTGCGGAAGCTTTCGACAATGGTATCGACCTCGCTGTTAATGCGCATAAAGTTCTCCCGCAGAATTTCCTCTTTGCGCCCCCCGAAGTCATAATAGACGGGCAGGTCGCGATAACCAGCTTCTTCGGCGCTTAGTTCGGCAACGCTCAGATTCACTTTGCAGTTAATGGCCGATGTCTCAAACTTACCTGTATAGACTTCCTGCACATCGGCAGCGATCAGGCCCACCATCTCACCCGTATTGAGCGAAGCCATTTTACCTGCTGGTATGAGCGGCTCTAACTTTTCCTGTAAGGAAGTTGAGGTTTTATTACGGTCAATGGAGAGGCTTTCGCCGATCTGCTTATTTTTGCCAAACAACCGTTCAAGCCAGTCCAAAGTTTCTTTGTTCCTGACCGAACCAGCCAGCACATTGCCCACTACTGCGGTGATGGTAGCGGCGGTATCTTTTCCATAATGTTGATTGAACTGCGGCAGCTCCTGCAAACCCATCAAAATCGCCACCTTATTGCTCCTGGCAACCGCTAAAAGATTTTCGATCTTATAGGTGTATAAAGTTGGAATTTCGTCAATGATCAAAGCCGAGGGCAAATTGCCCTTGCTGTTGATCAGCTTAGTGAGCCGGTTCATGACCACCGAGTAACAAGCTGAGTTAATATTCTGTGTATTGGGGTCGTTTGCCAGTACCACGATACCCGGCGTTGCCTTGTCCGATATCTTCAAATTGAAATCATCCCCGGAAAAAACCCAAAAAGTTTCTTTCGTAGCCAAGCGGGATATAAAGATTTTCAGCGTACCAATCTGACCCTCCAATTGCGGAAAAGCTTTGGTGGCGTAAGCGCTTTTAAACGGTGACAACAAGGAGACCAGTTCCGGCTCAGAAAACAAAGTATTGAAAACATCCTCGTAAGAATGATTGAGAAAGGACAGTACATGCGGAAAGCTGGAATATTTGCCGCCAGCATGTTTAGAAAAGAAGTAAATGCAAGCAGCCAGAAAGTTGATAGCCGACTGCGTAAAGAATTGGTCGCTGCCGCCGGACTTATCGCCCTTTTTCATGGCTTCCACCAATCCTTCGGCACCCTCGGAAGCATCGGCCAGCGACCGCAGGTAATCGGCCCGCCAGGGATTGGTACGGCGACTGCGCGCCACATCGTTTAAGTTAATGACATGAAAATCATAACCCTTGCATTTACCCTGCTGTTTGGCTAACAGGTAATGGTAATAGGCGATCTTTCCCAAGTCGGGATATTTGTAATCGTAGACCACCGTACAAAAACCCTTGCCGATCATTTGCCGGATAAAGGGATTGACGATGCCAAAGGATTTACCTGAACCCGGCGTACCGATCAGGATGGTACCCCGAAAGGGATTGACGATATTGATCCAGCCAGCCCGCACTTTGTTCTTGTAATAGAACTGCATGGGGATATTCACTGAATAATCAGTAACGACCGGCTTTACCGGCTGCATAAAGCTTTCGCCTTCGACATTCCAGATATCCTTACCCAAACCGGAGCGGATCATCTTTGAAACGTTATCCATCGAAACGCTGGTCAGGATAGCCCCGAACAGGGAACCAAGCATATAGCCTAAGTTCCACCAGGTGGTATAGGCAAAAACTAAACTACTATCCCGGCCATATAAAAAGGCTCCGCCAAAAAATAGCAAAAGCCCCAAAGCCAGCGGGTAGAGGATATGCAGTTTCGGGTCAAGTTCCTGCTTCTTTTTTGCTAAGGTGCCGATGCTGACCAGGCAGATCAACAACAGGGTTGCCAATTTGCTGTACAGTAAATTGCTGTAAATGGCCACATGACTTAGTTTCTCAATAGGCCCATAAAAAAAGCCCCAGAACGGGGCTTGCTTATAAACAAAGATGGCGGCTTCAAGCGCAATGGACACATAGATGAGGCATTGCATAAAACCATGAAGCTTATGCTGCTCGTGGGTTTCTTCCATATAATTTGATTTTTAAAGGAAGTCAGGAGGGCTTGCGCCGTTCTTCCATAACAAAAATTGAAAACAGTAAAATTCAAGGGCCAAAGCGTTCGATACTTGCAATCGTATCATGGATCGCGCCGCCGTGGCTGAACAAGGCAATGCGCTCCAAGGAAAATTTCCGGCCTGCACCCATCACGATAGAGTGGTAACCAAAGGTGATTACGATACCGCCCGGCGACAGGCAACGCGGTATTTCGTCCTTCAGTTGCCGGAACGGGCTACAGATATTGCCTTTATACAGCTCCATGCTTTTCCTTATTGAGTAGGGAGGGTCAAGCAAAATCGTATTAAACCTAACACCTGACCAGCTTCGCAATAGTGCTAAAGCATCGAGGTGATAATCGGCAGGCATGGCCGGGTCAAGGTCATTGCGCACCTCGTTCACATTAAGCAAAGTCGGGCCTGCAAACAAGTTGAGTACCTGGCCTTCACAACGCTTTTCCACCCATTGCCTGACCGGCTTAACGGAAAAGGTATAGCGGTGCAACGGACAGCGTATATGTTCAAACTGCACCATATTAAATAAATCAGGGACTAATTATCGCGCTAAATCTTCTGCTGAATAATCGACACCTAAAAGGTGTGCACGACGAATCATCTGCAAGTTTTCGGAATGGTCGAGGGTTTCGGTTTGCGCTTGTTCTTCGGTCTGTTCTTCTGCCTGTTCTTCTTCCGGCGCGGCTTGCTTTTGGGTTGCCTTGATCTTGGCGGCAATTTCCTGTTCGAGCCTGCGCAGCTCTACCCGCAGTTCAACCAGTTCCTGTTCCTTTTCAAAGGTCTTTTGACTGAGCTCTTTTAAGGTCGGCACCTCGGCAAGCAATTCGGTTTGTTCCTTTTCATACTTCTCCCGCAAGCCGGTCACTTTGTCAATCGCGTTTAGAAAATAACGGGCTGCCAGCTTGGGGTTATCGATGTTGGGGTTCCCGCCGTTAGCCTGGTATTTGATACCGCCCGGCCCTTCAGCAAACAGGTGGTTTTGCATCCGGTATTTGAATAAACCCTGATCTTCGTAACCCTCGCGCTGCTGGCGGATATAGAGGTTAAACCCATATAGAGTGCCGATCTGTTTTTCCTCCGATTCGCCTTTGCCGGGCTGCCAGCCCTTGTACAGCGCAATGATCTTGTTCCCCAAAGCTTCGGCATCCGCAGATTGAAGATCCGTCAATTGTATCGGGTTCAGTTTATTACCCTCTTTGTTGTGCTTTAATTGAGAATTGTAGAGCGCTTCGTCCTGGAGCAGGCCATCCATCGTGCCTTTGATTTCGTCCAGCCTTTTTTCGGCGGCTTCGAGGCTGTAACGATTGCGGGCGACTTCCCGGAAGTGGGCTGATTTCCAACCCTCTAATTGCGCCACTTTCTTTTCAACTTTTGCTTTCTCCAACAGCGTGGTATCGCCGGAAAGGATGGCGATATACTCCGAGAAGTTCATGCCGCTTTTTTCATCCAAAGCACCCTCGTCCAGCGTCCGCACATTCAGCTCACAGTTCTTCATTTGCGAAATAAAGGTCTGCTTGTTCTTCAATAAATTGAACTTGTAAGCATCCAATGACTGTTCTACGCCATAAATAAAATTCAGCACCTTGTTATCATAGAACTTTTTGGCCAGCCAGTTGCCCTGCCTTGCGCCCCGGCCATCGCGCTGCTCCAGGTCGCTCGGTCGCCAGGGTGTGTCAAAATGGTGCATGGCAACAACCCGCGCCTGTACATTGAGGCCGGTGCCCGCCTTTTCGGTACTGCCTAACAAAAGCCTGATCTCCCCCGCATTCATTTTGCGGAACAGTTCCGGTTTTTGCCGGTCTGTCCAGTCGTGTATAAAGGTGATCTCGTGCTTTGGAATATCAAAATCGCTCACCAGTTTATCGCGTAGGGCATCATAAATATTGAATACATCAGGCTTCGGTGTGCCGATGTCGCTAAATAAGATTTGTGTGCCTTTATGCTCCGTACTCCCATGATAAACCTCGGCGATCTTTCGCGCACATATATTCAATTTACTATCCGGGTGGTCTTCATAATCCGGGTCGATCAGCCGCATATCCGCCGACATTTTTTTGGCGTAATTGGTGGCGATCAGCATCCGGGCATTATCTTCCTCGGCGGTCAACCGTGGACGGCCCAATAAGGTCGCGTCACCTGTCTCGGCAAACTGCATCAGCTTTTTGATAAAGTCCTGCTGATCCGGTGTCGGGTGAATGTTTACTAATGTTTCAGCAAGTTCCGGCTTGTCGAGGTTAATGTGTTTGGCTGTCTTGTAATCGGTGATCTCATTATAAAAAAGCGCCAGTTCGGGCACTTTGATGAAATGGCGGAAGCGTTCCTTGGCGGTGATCTGGTTGGTGACCGAAAACTCGAAGTCGGTGGTTTTCTTGGCAAAAACCGCTGCCCAGGCATCAAAGTTGGCGATGCTTTGGCGTTCAAGTTCATTTGGCCGCAGGTATTTGAAGATCAAATACATTTCGGTCAAACTGTTGGAGATCGGCGTACCCGATAAAAACGTGACGCAGAGATCAGCATCAAATTTTTGCTGTAAAGTCCTCACCGCAAAGAGCATATTCAAAGCCTTTTGGCTGCCGTCCTGGTTTCCCAAACCCGCCACACGGTTGTGCCGGGTGGTAAAGGTCAGGTTCTTGAACTTATGCGATTCGTCCACAAAAAGGTGGTCAATATTCATTTCCAGGAAGTCGATACCTGCATCCTTTTTATTTTCGAGCGTGTATAATACCCCCTCTAATTTGGCTTCCAGGTTCTTCTTGCGCAGTTCCAACCCTTTGAGGATCGAGCGCGAAACTTCTCCGCCCAATGATTTAAGCGTGTCCAGGTCGGCTTGTATATTATCCAGCTCTGCTTCCATGATCTCCTGCTGCACTTCGGGCGATTGCGGGATCTTGCCGAACTGGTCGTGCGTCAGGATGATACAGTCCCAATTGTTATTCTTGATCTGGTGAAAGAGCGTTTGCCTTTTGACCGGCGTAAAATCATTTTCACCCGGTGCCAGTATTTTGGCATGGGGATAGGCTTTCCGGTAGGTATCGCTGATCTGCCCCACATTGGCTTTGAGCGCCAGGATCATCGGTTTTTGGACGATGCCCAAGCGTTTCATTTCCTGCGCGGCCACGATCATGGTCAGGGTCTTGCCCAAGCCTACTTCATGATCGATCAGCGCGCCTCGGTTTTGAATGATGCGCCAGGCGGCATTACGCTGTGAACTGTACAGATCTTCGATGCCCAATGCCTTGCGGTCAAGGCCGGGGAAGGCCAAATGGCTGCCGTCATATTCGCGCAGCACATAGCAGTTGAACGTTTCATTGTACAGCGCTTCTATGCTGTTCTTTTCGCTTCCGGGCAATTCGCGCAGCCATTCCTCAAAGCGGCTGCGGATGGATTCAATTTTTTGGTGGCCTAACTGGATCGCCTCGTTATCCGGCAAGCGGACCGCTGTGTCACCCGTACCGACCTTATAGCTGAAATAGGGGCTGGTATTTTCCAGCGCATGTTCCAAAAGCGCGGCACCCTTCATTTTAATGCCGGACTTCGGCATAATGGCAAATTCCTCGTCGGTCTTGGCATTGCCGTTTTTGTAGCTAACCTTAAAAGCATCAGCCGAGGAAAAATATTCGATATGCGTGTCCAGGCCAAACAGGTCGCTGGCAAATTGCTGGTAATATTCCACCGGCATCCACCGTTCGCCGAGGTTAAAATCTAATAATTCAAAGGGTATCTTTTCCGGCTGCACCCGCCTGATCGCTGCCAGGCTCCGCGCGATCTGCAAATCATCGGGATGCGCTTCGGCGGCCCTTTCCGCCAACTCTAATTTTTGCACTACGTTTCCCGACAGGTAACTATCGTTGGTTTCCCAGGTGCGGTTAATGGGGTTCATCAAAATTTTGCCGTCCAAAGCTCGGATGATCGCATATTCATCCAGCCCGGTCATGGTGCTCATGTAGTCCAGGTCAACGATACCTTTGTCATTCAGGCTCCGCGCCAAAGCTTCGGCGGGATCATCGGTATGGAGGTCTTCCTGCTGCGAAAACACCGGGCCAAATAAGATATCGGCTTTTATCCAGGCTTCATTTTCCCGGCGTTCCAATGACGAAAGCGCCACGAAACCCAAAGCGGCATCCTGTAAAATCTTATTCCGGTTGCTGCCTTTATTTAAGTCCCCGAATTTGCCGGTAAAAGTTTCATAGTTCCGGTTGAGCAAAACCCGCAAATGCGGCTGAACCTGTAAAGTTTCCGCTTCCTTCGCGTACAACTCCATATAGCTATCCCGTAAGGCGATGTATTGCCGGAAAAAGGATAAGTCATTTTGACCATCAAAAGGTTTAAAATCCGCCTGCCCGTTCTCGATCTGGCCGGTCAGACCCGCCTTTCCTTCGTGGATGACTAAAGTGTCCTGCTTGTAAAACGGCTTGATATTGGTGAACGGCACCGGGCGGTCAGGCAGCAATTCAAATACGGCTTCCAAACTCCGGTCACCCTCGTAGCGGTAGTCATGCCCGAAAGTTTTCAGCCTGGCGGATAAGGCCTTTAATTCATAGGTCAGGGTATTGCCGCTGACCCATTTGTTGGAAAAGCTCAGTTCCTGCACGTTGCTGAACAATTTATACAGGTAGCGGCCGGATTGTTTCGCCTGTGCGGTGATCAAAACAATGCTGTCATGGTCGGGCCGGGTGGTCGTGCGGATCGTACTGATCTGCCTGCCGGTTGCGGGATCGACAAAGGCTTTGTCCAGATCGGATAAATAACCCTGCGCCTGGTCATTATTTAAAGTCGGGGCATCAAAAAGCCCTAACTGGCCCTGTGTTGAAACATCGCCAGCCGGTAGTTCCGGCATAGCCAGGAAAGTAAAAAAGCGAACACTTGGCACGGTTTTACTTTCGGTTTTGCTGACCGTTGGTTCCTCGGACAACCGCTCTTGTAAAGCTTTCCAGCGGTCGAGGTCAAAATTGGCGGCTAAACCTTCGGCAACCTGTTCCATGAGCGGCTGCCTGATATCCTCCACCGGGCCTTTCTGCCAAATCCGCTGGCTTGGCTTGCCGTACTGGTTTTTGCCTTCCCCTATTGTATCGGCCAAACGCAGTTCCGGGTGCCGGTCGATATAAGCATTGACGGAAAATTTACCATAGCTATTTTCCTGTTCAACCGTATCGACCAGAAATTGCTCTGCTTCGGTAAAAGCTTCTTTGTTGTCGTTCTTCTGAACCAGCAGCAAATGGCTCGGCGCTTCCGTGTTGGCGGTATCCTTCATCAGGTTATCCGGCAAAACCGAAAGACTGATGAAATCTGCCGAGGTAAATACATGCTTACGCCCCAGGGTATTTGAGGCCGTGTTTAGAAAAGCATCCGTCACCAAAAAGGCCAGCAGCCCGCCGTCACCTAATTTATCCAGGCCTTTAGCAAAAAAATAGTCATGGATCTTGTTGGTTACCGCGCTGCCCTGATAGGCCGGATCGAATACCTTGAAATTACCAAACGGGATATTGCTGGTAATAAAATCATATTTGCCTTTTTCGTCCGGGGCTGTTTCCTCAAAACCACGAACCTGAACGATATTGTTTACCGGCAAAGTCAAGGCGAGCGCCATCAGCACCTTGCCGGTCAGGATGTCCTTTTCGACTGCGTTGACCTCCTGCAAATCCGGGAAGGCTTTTACGGCCTCTGTAATAAAGATACCTGCGCCACTGCTCGGCTCGTATAGGTACTGCGGCAAAATGCCCTGATCCTTCATGGCGGCGTACAAAGCGCCAGGCACTAAGTCCGGCGTATAAAAAGCCGTCTGGATGCTGCTTTTCATGGCATCTATCGCCTCCTTATAATCGGCAGGCGACTGCTTTTCCCGCAATAATTCATGCAAGGCTACGACTAAAGAGTGCAGCCGCAGGTCATTGGCCGAAGCGTTTTGCTGTACCCATTCTTCCACCGGCCCCGCGCCAAACAGGATGGCTTTCAAACCCCCGAAACCGGCGTAGCCTTTTAATGTTTCTACTTCCTCCTGGCTATAATTATCCTGTTCCGATAAAGCGATGCGGAGGGCATCAATATTACCGGCCAGTTTTTTTGAACTGTTAAAAGCCATGATCTATTCTCCTTCCAGGTATTCGGCAATGGTGTCGGTGACGGCGTAGCGCAAAAGGCGGCTGTCCTCGCTTTCAGGAAAGCCGAACTCATCAAACAAGTACTTGCATACCGATAGCAAATTCAGCAGCTCATAAATGAGGATGCCGTTAATATGAAAAGCCAGGTGGGTCTGCTCAAATTCTTCCTCAAAGACCTCCTGCAAATAATCATAGCGTTCGCGTTCGTCCGGCTCCAGTAGCTTTAATGGGTTCATCAGATGGGGATTGTATCCGCATCGAGCACGTCCTGGTAGGTAATACTCAAGGTGATCACTCGGCCAGAAATCTGCTTTTCGCTCAATTCGATATGGAGTACTTTATTTCCGGGAAAGGTCATTTTTTTCAGGACGATGATGTTGCGGTAGGTCTTTTGAAAAAAGGGGTTGTTAAATAAGATATATTCGGGCTTGAGCTCTACTGACTGCACATTGGTAGCCTTGGTGATCTTTTTATCATCAATGTGGAAACGGAAGTCTTCAATATTGTAGGCCAGGTTCGTTTTGTTCCAGTAACCCAGGTCGATAAATACATAATCCCCGGCTGTATAGATATGGTATAGTTCTGCTTTCAAGCCGAAAGCCTTCGTCTTTTCAATGGCCCGTCCCGGCCGTTTACAAAAGAGGTTGAGCGCCATTTGCTTTAACTGGTTTTGCGAAAGCCCGATACCCGAAATATCCAGCGGGTGAGTGCCAGCGGGGTCAATCGCAATTTCCGTTCGGGCATCCCTGGCCGTGATCGAATCCGCACGGATCACATGGTATTGGGTGATAAATTTCTCACCCGCAATAGTGATCACCGCATCCGCCAAATTCACCGAATCCTTTAAGCGGATGCGGAGTACATTTTTTAGCGGCAGGTCGCCGATGACCGATTTGGCGGAAATATCCACGTACTGGATCGGTTCGGGCGAAATGAACTGCACCGAAACATTTTCGGGCAGGTAAACAATGGGCAAAGCGTTCTTTTTAATACCCTCTGCAAAGGGTGTTAATTGCGCATAGCTATGCAGGCCCGCCAGTAAACCGGCAAGAAATATGAATATTTTTTTCATGGTTAGTAGTGTTGCTGCGCTTTTTCCAGCGCTTCGTTATCGATTAAATAGAGGTAAGAATTGTATTTGATCCTGGCCTTATCCTTACGGATCAGCCCGGAGATGGCAGATGAAGTGGATTCAAACATTTTGCTGGCGGTGCTCATTGCAAATTGGCTGGCAACCGAGCCGGTGCCGCCGCCGTCAATAGTTACACCCTGCACGGTATTGGTGCCGAGGTCTTTGGTAAAATCACGAAAAGCCGATTCCGGCACATAAAGCCCGGAAAGCCCGTCGAGGTCGTATACCTGCAATTTGACCGGCAAAATCTTATTTTCATACAAAATGGATTTGACCGTCAGTTCTACACGCTGCCCGGAAAAACCCGTGATCATTGCATAGAGGTAAGTGCCTTTGCTAATCCGGTAATTTCCTGCTTCTATGTCATCCAAAAGCCGCAGCCGGATACGCGAACCGGCATAACCGGTCAAATTCTCATCAATCACAACCTTAATAAAGTCCGGGTGTCTCTCCGGCAGCACGGTATTGAATCCTGATGATGGCGCATCGGCCAGCCTTACAGCTAATTTGGGTTCGGCGGCTTTTTGAGCGGCTATTTTTGCCCGTGACTCAGCTAATTGCCGCTCGGCTTTAACTGCCGGATCATTGACCTTGTTCATGCTGTCAAGGTAAGCCATCTGCTGCCGGAAGATTTCCATCGGGTCTTTGACCTTTTGGTCATTGTTAACACTGCTTTCCGCAGGGTGCCGATTCTTTAAGCCGTTAAGAGCAGCAAGCATAGCCTGGTCGTTATTGCCCGGCTGCTTATGCATCGGGACCGCCGTAGGGTTTTGCGCATATTTCGCTTTTATCGCTTCATTGATCGAATCCAGCATTTTTTTCTCTTTATCTGAATAACTGCTTTGAAAGGCCGGGTTGCTGGTTTTTTCAGCGGGCAGTGCATTGACGGCGGTCATACCGTCAC
Source organism: Mucilaginibacter mali (assembly GCF_013283875.1). Taxonomy (NCBI): domain Bacteria; kingdom Pseudomonadati; phylum Bacteroidota; class Sphingobacteriia; order Sphingobacteriales; family Sphingobacteriaceae; genus Mucilaginibacter; species Mucilaginibacter mali. The sequence continues at coordinate 207,201 of NZ_CP054139.1, forward strand.
CTTCTTTATAGGTATTACGATAAGCATCCAGCTTATCTTCCAGCTGCTTTTTCTGCACATCGCCGGAAACCTGGCCGACCGAAGTGTTAATGCCATTTACTGGCTTGTCCTCTGTTTTTTTAGCAGCAAAGCCGCTGTGGTAAACAAAGAAGAACAAACACAAAAACGGCAAAAGTATCAGCGGCAGGATGTATTTGGGTTGTTTTAAATTGATAGTCATGATACTAATGGGGTAAGGTGAGACGGATATGCTGCAGGCTGTCGAGGTCACGTACCAGCGTTAAGCTGTCGGCCTGGGTCAGTACTTTTTTGGCGGTGATGCTATCGACCTGCCGCCTTAACCGGATGGTTTGCCCAAGTGCCGTACCTGCGGCTAAAATGAGGTCAAAACCACTATTTAACATTTCTGTCCTCGGCTTCACTTTTGCTTTTTCCGGCGGAACGATTTGGTGACGCAATGCTACCGCCAAAACTGCGGAGACAATCAATAACACGCTCATCAAACCAAACAGGAAGCGCGGATATTTACCGGCAAGCTGTTTGCCAAACCGGCCTCCTTTGTCGGCATAAACCGAAAATTCCTTTTTCAATTCCCTGTACAGCGTATCCCTGGGATCGCGGTTAGAATGTATTTTTCTGAACATTTTCGAGGTCTTTGTTTTCAAGCGTTTTCCAGTTCATAATGAGCACGCCATGCGGGTTATTGTCGCTGCGGGGAATATCCTTTAGATAGCCTTCGGTGATCAGCGAACGGATGACCGTCGAGCTGCGCCGGTCGATCTTCAGCTTGCCATAATAGCGGAAATAGCGTTTGGTCATGTCAAGCGAAATGGAATCGGTTTGCAGGGTAATGACGGAACTGGAGGACAGTACGGAGTTGAAAAAACCGTTCTCCTTCAGGTTGTTCACCTGGTCGGCACCTGATTCATCGACGAGGTACATTGCTTTTTTTAACTGATATTCGATATACTTATCATCCGGTGTCAGCGAAAAAAAAAGGGCATGAAAAAGGTCGATGTCGGCCCGGTACTCTGAAGGGCGGTTTACCTGCATATCGGTTTGATTGGCCTGCAAGGGAATACCATTGCTCAGGATGTAAATACTTTTGCGGGCGTCCGAAACCTGCCAGTAGGCGTACGAACAGCAGATAGCCGACAAAACGATGGAGGTCAGAAAACTGCCCACAGTCACCCAGGTCGCCAGCCGTATTTTGGCTTCGATATTTTTAACGATCATAAAAAGTTGAGAAAGAGGTTAGATGAAACTGCCGACGATGCGGGTGGCACCGGCCATGGTGCTGGCACCACGGCCAATGTTGGAGGCGGCCGAGCTGATACCCGAAGTGGAGATGATCCACGTAGAAATGCTGGGCACGGTAAACATACAGATGGCACCGATCACAAATACGATAATGACCGTACCGAATGACAATATACCGTTACCGGCAAAAACCGCCAGTTTCGCCATATCCGCAGGCGCTCCGGTTTTACCCACGAGTTCCTGGTACTTGCTGATCTCGGAGGTCAGTGCATATTGTTCCATCAGGCCGCAGAGGTACATGATCAGGTAAGCGATACCCGAATACAAATTGACCGACACAAAACGTGCTACCCAGGTTGAAAAACTATCGCGAAAAGCAGGCAGAATACTGACCGCTACCGAGAACGGCCCTAATATGATCAAGATAGATGAATAAATAATCTGGATCATAAATATAATGTACGTCGCGATGCGCAGAATCCAAATCCCCAATAACTCCAAAAGTTGGGTAAATAGCAGTTGCATCCCGACCGTGAGCCGGTTCTTCAGTTCCAGCAATGGCGAAACCACATCGGCGATACCTTGTTTCACTGTGCTCGTTACCGTATTCCAGGCCTGCCCGTACCAGGTATCGCTTTCCTTTTCAGCAACGTCGGCCTGTGCCTGGAACGTATATAAGGAATTGGCGACTTGCAGCATTAGGTTAGCCCGTGTAAAGCGCAAGCCGTCTACATCGCTTTGCACGCTGTCAAACATTTGCTCGGTCTGCTGGGCCACCAGGTCTGTCGGAAAGGCAACCATTTTCACGAATCCGCCCCACCAGATAATGATCATGGCCAAACCGAAAGGCCGTAACAGCGGCATGATCTCCATACGCTTGTCACCCACCATCATTTCATAGCTTTTGATGGCAAAAAATATGATCATAAAGATGGCGGCCAACGCCTGTGCATCGCCGATGAACATACTGAAATGGTTCCAGATCGAGCCTTTGAGCCCTTTCAAAAATACCATGACACCGCTTTCATAGACCGCATCGCCTTGCAGGTATTGCAGCGACTTGCGGCTAATGGCTGTATCAACGGTAGCAGTTTGGGCAAAACCTGCCGTTCCCCATAAGGTGAACAACAGGCATAAATAAAATAGTTTCCGTTTCATGGTTAGTATTTAGCATTCTGCAATATTTTATTGGCGATGTGCACATCGCTGTTAGGCGTCCAGTTCGGAATGGAGACCGAACCTTTCTGCAAGGTTTGCTGATGGGCTGCCATATCCAATGTCATTTGCGCTGTCGAGGTGCGGATCGCCCAAACAGATGAAAGGTTTTTGTACTCATTCAGCATCCGGTAATAAGCCATGATCCGGGAACCGCGGTCCATATCGGTTGAACGCGCCCCGTTCAGCCTTCCCTTTAATTTATCCAGTTCGCCCGTGTACCAACCGTAAAGGCCTTCGGAAACCAGCTTACCGCTGACCTGCGGTGATAAGCCGCCTAAAATAGACACCGGGGAATAGTTCAACAAGGGATTGAATTGCTGCTTATAGTATAGCAGCCACAAAGGGTCGGCATCTGATAATAAACCAGATTGGGAAGCGATTTGTGATAGCGCCGTGTTCCTGGCCGTATCTGATTGCAGCTTATAGCGGTTATCGATCCCATTCATCGTAGCGACCAAGGCCAGTCTTTGGGTTTGCTGACCGCTAGCGCTTAATGGGCGTATGTCGGTTTTGTGATAATTCGGGTCGAACAGACCCCACACGAGCCAGTAATAAGGGTTGAGGCTCAGAAAACCAGCCTTTGGATAAAACTTGTTCTGGTCCCATTGCTGGAACACCATGCGCTGGCTTTGGTTATCCACCGCATCATCCTTGATGATGGATTGGGCTTTAACAGTATAAAGGCTAAAGCATAAGGCGAAAAGCATTAATATTTTTTTCATTCTTTGAGGTATTTAGCGTTAGTAATAATTTGCTGGACGAAGTATTTGTCCTTATTGATAAAGTCCTGCCAGGGGTTGATCGTGGCGATAATGCCGCGCTGTTTGGCCCAATACATGGCTCGCCAGGCACCATAGGCCAGTCCGTCTAAAATCTGTAAGGTAGTCGTGACCTTTTTGAGCAATTGGTCACGCCCATTATAATCGGCCAGTATATTATCGCCGGATTTCAGCACATAGGTCGAAACTTCACTAACTAAAGCGACTGACCGCACTTTCATTTCGTTGGCGATATTGGTGGCAAATAGCAGCAAGTACGGATCGGATTTGCCTAAAGCCAATGCCTGGTTCAGATAACTGATCATATCGGCGGTAATGGTCGCCATGTATTTAACCTCCAAACCATCTTTTAAAGCGGAATTGACATTGGATAAGCCGTTATAGATGATCGTTTGTGCCAGCACCACCGAACCTACATTGGTATTCAGGTCTTCGATGTTATTGTTGATCTTGCTTAAATACTGATTATGCGTTTCCTCTGCGCTGCTGCGCACGGCCTGGTTAGCTTCGACAGAAGCAAAGTATTTCGGGTCGAAAACGTATTGCTGACCAAAAGCGGAAAGCTTAAAGCATAAAACCAAAAGTAAAAGAATAATATGTTGCTTTTTCATTGCTTTAAGTATTTAGCGTTTTGGATAATACTCTCGGCTACGTTTTTATCCTGGTCGATATAATTCTGAAAAGGATTGATGGAACGCAGCAAGGAATTCAGATTGGAATAGGTCAGCGTATTGACCAGGTTGCCTGATAACTCCTGTATCTCCGAAAGTTGCATCAGTACATAATCAAATAACAGTTTCCGGTCGGAAGCTTTCATTTGGTTCACATCGCCAATCGATAAGGTCAGCCCTGTCACATAACCGATCAGGCCCTGCGCTTTTTCCACAAATTCGATCTCCGTTTGGTAACCCAAAAAAGCAAGCGCCGGGTTCTTTTCCACCAGACCGATGATCTGCGCCTGATAGCTCACGATTTGTTTGACTTCCGGCGTGGCATAGATTCCAATGTCCGCGATATTGATGGCTGTCCCCAATGTATTATACCTGTTTTGTAAGGTGCGGTACATATTTTTCATTTTGGTCAGCAGTGTCAAATTCGCCTGTTCATTAGTGGTAACGGTTGCCTGGTTGTTCCGGGCATTGACCTGCTGGGTATGCTCTGATTTGGACTGATCGATTAACTGGTGGATACCGGCAATGTCGAGGGTGCTTTGCTGCGCGGAAGCTGTAAGCGAAAAGCACAAAGCTGAAAGCAGAAATAGATAAATTCTTTTCATTGCTTTAAGTATTTAGCGTTGTTTAATACATCGTTGGCAATCTGCACGTCCATGTTCTTCCATCCCGCCCAGGGATTGAGCGAAGCCCAGATACCCCGCATTTTTGCCCAATACATCGCCCGTCCCATCCCGTAAGCAATGCCCCTTAAAATCTGCATTTCGCTCTCGATATGATTTAAAAGCTTGCCGCGTTCACCGGCGTCCATGAGGTTTGAACCGCCTTTGAGCACAAAGGCGCTGACATCAGCGGCAAGCGTTACTGCCCGTATTTGAAATTCACGTGCGCCTTCCTCGGCAAACAGTAATAAAACAGGGTCGGACTTGGCGATGGTAATCGCCTGGCCCACATCGTTGACTATATCCGTCCCGCAGCTGGCGATCTCCTTAATGGAAGTGAGGTTATTAATGACGGAAGCCACCTGACTCAGGCCGGTGTAAATCTTGTTTTGCAGGTCATTGACAATAAGGAGTTGACTTGTTACCGCCAGTTGTCCCCGCTGTATGGCGCTGAGGTTGTTATTGGTAGTATTTAACTGGCCGTTGATGACGGAGCTGTTCACGATAATGGCTCCGGAGGTTAAAGGGTCAACGACAATTTCCTGGCCGAATACTGCTTTACACAACAGTAGTGGCAGGAGGATAAGGAGCATTAATATTGTCTTCATGGATGTCATAAAAAAATGGATGATCGATTTGATTAATATGGCTGACAAACTGTGCGAGCGACATTTTGCTGGCGTGAAAGTCATTGACAAAGTGATCCAGTGCATGCTGGTATTTGCCAAAGTACTCGATGTATACCTCCAGCGCAGACTTCTCCGGCTTTTCCGTTGAAAATGTGAGATACTGATGCAAACTCACTTCGACACCATAGACCTCGCCAGCCGATCCGCGCCGTATATATACTTCTTTGAAGCGTCCGCGTCCTTCGGTATTCTCCAGCTGGTTAATAGAAAATATCTTTTTGCGCTCCGTTTCATTGATCGATAAGAGCGAAGCGATAGCACCGTAATTGTCCTTGAACTTGGTTTGATCCAGCAGGCAGATCGTATCTGAATTGTTGATGATGCTGTCTTTAACCACTGCGTTGCCGATTATATCTCCTAATTCCTGGGTAACGACTATGGCCTCGCCCCAAAACTTTCTAACGGTTTTGTAGAGGTATAGAAGGTACGAAGCCATCAAAGGGCTTGCTATCGCTTTCCACGCTTCCTCCACCACAAGGGCCTTACGACGTGAGGAACGGAAGCGCATCTTCTGGATGAATACATCCATGATCGCCAGCGTAACGATTGGAAAGAGGACGCGATTTTCTTTTACCGCGTCAATTTCATAGACAATAAAGCGCTCGGTAAACAGTGAAGAATCGGTTGCTTCGTTCAGGATCTGGGCAAATTCGCCGCCCATATAAAACTTCTTTAATACATAGCGGAACTCATCCACATCGAACGGAATGCGTTCTTCCTGTTTGATCTCCGGTATTTTCCAGAGTGCAAACTCGTAAAAGCTATTAAAGTTTAACTGTTCAATATGCGGCTTTCCATCGGCTTTAACGCGGCGCAATTGTTCGTCTTTAACTGCCTGGTGAAACTTTTCATCATAAGCTGCCCGGAAAGGATTGGTCTCGTTCGGCGTTAAAGTGTCGCCGGAATGGGTGAGTGCATCTACCAAGGCCTGGTCATCGCGCGGCAGTTCACCCGCTAAATCATTGTCCAGCACTTCAATTTCAAATTCGGCGAATGGCGTGAAGCCGCTACCACCTTTCATTTCTTCCAATACTTTTTTGCGGATAGCGAACTGATCTTTTTTGGAGATTGGCGGCAGTTTTTCCTGCTCAAAGTATTGCAGGTAATAAGCGTTGATCACATTGCTGATGACATCCCGTTCGACCTGGCTGAAAACTCCGTCCGCACCTTTCCAAAGCAAGCCAACCAGCGAGATCAGGAAATCCTTTTTCTCGATGTTGAATTCCTCCACGGTGATCTGGAAGGGGTTCATGGTAATCGGCTTCTTATCAGTATAGGTAATGTATTTGCCTTTATAATAGGCGCATAAACCGGAATAGGAATGGCCAGTGTCCACAATGACCATATCCATATTGAACAGCATATATTGTTCAATCAGGCTATTCATGAAGAAGGATTTACCCGAACCGCTGGGGCCTAACACAAACTTGTTCCGGTTATTGATGCGGTTAGTCCGCATAGGAAGATCGGCTACGTCAATTCCTACCGGTACGCCCTGCCGATCTGTAAAGCGTACCAAAAAATCGGACAGCTCATCGAGCGGCATCGACTCTTTTAGAAAAAAGCAAATGGCAGCATCGCAGGTGGTAAGGAACCAGTCATAATCCTTCAGTTCCACCGCATTACCCGGCAGGGCGCATCGGTAAAGTTCCAGTTGGTTATAGCCATTCTTGCTGGCCATAATACCCAACCCAAAGAGCGCGCTCTCGATAAAATTGGCGGCTTTCTGTATCTTATCCTGCTGAGCGGCCAGCACAATATTAAAATGGCAGTTGACCAATAACTGGTTCTCCCGTGCCACGTCATTTAAGAGCAGATCAATATCCTCGACGCATAGCGTATTAGCAGGGTCGGGAATGCCCGAATGTCGCTTCTTTTTTAATTCCAGCTTTTTGAGTGTCATAAACTGGCTGGGTATGTCAATGACCTGGTTAAAAAGGATCACCTCGAAATCTGGCACCCGGAACAAAAACGACAGGAAATCTACCGGGAAACCGCGCAGGGTTTCCTTCTCGTTCATTTCAATGTGTGTATTTACCGTTGGTGGCAGATCCACGTTATCAATATTGATCAGCGGGATATTGCGGATCGCGCGGTCACCCATTTTAATCTCGGTATCGTTTGGCGCGAAGTTGTTCAGCACGATATGTTCCGGCTTAAAGTCCATTGCAAGAAACTGCATGATCAGTAAATTAAGTTGCTGCTCCTGAAGAATCACCGGTGACGTTTTGGCAGCAACCAGGATGTCCATGACCTTATCCAGTTGCTGGCTGAAATCACGAAGCACCTTTTTATCAAATACATAAAAAGCGCCCTTGCGTACCTGTTTGGTCAGGGTCATATAGGTATTAACCCTGATATAATCCCGCCCGGCGAAATGTTCATTGTATTTCTGCTGCAAATACTCGCTGCCCTCTTTGAGCGGGTATTTTTCTTTACTGATCACATCCGACTTTTGCAGTAAATACCCATCGCCCATGATCTTGACCACGTTGATCATCAGGGCATGAAACTCGTCGTACGCAGAAGAAGCGGCAGAGAAGCGGGTAACCGGATTGGTAATTTTGATCACCACGGAACATTCGCCGCCTGTGCCGACCAGAATATCGATGCCATGATAGTGATCGATACCGATGTAAGGAATATTAAAGACTTGTTTTCCGGCCATAACGGGAGAGATTTTTGAAATTGACCTGGTGAATAAATATACCCGTCGGACGGGCTTTGATATGGAGGCCTTGTTTCTGTTTGGCGGCGATAAAGACCAGTCCACCAGCAACTGAGGCGATCAGGACGATCAGGCCGAGCCACATATTGACCAGCGCCATCGTTAACGCGCCCAATACCAGACCGGCTAAAAGCGAAGCAACGCCCCAATAGATGTATTTGCCTTTAAAACCGCGATATACGAGCGGCCTTTGCAGCCCCTTGTATACCTGGAATTGCCTTGCCATTAGGTCAAACCAAAGAAGGCTTTGATCACGACTGCGGACACCACGAGGAACACACAACTGCCTCCCCAGCCCATTAATTCTTTGTTAATATCCTGGTCGCCGCTGTTCCATTTCGAGTAAACGCGGATCGCGCCGACAATGCCGACGATACCCCCGATGACCAGGGTCACATTGGTGACAGGGGCGACATAAGTTTTAAGGGAAGTGGTAGCGGAGTTCAGGCCGGTAACACCGTTCTGGGCAAAGGCAGAAGCCGTACCCAATGCAAGGGCCACGGCTGTGGCCCACATTTTTCTGATTTTGTTCATTATAGGGGTATTAAAAATTATTAGAAATAAAAAAGGCGGCCCCCGAATCATCGGGGAACCGCCGGGGTTATGGAGGGGTATTAAAGAATTTACAGGCCAAACACGCCGCGCAGGAAGACACCTGCCAATACCATGAAAAACGCGGCAAAGAACCAGGCGGCCACCTGCTCATCGATGCGCGGGTGGCCCATTTGCCAGTTATGGTAAATACGCACCGCGCCGATAATGCCAAACACAGCGGCCAGCACCTGAGCGCAGTCCATCGCGGAGAAAAATGTCGATCTTAAATTTTGCTGCGCCTGCTGCATTTCCGAAATGCCAGGCTGCGCGTTTGCGCCCAATGCCAGCAGGCAACAACAAAATGTCATGAACTGTCTTTTCATATTAAAAGCTGACAGAGCGTGTATAGATAATGGCTTCCTGTTTGGCCAGGCGAAAGAGGTCGGTGATCGGCACCCCACCGGAGCCAAGCACTTCGTTTTTGTTTGAGGATTTAGCTGGCGCGGCCGGTTGCGTCGCCAGTTGCACCGGCGTAACCTGTTCGGAAAAGGTCAGTTCGTACGGATTTCCGCTGGTCACGTCCAGCCGTTTGCTCCGCGCCAGGTCGGCCAGAATAACGATCAAATAATAAAGGCCGTAGCCGACAGCCAGCCAAAGTAAAAAATGGGTCCAGTTCATGTTTTGAGTTGTTTTAAGAATTGGTCGATAGCCAGCCGCAGTTCCGGGTGCTGCTTGAGCAGGTCGTTGATAGCATAGGCCATCACTTTGGTAATGTCAATGCCTGTGGCCAGCTTGAGCTGGTTCAGGATCACGACCGTATATTCATCCAGCCGGATATGTACCACACTGTGGTGGTCACTATTATCATAGGCCCGGATACGGTCGAGTATCTCATTGAAGGCCGGGTCGCGCTGCTGGCGAAGGATTTTTGGATTCATAGCTCGAAGTTGGCTAAGTGTGCTTTGATTAATGATTTGAGTTCGGGGTTCTGATCGAATAGCTGCCTTATGGAAAAACAGATCAGGCGGGTGACCTCTATGCCGGTTGCAATCTTCAAATGATGGATCATCTGCGCGGTTTGCGCATCCACGCGGGCATGGATCAGTGTTTTGTTGGCGCTGACATCGAGATCACGCATCAGCGAGACGATCTCCGGGATGTCCGGCGGTTTGGCTGATTTGGGTTTAACCACTTTTACCGGCTTTTCCGGCGTGTCCGGCTTGGCCATTTTACTCCTTAACTGGTCGGCCAGTGTTTTGATCTCGCTCATAAATAGGGTTGGATAAAGTCTTTAAAAACCCGCTCGAAAACCGGCAGCAAAAGCGCCTGCACGTTGATTGGTGTCTGGAAAGTATTGGTGCGCTGGAAATCGATACGGTCGGCAATCGCCTCGGTAACGTGCCCCAGTTGGTTCAATTGGTCGTTCACATCCGCTTTGATCTCGTACTTGACATTGGCCTTGATGCGGTTGGGTACAAATAATAAATGCACCTCCGGGTTAATCTTCTTCAGTACCAAAGCGAAAGGGATCGTTGATTCAAAGCTGAACTCATCATAGGCAAATGGACAAATCGCTACCTGCGCTGCTTTAAAAACACCTATCAAACCATCGTCATCCAGCTTGCCCGGCAGGTCGATCAAAACAATATCCTTTGGATTATCACGGATAGTGTCTGCCATCATTGGGAAGTCTGCTAATCCAAATGCCAGCACCTCATACGGCTCGGCATTCTCCAGTATTTTTGCTTTCTCGAATTTTTGGGAAATTGACTGCTGGTAATCCATATCCAGCACAGTGACTTTGCACTTTTTATTTTGCGTGAGATAATTGGCCAGCAAAAGTGTGAGCGTGCTTTTTCCGGCGCCGCCTTTCTGGTTTCCGATAATAATGACCATAAGCTAAATTTTAATTGTCAGCGGAGATTGGTTCTTGCTTTTTTCTTCCGGCGGCGCTTCATCCCTAATACTGCATCATCATCTATGTCTGATGCCAGGTTGATGCCGGGTATTACCGGATGCTGTCTTTGCGACTGTTCATCCCGAAAGTGGTAACTGAGCGAAGCTTGTTCTTTTTCGTTTAAAAGTTCAGCTGTATTGATAAATACTCCAGCTGCCGGATCATGCAGGGTAAAGCCATTTTCGTTTTTAATGATGACCAGGTCCTGATGCTGTAAACCCTGCGTCAGATCAGGGTAATTGTACATCGCCGCTTTTAAGAGCGCGTCGTAATAGTGCATTTGTTGATGGTTGTTCTCGTAGCGAACTTTCGGTTTTTCCTTTTGCGGACTTTCAGAGACGCGAATGGTTAAAAGTTCTTTTAAGGGCATGATCTCACCGCCCTTAAAGACATTTTTACCGGAATGATCGATCACCGAATAACCATAAGGCGGTTTGTCGCCGGAAGCGTGAAAGACCAGTTCGATGCCGAATTTGACTTTCATTACAGCTGAAAATTCAGATTGGTAACCCTTACGGCCTTTTGCCAAGGTCGTATCATGGGTGGCTGCATATTTATGAAACCAGGCTTTTAGCTGTTCTTTCCGCTGCTGGTCAGCATCCTTGCTTAACTTTTCAGCTATTAAACTCCGCTCAATGGTTTCCAATAATTTCCCAAATTTGATCGCCTCGTAAAGACCGCCCCGCTCCCGCAGTACATAGCCCTTACTTTCCAGGATCATGCGGAATTGTGCTTCAGTGGCAAACCGAAAAGCCAGCGCATTTTCAATATCACTTTTAGCTTTATGACTGGCATCAATACCCAATACCCGGTTCAAAGTTTCCACCGCCCGTATCTTTTCAAAGCGGTCGCTGATCTTTTTACCCGTGCGGTCGATGCGTGCGGTCACCAAATGGACGTGGTTGTTGGCCGTATCCTTATGAAAGATGATCAGGTAAGGTTGCTTTTCATAACCCATTCGCGCCAGCCATTCCTCGCCAATGGCGGTTAGTTCGTGTTTGTCATAAGTGCGGCTTTCCGCTGAAACTACCACATGGAACTGAGGTCGCTTGACATGCTTATTCGTAGCTGATACCATCGCCAGGTGGTTTTTGTAATCCTCCGGCCGTACGCTCATTAGGCCCATTAAAGCGCCAAAGTTCGCCACCTTCATCAACTCGCCCTTATTTGCATCAACCTTATCGGTATTATAGCTAACGGCGGGAAAGCCATCGACTGGCGGCAGGATGTGGACGATCATAACTTGTTCATTGTGAACTTGTGCATGCTGATCTTTTTCATTGCGAACAAATTCGTCGCGAACAATTACGCTGAAAACAAGTTTGGAGAGAACAAGTGCAGTGCAAACAAATTTGCTCCAAACAAATTCTGTGTGAAACAATTCGCAGCAAACAAGTTCCCACTGAACTATAAGCCGGTCATCCGGAAGATTTTGCGCAGGCTGGTATCCAGTGCTTGTTGGTTTTTTAGATATTGCTCAAACAAAACAGTAAATCGCTCAATCACTACAGGCGATAGCATACCTCGTTTTTTCAGGATGTTTGCATATTTCGCTAACTGGTTTATGTTATTGCCGCAGCGTCCCATCTCGGCACCCACCTGGTCCAATAAAACGATCAGCTCCTTTGCATTCACGACCAGTAATCCTGCATTACTCAACAGTCGCTGCCTGATCAACTCCGTTTTGGTCAAACCCAATGTTTGCTCCAGTTCGCAGATGATCTTATATTCATCTTCCGTAAAGCGGGCATCGATCTTCTTGATCTTTTTACCGCCGGGCATTTGCGGCCTGCCCTTTGTCCTGCCTCTACCATTCATCAGAGTAAACGAGTTGCGAGTTTACGATACTCCCTGGTCTTCGCGTAGGTACGGAGCGAAGTCCGGGGCAAGATTGCGACTGGCTGGCAAAAAATGAGCGGAGCGGTTTTTTGTCGGACAGGAGCACATCTTGCAAGGGGAAAAACCAAAACGGAACTTGTTCGCTTTTCATCGGTTTAGCTGGTAATTGATTCGCTCTGCAACGATCAGGTCATTGTAATCATTGTAGCCTTTATAAATACTGGCTCGGTCGACGGCCCAGGGTAACGCCGCTTGAAAATCGTGGGTGGCCTGCCGTCCGGATGGGTCGTTATCGAAGTAGAGGGCGATATCCCGGAAGTCCTGGGCTTTGATTATTCCTGCCTGAAGCAATGAGAGCGAATTTAGTACGAGCACGCTGTCCGGTGCGAACGGGTTCTCTGTGAGCCAGCTCAAGTAGTTAAAAAAACCTTCAAACACTGCCAGCTTCTTTTCCGAATTTGGGATAAAGCTGATCGCCTTGTGTCCCAAACAGCCTTTAAAGTTAAGGTTACGAATTTCCCAGGCACCCTGTTCGTTTTGCCAGCCTGCTGCAAAGAACTTATTCCGCTTTTTATCTTCATCCTCTATATAATAATAAATTTCTTTGAGGCGGCCCTCAGCGACCTGACCGACACCCCGGCTTTCCAGGTAATTCAGGATGGCGGCATTGCTGCCAATGTCTTTAATGTCCAGTATTTTATAACTGGGTTCCTTTTCAAGCAATGATTGTCTTTTATAATTTGGCGCAGCAGCTAAATCCGGAATTAGACTACCGCAGGTCAGGACTATTTTTTCCAATACTTCGGGAAAAGGCAAGCCTTTCCAATATAGCAGGGCAAAATCTATAATGTTGCCGCCTTTGCCTTCGCCGAAATCGAACCAGGTGCCCTGTTTGTCATTTACGGAAAATGAGGGTGTCGTATCCGAATCGCGCAGCATACTCAAATAAAGCTGTTCATTGCGAACTCGCTTGACCGGCTCATAGCCCAAGTGCGTTAGCAGGTCAACAAGGGAATAATTTTCTTTGATCTCGCTTGCCTTTAATGTTTGATTTTCCATATTTCGGGCATAAAAAAAGGGGCGCGAGGCCCCTTCAGGTTAATTATATATGTTGTTCGGAACTACTCACGTCGTATTCTACAATACGGCCTCCCGGCTGCCAATGCGCGTTCGCTTTATTGATACTATCTCAGCTTCGCAAAATTTCCAGTTGTTAAGTGGATAATGCTTCGTTCCCCGATGTCAAAGACCGTAGAATCAGGAGAACTTGTTCTTGCCTGATCGACGGTACAAAGGTTCGGAGAGTGCAGATTTTTACCGGGTTCCTTAAGGGGTCGGACCCTTAAATAATTTTTAATGAATTGATTTTCAATAAGATTACGAGCAATTCCTGGTTGGGCATTTTCCTCATTAATAAGATTAAAGAAATAATCAACCTCATCACGGGGGTGGATAGAAGACTTGTGTTTCTGAAATATTTTAGGGTGGATGATTGATACACATATCAATCATCTATTTTAAGCTGTGCAAAAATAAGGTGGACCGGTTTTCGTACTTTCAATAAGCATTTCTAAATTGAATTTACTTTAGCACAATACAGAGTAAGCCTAACTATTCCTTGTTGAATGTGTAAATATCCCCACCTTTAACGCTGCATCTACGAAAAAACTCATGAGGTATTCCTTCATCAAAATTAACATAGGTAGTTAATTTAGGATCACAGGAATTATTTGCACGTTTATTTATGAATACTAACTTATTGCCTTTAATAAAAGTTGGAAGATCATCTGTTATCGTAAGCGGATAATTACCGAGATATTTATCATTCTCATCAAAAATTAAGATACGGGATGTTGCGCGATGTGCATGGCCCCATGACCAAACCGAATTCATAATTTTAAAGTGAACGCCCTTTTTTGAGCTAAGCCAGCCTAAATATGTGAGATGGGTCGAAGACCTATCTTCCGTTTTAAAGATAAACTCATGACCTGTGCGATTACTTTTCAGCACTTGTAATCTTAAATCTTGCTCTTTTGTTTGTCCAAAAGCCCCAAAAGAAATAAGGAGTAAAAGAACACCTGAGATCGTAATATAATTCATTTAGGGGATTTGGTTATATAAGGTTAGTTTGAAGTGGTCGTTTTGAGGTTAATTGTAAGTGTTCCAATATACGCAAAGAAAACAAAAGTCCTTTTGGAAGCACATTATGAATTTACTGATAAAATAGCCTTTATAAATCTTTCTGTCCATTCTATTTTTGTATCATGAATAAATTTAAAAGTAAAAATTGGGATAATGTAGAATTTGATTTCCATTGGTTTAAAGGTAAAGGCGAATTTTTGCAACCCGATGGTAACAACATAACTGTTGATGAATTTACAGTTTGTCCTGTAGATAAGGCGATGCCGGGAACCTACACGTTTCAAGTACTTGAAAGCGATAGTGAAGCTAAAATTTTATCTCAGACCAGAGATGAGGGTGAAGGGGTAAAGGGCATGAACATTTGTGGAGCAATGCTCCCTGAATTTTATAGACACTATGGAAAAAATATTATTTCAAGTTCAAAATCAGCGCCAACAGTTCCCGAAGAAAGCAGGGTAAAGAAAATGACTGCGATTTACAAACTATTAGAGGAAACTGGATTGGTTAAGTACGATAATACAAGGGATGTTTTTGTTTATCCTAACGTTGTTTCTTAAAAAAAAACTATCGAATTAAAGCGTTTGCATTCCCATTTTTTCGAGATCTTCTAAATTAACTTTAAAGAAAATTTATCAGTTTTTTAAATTGGTTGAGCCAAAGACTTTTCGGAGCTTTCGGGCAATTATCGTAAGCAATTACCCCGTGAGATTACGGTGCTTTGCACCGTAATCGTATTGCCCCTTATAACTTTTACGATTTTTACGATTTTTTCCACTTGCACTTTTTCAGTGCTATAAAGAACGTTCAGGCACGTAAAGTTAACAGATATTTTTTTTCATACAAGCCCCGGTGGTTGGTTGATTTTTACCACAGGGAGCCGCCGGGTTGGTTGTTTTTTTGGATTTTTCCACCACAGCAGCTCGATTTTTTTTATGATAAGGTTAGCGGGTGATGTTTATTAAGGGCTTCTTTCAGGTCTTCCAGATTAGTTGTTTTATACCTTTCAGTTGAACTCACATACCGGTGCCCGGCCATATATTGAACGGTGCGCAGGTTCTTTTCTTTGAGCCATTCCGTGATCACACTTTGCCTGATCTGCTTGGCATGCTTGTATTTTGGGCTGAGTTTCCGGAGGGCATAATTGAGGTGTAAAAGGCTGTTTCTGATGTCTTCCTGTGCGTTAATGCTGATAAACAAACGTTCGATTTCCCGGGCATCTTTGTAACGATCCGGCTTGCGCCCCGGTCGTTCGGCCAGGCGCTCAGCCAGTATTTTCGGACGGATCACGAGCAGGTATTCATGCAGTTCGAGGATTTGATGAGGCTGTAACGGAAGTAAGCGGCCAAGCTGCCTGCCGGTGGCGGGGATATGGATTTTGCCCTCCCTTAGTTTGAGATGTTCAGGGCGTAAATGGCTCAGTTCATCTCTTGTAATTGCCTGATAAACAAGCAACCCAATAATGACCTTATTGCGGTAAGTACGATTGTCGGTAACCTGGTAACTTTCATAGAGCGCCTCCATTTCAGGCATGGTCAACAGGTCATGCGGGAGGTTTCTGACCGTACCTTTAAGTATGATCCCTGCTGCGGGATTGATGTTAATGGCCTGTTCCTGTTGCAGGTGGGAGAAGTAATACCGCAAAGTCCGCATGATCTGGTTGATCAGCTTGATACTAAAGCCTTTCTGCCTTAACTGGTCGGCAAACTCCATTACGTCGGCATGGGTAAGTTGTGCCAATACCAAGCTTTGGCTGTTGAGCCATTCCTGGAATGTAGCGGTATAGTTGATGGTTTGGTGTATGTAACTGTGGCTGAACTGCTCTTGTTTCAGGTAAGCCCGGAAAGGTTCTAAAGCAGCCAGCGTAGCCGGTGCGAACTCATATTTTTTGTTCATGCTGTAGATGGGTGTAGATCTGCGTACTTTCCATGCTGCCATGCCCTAAAAAGCGTTGTATCTGCTCCAGTTGCATACCGGAATGTAACAGGTGGCTGGCAATGCTGTGCCGCAGGGTGTGCAGGCCCACGGGTTTAGGGATAGCCGCCGCTGTTTTCAGTGTTTGTAAGCGGTCATAACAGGTTTGGCCGGTGAGCCGTTTACCACTGACATTAAGCAGTAAAGCGTCTTCTTTTTTGTCACCTGCGAAGTGTGGCCGGGCATACAGGATGTAGTTCTCCAGATCGGTTTTAGCGGTACCGGCCAGTGGCACATAACGCTCTTTATAACCTTTGCCTTTGCGGACGTAAACCAGTTCTTTATCGGGCAGGATGTCACGGACATTGATATTAACCGCCTCATTTTTCCGCAGGCCGCAACCGTAATACAGGGCAAGCATCGCCCTGTCCCTTAACCCATATATATCATCTTTAACCACATCATAAAGCTTGCTGATCTCGGCCAGGGTCAGTATGCTTTTGATATTGGTGCTTTTGCCTTTAATGCGCAGCTTTACAGTAAAGCTGGGCTGGCCGCTCTCCATCAGGTAACGGCTGAACTTACGGATCACCTGTAAGTGTTTCCGGATGTAGTTCAGGCTGATCGCACCGGCTGCGGTCTGGCTCGGTCTTTCGTGCAGATATTCCAGGTATTTTTTAAGGTGTTCGGGCTGTATATCATGCGGGTGGTCGCATCCCTGGGCTTCTAAATAAAGTAAGAACTCGGCCAGCATTTTAGGCATATCACGAGGGCTGGTAGGTTCAAAGTTGAGTATCCGGAGCCATTGGGTAAAGCCTGCATGCAGCCGGATATACAGCGGATTTATTAAGGTGCCTTGCATTTTTTATTGTTGTTGGGCTACTGCGGTTTTCTTGCTGGTTTTCTGTACTTTATGTAACCCATCAGGGCTTTGGGCTACACCTGGGCTACTATGATTTACCTTACGTATCTCAGCCAGGATATTCTCCATCATTTCATGGGCATCATTGGTCAGGTTTTCCAGATCATCCCAGCTTTGTACCTTGTATTCAAAGCCTTTATAGCGGCTGCCACGCGCGATCTTGATATAACCCATGCGTTCCAGTTCGTACAGATAACGGCTCAGACTGCTTGGGCTGAGGCGAAAGACCGGGCGCACTTCCTTGCTGTAAAAGGTTTCGCTATCGTTTTGCCTTAGCCAGGCTTTCAGTTTTTCAAAGAATGAACGGCAGGCATCGTTTAACTCGTCGCTCTTTTTGAGCAAGGTCGTTTCCAGCAGCGAAAAGGCAACCTCAATATCTTCAATCGTAGTTTCTACGTACTGCTCACCGGTAGTGGTATCGGTTTGCAATTCCCGCTGATACTGGTGGTAGAACGTAATGGTTTCGGTGAATAACAAAAGCAGCAGCATGGTGCGCCTGGGCTTGAAGATGGCCTCCGGCAGTTGCAGGTAGGTAGCGAACGGGTTTTTAACGCTGACCGGCTGCAGCAGGCGCTGCACGTTCTTCAGCTGCTCACGCACGTTGCGCTCAGCCTGCTGATCAACCAGCCCGGCGCTTTGCTTGCGCTGGTAGTCCATGATCCTCTTATCCTGTTCAGGGCTATCGTCCGTGTACAGCAGGATACAGCGGTTGGCGTTATCCTCATAAAGCTGTTCGCGGGTGGTGCAGCCGCTGACACATACCGGCCCCTCCACGTTAAGCGTAACCGTTTTCAGGTTACCCTTGCTGTCCTTTAGGGTGACGGTCTTGCTGATCCGGCGTTTGCTTTGCAGTTCCCGGAGCGGGTACAGCACGTTATCCGCACCGTCCATGTCCTCGATCAACAGCAGCTTATTTTTAAGTTCATCCTTACCGAAGTAGTAAAAGGCATTCATGGAGAGCATGGTGATCTCCAACTTATCTTCTTCGGGGATCAGTTCGCTGACCCGTTCCTGCAGCCAGGTCTTGCCGGTGCCGGACGGCCCCAGGCACATCAGGTGCAGCGGTGTATTCCGCTTTCTGGACGTGTAGATCAGGTAGGCGATCAGGCTGTTCACTTCTTCACCGACAATACCGCTGGCTGAGATCGCCTGCCGGGTCCGTCCGAGCAGGCCTGGCGCTTTCAGGTATTGCAGGGCGATCTTACGCTCAGCCTCGGTGAGCTGCTTTTTTTCCGCCTGCTTTGGCTTCATGGCTTCGAGCCGTTCGGACCGGTAATCTTCCAGTGCAGTGGTCAGGCGGCTGATGATCCCGGCCAGTTCAGCGGCAGCAACGTCCAGCGCCTCGGAAGCCTTTTCCACCAGGTGCTCACACTGCACGCTGTTATACAGGTCGAGGTTATGGCGAAAGGCTTTGATGGTGTTGCCACCAAAGACTATCTTCAATGTTACTTTTAAGCGGTCGAAGCCGGTCAGTTTAATACCGCCCAGGACTGTTGTATGCGATTTGCCATCAATATAAAGTAACAACTCTGGATTATCTGTAATTAACTTTGGTATTACATTCATTTATTATGTGCTTATATAATACTTTTTTATTCGGCAATTATAATGATGATGCTTTCATAAAAGCAAGTGATACTCGTTTGTATTTTACCACGCATTTTATGTATCATTCTTAGTATTTTTGAAGTTAAAGGAATAAAGGAAAAATGAGTTTAGGAAGCCGGATCAGGGAACTACGTACCCAAAAAAGACTGAAGCAAGCAGAGCTTGGCGCAATCGTCGGGCTGACCTATGTGCAGATTGGCCGCTATGAGATAGGCAAAGCTAAACCGGCAGCAGATATGCTTTCTAAGCTGGCCAAAGCGCTGGATACGACTGCCGATTATCTGGTAAATGAGGATGTGGATGACCCGGCAGTGACGGCACAGTTGACCGACCGGGAACTGCTTAAACAGTTTAAAGAAGTGGAGTTATTGAACGCTGAAGATAAGCATATTGTGAAAGTTTTTATTGACGCCTTTCTAACCAAAAGGCATATCCAGGAATATGTAAAGTAAGAATTGCTATAAACGAACAAAGCCCCGATTTTAGGGGCTTTGTCATTGGTATCAGTTTGTTTTTTTCTTCGGCTTTGCAGCTGGCTTTTTGCCTGTTGCACTGTCCGCAAACGCATAGGGATTATGCTGCTTGGGGTCTTTTTTGTGCTTCAGGTGATAGGCACTGTGGGCACTGTCCTGCTGCGCTGTTTGCGCATGAACTGTAAAAGCCATGCTTAGTAGTAGTAATAGGATAAGCTTTTTCATTGGCCATTGTAATTTTCAACCACTTTATAATCACCATTTTTTGAGATGATTAAGAATACCCCTTTTCCTATATCTGTTGTAGGTATTGCAAGAGAATAAACCAGTACTATTTGACTTTTATCTTTATTTCTCCGCGAAAGATTGGGCATCAATATAGTACCATATTTTTTTAGGTTACCTCCGAATTCATCTTTAAAGTAGGGGGCGAAATCGCTTGCTCTAAACTGCTTTTTCAAAACAGTATCTCTCTTATTGACAAGTAACACATCTGATGCAAATTCATGTGTTAAGAAGTCTTTGGGAGCGCTCTTATCAATATCATATGACTTGGGTACCAATAAATTGGTGTTCTTCAGACAATAATATTTTAGATGAAAGTTTAAGCTGTCATTACCATTAACTAACATGGTATCAATTGTTTTAACATCATCATAGCTTTTTAATATTCTATTTTTTTCATCCGATTGCGAAGGTGTTTCTTCTTCACTATCGGAGCGATTGCCTTTAGCCATTTGAGCATCAATCGCTTTCTGTTTAGCATCTGCTACTGCTTTGGACGTATCGCCAGTATTGTTTAAAGAGTCGGATGAACTCTTGGTCGAGCTGCTGTTGCAACTTGTCCATGTGGCTGTTGCGATTAGAAGTAATATTAAAAGTCGTTTATTCATTTTCTGCAATTTAGATATGTTACATATTATCCATTATGTAATTAAAAGTATTAACTACACTACTCTTTATTGAATTCCATAAACCGCCTTGGCTTTGTTGTTGGGGTTTATTATTGGATGGTGCTGATGCCGGTGCATCAGGTTTAGTATCAAATTTATTAAAACTTACAATTCGCTTTCCCCAATACATAACTTTTCCATTCTGTATAAGGTTGCTTACCCTCGGTCCAGAAGTTCCACTTGAGGGATCTCCACCTGAATCCGTCATCTGTAAGTTTACAAAATTGCCATCTTTATCCCTTTGGACCAAAGTAATAAGTCCCCCATGCTTATTGCCATTTAATGTGACGACATTTCCTGGTACTACATCTTCTGGATCAACATTTGGTAGATTCTTGTCAATATTGGTTATACCATTACTTTTTCCGTGGTTAGGGTCTTTTTCGCCTCCAGCAACGACAACTTTTGTAATTAATCCAGAACAGTCGATTTCGGAACCGGGGCCATCCTCGCCTTTCGCACCTAACCTATACGTATTACCTTTTCCATTATCATTTCCTGCTACCCATCTCCCTGCCTCCCTAACAGCTGCGTTTCTTTGAGCAGTATCTCGACCATCAGGGTCTATAAACCTAATAGGGTTATTAACCGCATAATTATAGGGTGTCCATCGGCTATTTTTCTCCGCAAGAGGATCAATAGCAGTCCACCTCGCAATTACAGGGTCGTAGAAACGTGCACCGTAATCTCACGGGGTAATTGCTTACGATAATTGCCCGAAAGCTCCGAAAAGTCTTTGGCTCAACCAATCAAAAATCCAATTTTTAATATAACTAATAGTTAAATTTGGCGCGATAATCATTGACCTTAATATTTAAGTGCAAATTATTTAATTGATAGCTGTGAACTAACAATATTAAGACCTTTTATTCGAATTTAAAGTATTGGGCGGATTTTTAATTTGAATGCTGTAGAAGTAATGAATAATCCTAAAAACGACCCTGAAACCGCGCACACAATTAGGTCGCCGTACTGATAAAGTTTAAGGCCTGTTACAAATCCAATTATTACCGTTAAGCAAGCAACAAATCCAATGCATATCCAATAAATTAAAATGGAATTTTCATTATTTTTATTACTCTTCTTTAATGAAAATACACCAACACAAATGACCACAAGCCCAATCAAGGTACTAACGTGCTGAATAATTTTATAAACTGCGATATTATGCCCCGCTAAATTTAAATCGCTGGATAAGTTTGGTATCAGTTTTACAAAGTAGCCTGTGGGGTGGGTAAATCCATCCCAAAGAATATGAGATAGAGTTCCTATTAAAATAGAAGTGAGAACGACTATTAAATTTTGAAATTTGAAATAGTCTTTATCCGTTCCTTTGAATCCGACAAATCGGCTATACAATGAAGTTGGGAGGTGTTCGATTAAGCTATCTTTAATTAGAAATTGATAAATAATTAATATACACAAACCCAAAGGAACATCAAACCAAAATAGCCCTGGCCAAGTATGGCTATAAATACTTTTAACCCTCATTCTCAAAAAGTACTCAAAGTCTGGTGTCATACTTCCCACAATCAATCCTGTAATTGAAACCCAATGTTTAGATAATTTCGCAAGAGGAAGGACGATAGCAGGATGAGCAAAGGTGAAAGGCATGCTTTAGAAATCAAATCATTAAAAGCGAGATTGATAAAGATAGTAATGTAATAAACCAGAGCCAAAGGATTAAAACGATCTACGTAGCCTTATTTATAAGGCATTAAAGATTTTTACTGTCATTTAATTGTAAAACAAACAGTTAATGCAATGAAATGCAAAATTCCCTATTCGGTTAAATTTGTAAATTGCATGGGTAAACATCTATTAATCCTACTCATATGAAAACTAACATTAACTTTCTTAAAGCAAGTTTTAAGGACTTTGAAAATATTCCGGACTTAAACGCATTTGAACGAGCTGAAGTATTCCAGGAATTTACCAACTATATGGAAGAAAATGGCCAAATGAATTTTAGATTTATGACCAGCATCAATGGCTGCGGCCCGGAAATGTGGGTAACATCGCCATTTAACAAAACACCAACCAAATGTATTAGCCTGGTATCTAACGACTATCTGAACTTTACCCAACATCCAAAAGTTAAACAGGCCGCAATTGAGGGAATTGAAAAATATGGCACCGGAGCCGGAGCCTCGCCCTTAATTGGTGGCCATCATGATTATCACGAATTATTGCAGCGAAAAATATCTAAGTTTTTTCACAGAAGTGAAGACTCCGCGTTAATCTTTACTACCGGTTACACCGCCAACAGCGCAACACTTTTGGCACTTTTAAAAAAGGAGGATATCGCTATTTTGGACATGGCGGTACACGCAAGTGTTTATGAGGGATGCAAAGAAACTAACGTTAAAATGTTTTTGCATAATGATCTTGAAACATTGGAACGGATTTTAAAAGACGCACACGATAAATTCCTGACAAGGCTGGTAATTATTGATGGTGTGTACTCCCAGGACGGTGATTTAGCCAAAATGGAGGAAATCCTGAAGTTAACCAAACAATACGGCGGTTTTTTAATGGTGGATGACGCTCATGGAATCGGTGTATTAGGTGAGACAGGACGTGGTGCAATAGAAATCTTTAACATGCTTGATAAAGTTGATATCATATCAGGAACGTTAAGTAAAGCTTTCGGCCATGTTGGTGGTTTCATCGTAGCTGATCCGAAAATTATCAACTTTTTAAAGTTCCAGTCAAGGCAGCAGGTTTTTTCATCAACCTCTACACCAGCAGCGGCAGGTCTGCTGAAAGCAATCGATTTAATCGACGAGGAACCCCAATGGCGTAAAATGCTTATGGAAAATGTAGCTTATTTCAAAAAAGGATTAACCGATTTAGGATTAGATATAGGTAACACAGAATCGGCAATTATACCGGTGAAAATTGGCGATGCCCACAAAACTGGTGATGCGGGCCGATTGCTTTTGAAAGCAGGTGTTTACGCTAATACCATCGTTTATCCGGGTGTCGCGAGAAAAAATGCAAGAATCAGAACCAGCTTAATGGCAACACATACCCGTGATCATTTAGATAAAGCACTCAGTGCGTTTGAATATATTGATCAAAAGTTGCATATTTCCTCAACCAAAAGGGAATAAACATGACCAAAAAAAGATATCAAGGCGAAACAAATGATAAAGAGCGTTCAATGCAGCGCTTAATGGAAGCGGTTGGCTGTGTTATAAAAGAAAAAGGGTATTCAGGACTTGGCCCTACAAATATTGCTAAGGCAGCCGGATTAAATAAAAGATTGATTTATTTCTATTTTGGCACCGTTGATAATCTGATTGAACAATACGTCCGGAGTAAAGATTATTTTGCAGGAGCTTCTAATGGTGCCAATCAATTGTTAGAACAGAACAAAGCGTCGGGCACCTGTAAGTTGCTTGAATCCTTGTTAATAAATCAATTGGAGCATTTCTATAACAATGAAGAAATGCAAAAAATCATTTTATGGCAAATCAGCCAAAAAAGCCAAATAATGTATGAGGTCGCCGAAACCCGTGAGCAACTCGGAGCACATTTTTTTGAGCTCGCTGACAAGGAATTAGACAGAGCTAAGGTTGATTTGCGCGCAGTTGCCGGTTTACTGGTAGGCGGAATTTACTACATGGTGCTTCATGCCAAATCTAATGATAGTTTATTCTGTCAAATTGATGTAAATACAAAAGAGGGGATAGAAAGGATAAAGAGTGCGATAAGTACTATTTTAGCAGACACCTACCGATGCGCAGGACTATCAAATAATTAAAAGCATTTCAAGTAATTACCAATTGTTTTTCCTGAAGTCAGACAGGCTGAATATTTTAATTTTTTTATAATTGAGGCTAAATAATAAACGGTATTAGTCGTTCTTTTTATTCATTAAAATATCTATTTTTTCTCGTTCGACTTTAAGAATGCTCTCATACAGTTCAATAATTTTTTCAATCGGATTATTGATCTGTGTACACTCCCTTGTGTTTATAGAACTATTTGTTACTGAACTTCCTTCATAAAAATTTGCGGTAAAAAGAACAGTTTCATCTCTAAAACTTTTTAGACCTTCTAAAGTAACGCCTAATACGTCAGCAATTTGCTTTAATCTGTCTTCCTCAATATTTTCACTTTGCTCAATTTTTGATACAGCTTGTTTAGTAATTCCTAAACCAACTGCCACATCTTCTTGAGTCAATCCCCGGAGCTTTCTAACTCTTTCAATTTTTTTACCGATATGTAACGGCTTATCATTTACTACTGAATCCATATATTAATCAAGCCTTATTTTGGTTTTTCAAAAGTTCTAACTTCTCTCTTTCACTTTGTAAAAGTCGTTCGTATAGTTCAGCTATCTTTTCTATTGGATTGACTTGTTGAGCAATGAAATTACCATTGTCCTTAATTTCAAAATCATGAACATCGTATACATTATTAATGTGATAGGTAATTCTATCCTCATCAAAGTTCTTTATTACTTCAGGTGTAACGCCTAATGCATAAGCAATTTGCTTTAACAGTTCCTCTTCAATTTCCTCCTGTTGCTCAATCTTTGAAACTGTTTGCTGAGAAACGCCAAGTTTATTAGCGAGATACTCCTGTTTGAATCCACGGAAAGTTCTTATCCTTTCGACTTTCTGTCCGATACTTAATGGCTTTTTGTTAAACAAGGTTTCTTCCATTGGAAATAATATGCTTTAAAGTTAGTAAAAATCAATTTGAAAAGCGTAAAGTACAACGCAATAATTTTCCCCGATAAGTGAAAATTAACTTATTTCGGTTGTTAAATTATGTGCAAGATAATCAATAGCCCACTTTATCAGAAAATAGTTTTTGGGAGATTATCCCATGAGAAAATTATTCTGGCTGCTGATTTCAAAAGATACTTTAGTCCGGTCAGTATTCAAACGGCTAATGGATACCCGGTATTTTGCCCTGCGCGAGGCAGGGCCTTTTCCTTTACCCTTCAAGACCCTATAAAAAACATCATTTGTTCCCCTGAATGACAGGTAGGGTAACGGCAGCCTCCAATCAGTTAATAGTTATTCTTTAGTTGGCTGCCGTTTTTTGGATGATTGAATTAACCGCTCCTCAATAAGTTCCCTGAATTTAAATGAAAAAAACAACGACCAAGATCGCTATGGCATTGCTATGCCTGATGCGCAGCTATATTATAACAAATACTTTTCTCTTTTTTTTAGCCGTTTTATTGATTATCCCATATAATAATGCTGATGCCCAGGATCGTTTTGCGCTTGCCGGAACGGTAATGTCAGCAGATCATGAGCCGCTACCCGGAGCGACTATTGCCGAAGCAAGAACCGGGATTAAAACATCCTCAGATGGTAATGGTCAGTTTCGGCTGTACCCTGCGGATACAAGCGGATATTTGATCATAACCTATGTCGGTTTCAAAACCGCGCAGGTAAGGTTCGACAAAACAGCTAAAGGGCCGATACAAATTATGCTTGTCAGCGACCCTTCCGTGCTTAAAGAAGTAATCGTATCCACAGGGTATCAGACATTGCCCAAAGAAAGGGCGACCGGCTCTTTTGTTCAGTTAGATAGCGCCATTATAAACCGCCGGATCAGCACAGATGCAATCAGCCGTCTAGAAGGTGTTGTTCCGGGATTACTTTTTAACAGGAATACGAGTGCAACCTCTACTGGAACGTTAGATATCAGCATTCGCGGACACAGTACCCTGTTTTCCAACGACCAGCCTCTAATTGTCGTAGATAATTTTCCTTATGATGGTGATATAAACAATATTAATCCTAACGACATAGCCAGCATCACCGTATTAAAAGATGCTGCCGCAGCATCCATTTGGGGTGTTCGTTCAGGTAATGGCGTTATCGTCATTACGACGAAAAAAGGGAAATTAAATCAAAAAATGGCGGTAGAGTTAAATGCGAACCTGACCATCGGCGCAAAACCGAACTTATTTTATGATCCCAATTTTCTTAACGCAAACGAGTTTATTAATGTCGAGCAAACCCTGTTCGCCAACGGATTTTATAACAGCGCCTTAAACTCAGGCTATCAGGTTGTTTCACCCGTTGTGCAAATACTGGCAAATGAGCGTGCCGGAACAATTTCAAACGGAGATGCCAACAATCAAATCAATGTTCTCAGGGTTTTAGACTTGCGTAAACAGATTGCGAAATATTTTTACCGGACATCAGCTAATCAGCAGTATAATTTGAATTTCAGGGGTGGGGGCGATAAAAGTGATTATTATCTATCATTGGGGTATGATAATGATTTAACTAACCAGGTCGGAAATAACAATAACCGGATCACCATCAACAGCAATTACAATTTTTACCCCGTTAAAAATTTACAGTTATCAACCGCCATTATTTATACGAAATCAAATGAGCAGAACAATAGCACCCTTTCCGGCATCAGAAGTGTTAGCGGCAAAAGCCAGTTATACCCTTACGCGCAAATTGCCGATGCAAATGGAAGTGCATTACCTGTTATTCATGGCTTCTCTTCAAATTTTGTTAATAATCCCGCCAACTCCCAATACCTTGACTGGAATTATCGCCCGCTTGATGAGTTAAGTAATGCCGACAACACTTCTGGCATAACTGATAACCGGATAAATCTCGGGCTGAAATATAGTTTCCTAAACGGATTTAGCACTGAATTTAAATACGTGTATGAAAACAGTCAATCTGATTTCAGCAATTATTTTAATACAAATACTTATTATACAAGAAACCTGATCAACCAGTTCACGCAAAAAAGCACCAGCGGATCATTGTCCTATCCAATACCCGTAGGCGGCATACTGCAGGGTGCCAACGCGTCTTTGTTGTCCCAGCATCTGCGCGGTCAGCTTAATTATTCTAAAGATTGGAATTCCAAGAACTCCTTTAGCGCAATTTTAGGGTCTGAATGGAGTTCTGCGATCAATAAATTGGCGGATCAGGGTACGGCTTACGGATACGATAAGAATACAGATGCAAATTTTACAAATATTGATTATTTAACCTTTTATAGCCTGAATCCCCGTGGAATGGGATCAATGCAAATTCCCAACGGCCAGGCCTATACACAAACGACCGACCACTTCATTTCCTATTTTACAAATGCGGCTTACACCTATGATAATAAATATACTTTATCAGTTAGCGGCAGGATCGATAAATCAAATCTTTTTGGGGTCAACGCTAATCAGAAAGCCGTCCCCTTATATTCAGCAGGTATTTCGTGGGATATTGGCAAGGAAGATTTTTACCATATCGGATGGCTACCAGGCGCGAAGTTAAGGTTGACATTTGGTTATAACGGCAACATAAACAAAACCGTGACGGCTGTCACAACCCTAAAGGAACAAAGTAATTCATATTACTCGGGAACGCCTTATAATATCATCGCCAATCCTGGCAACCCGGAACTGCAATGGGAAAAAGACCGCATAATAAACCTCGGATTTGACTTCAGTGCAAAAAGCCAGGCTGTAACAGGTTCTGTTGAATTTTATTTTAAACAGGGGGACAATTTGTTCGGGAGTTCATCGCTTCCGCCGTCAACGGGATACAGCACATTTTTTGGAAATACCGCGAGTACGTCCGGGCATGGCGCAGATATAACGCTCAACAGCCGCAATATATACCATAAGAAATTTAAATGGCTTACTACATTTCTTTATAGCTATTCATTTGATAAAGTTAACAAGTATGGTGTTCAGTCCACACTCACGTCATTTCTAACACAAGGCGACGGCAACTCGGGCGTTATCACGCCACTGATCGGTGCCCCGCTATTTGCAGTCTACAGTTTTCGGTCGGGTACTTTGACCCATAATACCGGCGATCCGCAGGGATACCTTAACGGCCAACTGAGCACAGACTATTCTGCCATCATCAACAATACATCTGTGAACGATTTAGTTTACAACGGGCCATCAAGACCAGCATCTTTTGGATCATTAAGAAACAACTTTATTTATGGGGACTGGACACTATCGTTCAATATTATTTATAAGCTCGGCTATGTCTTCAGGAAACAATCCGTACAATACGGCGCCTTGTATAACAACTGGCTGGGGAACAAGGATTTTAGCAAAAGATGGCAAAAGCCAGGAGATGAGCTGACTACCACAGTCCCTTCCATGCCTTTGCCTCCTGTTAACGATAACAGGGATTTTTTCTATACGTTCTCGCAAACACTGGTTGACAATGGCGATCATATTCGTCTTCAGGATATCTCAATAAGTTATGACCTCACCAAATCTATCTGGAAAAACTCACCTTTTACCAACCTTAGCATATATGGCTACATTAACAATGTCGGTATTCTTTGGCGGGCAAATCATGATGGCCTCGACCCAGATGTATTTTCCATAACCGGTGGCGGAATAACAAGCCTTCCTTTACCAAGAACTTACGCCATTGGACTTAAATCAAATTTCAAATAACGAAAAGATGAAAACAAACCATCCATATTATTTACCGCTGCTTTTGGTTATAACCACCATAGTATTTAGCGGCTGCAAGAAACAGGATGACCTGCTTAATGCCAAGCCAAATCAGGCCCTGAACATTCCCTCCACTCTTGCGGATTTACAATTACTGATCGGTAATGAAAATATATTTAACCGAAATTATCCTTCACTTGGTCTGCTATCAACGGACGATTATTTTGTCGATGCCGGTCTGTGGGCAAGCAGTTTTGCTTCCGGAAAAAATGCCTATGTATGGGCAAAGGAAATCTACTCAGCGAATACGAACGTGGGGGACTGGAATTTTCCTTATCAGGCCGTTTATTATGCCAATACCATATTGTCAATCCTTCCGACAATTCACACTTCAAATAGTCAGCAGACAGCCGCTAACACGATAAAGGGTTCCGCTTTGTTTTACAGGGCTATATCCTTTTACAACCTCGTTCAGACGTTTGCGATGCCTTATGATTCGACGACAGCCGCCAAAGATTTAGGTGTTCCATTACCGTTAATGCCGGACTTAAGTTCAAAACTTCCACGCTCGACCGAAAGTCAATGTTATGAGCAGATCATTAATGATCTCAATTCTGCACTTCCCTTGCTGGCCGACCAGTCAACGTCAAAGACCCGGCCCTCAAAAGCAGCGGTATTAGGGCTGCTCTCAAGAATTTACCTGGTTATGGGTAATTATAATAAATCGTTAAAATATGCCACCGATTGCCTGGCGCTTTACAACAAATTACAGGATTTCAACAAGCTCGACCCCTCTGCATTTCCTGTTTATCCGAATTTTTCACCTGAAGAAATATTTCATGCCAGCATGATAGGCTATGATGAGAATAGCTTCTCAGCCCAGGTTGATAGTAACGTTTATCACTCCTTCAACGATCCGCATGACTTAAGACTGGCCATCTTTTTTTATAACAATAACGGTGAGATCGAGTTCAACAGCCAGTTCGATTTTAATAACGCTAATGCTGCCCCGATTGCCACCAATGAAATAATGTTAACCAAAGCAGAATGTGAAGCAAGGCTGAACAGTACCTCATCGGCCATGTCTGACCTCAATGCCTTACTGGTGAACAGATGGGTGACGGGTACATATAAACCTTTAGTGGCTGTGTCCGCCGATGATGCGCTGAAACAAATTTTAAAAGAGCGACGAAAGGAACTGCTGTTTACCGGATTAAGATGGAGTGATTTGCGTCGGTTAAACAAAGACACCCGTTTTGCAATTACGCTGTACAGGAATATTAACGGGGTTACTTATTCAATCGCACCCAATGATCCACGGTATGCACTACCAATACCAGATAACGAAATAGCCTTAAATCCCATTCCTCAAAACCCGCGCTAAGTTTTTCCAGCAATAAATCCGATATGAAAAAAATAACAATGATTTTATCGCTTGTCATAAGCGTTTTTACAGGATTTTCGCAAAGCAAACGAACCGTCCTTACTGGTGAGTTTTCACATTTGAAGGACAAGGATACTGTTCGCCTGTTAGTTTACAGGTACGGCGAATTTCCATATAGTATTAAGGAATTAAGGGAGAGTTATGACGGCGTTGTAAGGGAAAAACAATTTAAAATAAATATTCCCCTAACCGATGATCTTCCCTATGAATGCCTTTTGGTGATTCCTCGTCTACGGATCAGCGGCGATATCATCATTATAAAACGGGGCGACCAACTACATATAAGCGGCAGTGACGTTGTAATTAACGCCCTTACAGGGAAAGGTGCGGAAAAAACAAACGTGCTGCGAAAGCTAAACGAAATATGGAATTCTCCAGCATTAAAAGCAGCAGCAGCAGCCCCCAATGCTTCCGGGGCATCCGGCTTGCCGTTGCTTATTACCGCTTCTCAAAACGCTTTTGCCGCAGGCAATAATTATTTAAACACACAACGCGGGCGGCTTGATAACCACAGCTTTAAAATGTTAAAGGCCTATATAAACGGTATGATATCAGAAATTGCCAATACGCTTTACTGGTACTCTAATGTCGGTTACAGCCAGGCACAAAAAGATTCCATTCAGACTGTTTTAAAAAATGTTTGGCTTCCTTTTAAAAAACGGGCCTATAGCAGTCCTGATGTTGAAACTTCACTATCTGATTTTTATTTTAGTAAAAATCTCGCGACAGATTATGCCTTGAAACAGGTTATAGACCACCAAAATTTTAATGCACTTAAGGACAATTCGGACTTAAAAGAAAAGTACATTTATTTTAAAACTCATTATTCGGGACTGGTCAGGGAAAAGATGATTACGTTTCTTATATTATCTGCACCAAAATCCAACGACGTCGGTTACTGTTATGATGATGCCAAAAAAATTATAACCAATAATAGTTTTAAAGCGGCCCTTGATAAGTATTGTCAATGCATTCCGGGATCTCCAGCCTATAACTTCACTTTACTTGACTCCAACAAAGTCATCCATCATTTAACAGACTACAAAGGCAAAATTCTTGTTTTTGATTTTTGGTTTACAGGCTGCGGAAATTGTCGTGAACTGACCCCAAAGTTAAGGGAAGTGGAATCACGGTATGCAAACAATAGCAAAGTGGTGTTTATCAGTATAAGTTCGGATAAGAATTTTAATCTGTGGAAAAATAGCATCCGGGACGGGATTTATACAACGTCTCCGCAGGAAATCAACCTTTATACTTCAGGCAACGGCATCGCTGACCCTTTGTATTATAAAACAAATACTTATAGTGCCCCCACCTTAAAATTGGTTGATGCCAATGGAAACTGGTGTGAAAATCCAATAGACTGCCGGTTCGACAACGGGAAAGACCTCATCGGTAAGATTGATAGACTGTTAAATAACTAATGACAAATTGAATAACGCCCTTTGCGAACTATACAAAGGGCGTTATCCGTTTGTTACCGGTAAACCTGGTTGGTCACAGTCTGTCCTGCCGGCATTTGCCCGTCAACAGGTGGCGTAGAGGTAACAATTGTACAGGCCACATTTAAAGCGGTTGATTGGCAAGTTAAATGAGGTTTTGATGTTACCCAAATAAAACTGCTGCCAGATTTTTGGGCATAATACGTAGTAGCATTCTTTTTTGCAGCAGGGCTAAAAGCGAATGCACCACCGACGCTGCTGATAGCAGCCAGGGCCATAAAGGCCATTTTAATTTTTTTCATAATGGTATTTTTTTAATTAAATATTACCGGTTTTAAGTCCAGGACCAGTTTTAACCTGATTTCGCGCGTGAAATATTTTTAATTACAGTGAACTTCTAGCAGAGCGGGCTATTTCCTGTCGTTTCCCAGGGGTTATTTTTAAACTGATAACCGCAATCGCTATGAAAAAAAGGTTGAATAACAGATGTTGCTTCCAGGTCAGCAGCCTGATGATCCCACCACAGGTACAAGGTTCTGCCGGATATAAATGCAGTAAGATGGCTATAATATAAAAGGTAAACGTAATCATAAGGATAATGGTCGCGATCAGACCGGATTTCCTGGTCTTTTCGAAGAGCAGCAAAGTTGCCGTTATAACTTCAGCCGGGGGAAGAACAATAACCAGTAGTTGACTGAGCCATACGGGAAAAGGTTGATTACCCATTGCTCTTTTGAATCCTGAGAAATCAAAGTATTTACTGAATGCGGCATACAGGAACATCATAAAAATGAGTGTAACCAAGATATCTGCTATTATTTCCTTTTTCATTTATATGTCTTTAAATTGAGAATAAATGGAAGCCAATTTTTTCCGGATGTTGAAACCGTAATAAGAAATGCAGTATGCCACCGGTACCGGTCATAAAACCTGCGGTCGGCAAATTTTCGCTGCCATCTAACCAATAGGTGCTGCCGTCTTCCTGTATCTTTGCGCAATGGGCTAAAAATGCCGCAATGTGTGATGCCCTTTCAAACCATTCTTTTTCTTTAGATACGCGGTATGCTTCAAGGTAGACTTCGCCTAAACCTGCTAAGCCATTAGCCTGGCTTAAATAATTACTTGCGATAAAGCGAGGGTGGCTTAACAATGCTGATTTGGCGGCTTCGTAATAAGCGTCATCATTTAATATTTCAGACGCTTTGATAAATAACCAAGCTACACCGGTAAACCCATATTCCAGCCAGGGATTAACAGACTGGCCATTTGAATTTACAGACCATATCAGCCGTCCATTTTCTGACCGTCTGTTTTTTAGCAACCAGCCTAATGCAGCTGTGGCAGCGGCTTTACTTTCTTCACTACAATACCTAACCCCGTATTCCAGCAGGAAATAAGTGATACCAGCTATGCCATAAAATAACCCGGTATGTTTTACACCCTTTTTAGAAGTATTATCTTTATTAATCGACCATGAACCGTCATTATGCTGCTCCCGCATCAGTTGATTGGCGATATTGCCGGCAGATGATGCAAAAGCTGGGAATTTCAATAAGTCCGCACATAACAGCATAGCTATTCCCTGTCCCGCCACGCCATTTGCGAGGTTTATCTGATCGTTGACCTGCGAAAGCTGGCTGGAAATGTTATCGAAATTAGCGATGTGCCTTCCAAATAAATCATATTTAATCAACAAAGCCTTAGCTACACAAAACCCTGACAAGCCATTCAACAGTCCACATTCTGGCACCATGGTTTCTTGATAATAGGCAGTCACTAAGTCTAAATTAGAATAAAGAAAATCGCGGTTATCCGATAGGTCATATCCGTAATGGTCAGCCAATGCAAGCAGGTAAACAATGCCGCAGGTTCCCGAATAAAAACCGGGAAACCAGGAGTAACTTTTAAATTCATTTGAAATAATGTTATCCTCGTTTTCGGACTTTGCATACCAGGTACTATTTTTCCCTAACAACGGGTATTTTTGATAAGACAATAAAACATCCGTAAACATGCTCACGAAATTTTGCTCAGCTTCCGATTTATAATTTGAGTTAACGCCCTTGCTTTCAGTTAAAACGGTGGAAGAATAGACCTCCAGGCAATGTCTTATCCTGTCGAGCGTGGGTCGTTTGCCCGCGTCATTATCCAGGCATAAACAAATTAGTGTGACAATTCTTTGGTTTTGCAGGTGATACATTAAATCCAGGTATAACTTTTCCTTATCATCCGGATTGAATTTTGTGGGTGACAGACCAGTAAAGGCTCTGAGTATCAATCCCCCAATGCCATAAATATCGTCCTCTACGCAAGGTATGTTCGACCTGATTTGTTCGGGTGACATATAAC
Source organism: Mucilaginibacter mali (assembly GCF_013283875.1). Lineage (NCBI taxonomy): Bacteria > Pseudomonadati > Bacteroidota > Sphingobacteriia > Sphingobacteriales > Sphingobacteriaceae > Mucilaginibacter > Mucilaginibacter mali. The sequence continues at coordinate 241,210 of NZ_CP054139.1, forward strand.
CGGGAGTGCCTAAGGTGAATGCGGGATTGGGCTGATTTGTCAAATAATTAAAACAAAGTTCTATATCTATCGCTATCACGTTATTGTCAGCAGTAACCATAAAATTTAAAGGGCTTAAATCCCGGTGAATGAATCCATTAGAATGAAATTTTCCGAGGATATCCAGCGTTTGGAGGAGATAATTAATGATAGCTATTTTATTTTGTGTTTCCAATGCGAACCAGGCGGTTCCTCCCTGCAGACCATTAAACATATCGTATAAAGAATTGCCCTCTATAAACTCCATTACTAAATACGTGCTCCTCTCCAATTCAAAAAAATCTGAAACTTTTGGCAAAGCAACCTTTCCATCCAGCGCAGACTGAACATGAAATTGCCATTCAAGCCTGTCCCTGATCGTTCTATCAGCATCATCGTAACATTGATTTGCATTTCCTTGCTTAATGATACACCATTTGATATTTGACCACTGGCTGAAATTCAGACCCTTGTAAACATTTCCTTTAATGTCACCCTTAATCATACTGGCGATGAGGTATTTTCTTTTTAGCCATTTTGTTTTTTTGGCAAGTGGTTCCGGGGATATTTTTTTGAAAGGCCATCTGAGATCATTGTCAAATTTTAATCCTTCCGTTCCAGGCGGGGATACCCTATATTCAGTATAGACACAGCTGCCTATCAGCTTTGCGCCGGGGATGGCTGGACCCAGGAATTTTTCCGTGCTCTTGACCAGTTGTCCGGCGATTATGGGCAGACTTTCCTTATTGGACACCTGGATAATGATTACCTTTCCTGTTTGGTTTAAACCCAGGCCACCATCAAGTATCATCGAATGTACGCCTGCATTTTCAGGTATGAAAAAGGTTACATTCGCTGAGTTCAGGAAAGGCAGTACTGCCTCGAAAAGTAAGGCAAATTGTTTTTTAACTATGGAAATATATAATACCCAGCCACTTTCGGATTGAAAATTACCAACCCTCAAATAGCCTCCGTCCGAGATAAAATCCAAACCGGATTTTTCCAAATAAAAATCATACCCCACCAATGGACGACTTCTTAACGGGCTTTCCGCAGCATCCGTTGAAGTCACGCCATCAGGTTTAAAAGCAGGCTGTTCCATTTTGCAGCATTAATTATTGGTTAAAGCTACGGTTGGAAAAGATTTCGGTCATTAATGAAGAATATTAAACATCCGCTTTTTCCCTAAAAAAATTTACCAAGTAATGCAGGAACTTAGTTGCGGAAAATCAATTTGTTTCTCCGGCATTTCAACTGATAAAGTAGTGCTTTTTTTTTTACCGGGCTTCTGATATTCGTGGCCGCGTTACCTCAAATAATCAAATAATTGGAAAAGGTAAAATAGAGCTAAGTTCTAAAAAATTGGCGGCAATAAATTTGATATAACGTAAATTAATAACAATGAACCATATTTAATTGATGGAAGCATTCGGTTATAAAAGTTACGGAAAATCAATAGGGCAAACCTTTATGCAGTCGGCTAAAGGTTTCTTTGGTGACATTCAGGTAAGACGCGACAAGATATTGGGGCACCCGTTTTAGAATAAAATCTTCGTTCGCATTAAGGTAGGAATATCTGTCTTTTGCCGTCGGTATCCTTAATAGTTTTTCCCTGTAATGTAACTCAGAGGCGGTTTCCGCCATCAGCAAAATCATCAGTTCCATAGCCTCGGGTACAGTTTCGCTGATTTTTTGCAAATTTTTAAACGGCAAGGCGATCAGGGTGGTCTTAAATACCGCGCTGATATATTCCTCGCTTGGTTGCTGGTTGACCAGTCCGTGCGGCACAATGATGTCGCCGTCCCGCTTAAACCAGGTGCTTAACTTTTCGACTGGCCCTTCGATTGCTCCCCTTACCAAACCAGATTCGATAAAATAAATGCAACTGGCATGGTTGCCAGGAGAAAGGAACGTCTCCTGCGCCTCAAACCGGTTAATTCTAAACGCTTCCATCAATAAATTAGAAAGTTTTAATGAAAGTGTTTTTGTACGGTTCAGGCGGTGTATAAAATCAGCGGCACTATTCATTATTACTGTTTTTTTAAACAAAGAACTACAAACTAAAGGCTTCAGTCAAGTGGCTGCGGGTTGCACCAATTCAGCCACCTTTTTAAAAAACGCACGTTTTTGTCAGAATTTCCTATTAAGCAATATAATTTTCCCTTATTGGGGAATTTTATGATTAATTTTGAATTAGTTGTTATAACAGAATTTGCCCCTGAACTGATTATACCAATTTACTACCTAGCGAAATGACTTATGGCAGCGTCTATAACTAAAATAAAGGGGTTCATTCAAACCTATATTGGTTACAATTTTGAAAATTTAACCGAGGCAGAACTAGAAGATTTAAGGATTTTTTTAAGCCAGGCTTTAATTGCGCTGCGCTGGGAAATGGAAGATGAATTTAATAACCTGCATGACGATGCCGAAAAATCAAAGTATGTTTTAGGGTTGCAATCTCAATTGATATTTATTGCTGACGGAATAACAAATTTCCAATTTGAGGACAACGACGTGGTTATTCTGCCACAGATATTTAAATGGCTGCAAATAAATATTTTCCAAGTGCTTGAGGATATGTGTGCGTTCTTTAGGGATTATTTTAATCTCGACGCGAAATTACCGTCGACGTTTTTTGAACCGGATAGCCATTCAAATCAAATCGCAAGATTGACCGCCAATTTACAGCAGCATCAAATTGACGAGGATCTTTCTGAACTCGTATTGAATTATGCCCATGCGGTCAGCAATTCAGATAAATTTAAAGTGAAAACCTGGCGGCAATTGAATTTTCATAAAAAGCTGATCGCCGCAGTGGAGAAACTAATTGAACCGCCGCAATCAGGAGATATTAATTTAGAGTTGTTAAAATTGTTTGTCCGATACGAGTTTAACAGCATTCAGGTATATGCCTATTTCGTAAAATACATAGAACAAATTACCACAAAGGAAACTGCTTTCGAAGAGCAACAGGGCGCATTGCTTTATCTGTTAAAGATTTTCAATCAGGTAAGAGTGGAATCTGATCATCTATATGAGCCTACCATCCAATCTTTAAAGGCTTCTGTACTCGAAAGCATTACTGCCGAACTGAATTACCTGGAGCAAAAAAATAAGCTTTATCAGGAAAGCTTTAAAGGTTCTGATAGCGCCCCGACCTCAAAATTTTATTTCGGCATCGCGGTTACATTAGCAGAGTTGATGTTTTTATTCAGGGTATTCTTAGAGGTTGGTTTTATGCATACCAAATTTAAGTCGTATTTATATGAATTCGTCCACAATCATATTAAACCGGAGAAAGAAGAGAACTTTTCCATGAAAAGTATGCGAAACCTTTTAAACAGTAAGCCGTTTCCCGATCGGCTGGTGAGAAATATAAGAGGCTGGCTGGTGATCATGATCGCTCATATTGACCTGTATTATAATATCAATCCCTGAATAGTTATTGTTTTTCCATAAGATGGACCAGATCATTTGCATCTAAAAACCGAATGACCTCATTAAAGCTCACATAATTAAAGCCTTTCATTGTACGAAGTCCCGTCCAGCCTGTAATTATTACATCTTTCAAATTGAGCATCCCAAGAGTTTTCAAAAACATTTTGCACTCCTGACTCAGAGCTAAATCCTCAATCGGGATGCTAAGTATTATCTCGTTGTTTATTTCCATAAAAAATAGCGTGGGACACTGGTTATCTGCTACAGGAGGTACGGCTAAGAACCTACACGCAAAATAAACCAATGCCCACGCTAAGCCCGGACAATCTGTCTATTACTTCCTTGTGTGTTTTATGAATTTAGCCGATTCCCTGTACCAAGGTTAATAGTGCTGGTATATCTTCAACAATTTTTCTTTAACTCATAGTTCAAAAATACCTATATACCAGCCAAATTGCGAATGCCTGAAAAAAAATAAAAAAAATCGATAATCCAGGTTGCTGCTGTTTTCGGGTTTGCTACTCTCAAATTGCTTATTCTTAACGGAGTATGGCATAAATATCAGCCATCTTAGCCACTTTACAACAAAGGTCTTTTACACCAAGTTTGTCGCAGGTTTTTAAAAAATGGTGTTAAAAATAATTTAAAGTTATGATAATCGAAGCAGCAAAAGTACGTTTAGTGCAACTTGACGAAGACCTGGAATTATTTGATGAAATGGGAATTCCAGCAGGGCAAAAATTGAATGGTAAGCTCAACAGCATCAGGCAGGCAATTGCTGACCTGAAAGCATTGTTAAACCAGCAGTCCTTCTCTTCAACAGATGAGGAAATCCAGTTTTTTAAATATGTAAAACCGCAGTTCATCGCGCGGCAGTTATTTGCTTTGGATATTTTTACCATCGAAGCAGGTAAACCGGTTGATACGGCCGAAGTGGTTAAAAGTTATTTTGAACAGGAATTAAAATATACGAGGAAATATTATGACCAGAACAAATTTATGCATCAGTATTACCTGCTTGACGGCACTGAACTTGATGCTTTATTATTTGTCCGCAATACTCAGCCGCCAGGTTCGCTGATCCCCGATGTGCAGGGTTTTGATCCTCAATTTTCAACCGCCGGTGATTATGTATTCGCAAGGTTTATAACTAATGAGCGGATACAGGAATTTTTAACAGATCGCTTGTATAGTCCGCAAGAAGCCGAAACCTTGTCCGGCATAACTAAAAGGAGAGTGACATTAAAGTGGACGGGGGACGCTATTAACCTGGCGGAAATGGCTTATGGTATTTGGCTGACTGGCCAGGTCAATAATGGCAACGCCGGGATTACTGAAATTATGGGCTGGCTGGAGGTAAACTTTCAGGTAAACATAGGGCGACCATTCAGAAGGTGGCAATCTATCTCCGGCAGGAAGCGGGTGAGCCAGGTGAAATATATTGACCAGATGAAAGCCGCCATATTAAAACGTTTGGATGATGAGAACGCGTAAAATAAAAAGCCGGGTACCCGGCTTTTTATTTTTTAGCCTTTTTTGCCGTGCCGTCCATGAGCTGCATAATATCCTCATAATTGTAATAAATGATGTGCCCGATCCGGGTGAACTTTAAAGTGCCGTTTGCGCGCAAAGTGTGTAAGGTTCCCCCTGATATCTTCAGCATATTTTTTACCTGGTAACTTTTCAAATATTTCTGCGGTTCTTCGGTTCGTTTGGTTAAAAGCAATTTGAGATCCTGCAACATCGATTGCCGGAATTGTTCCAAATCGTCCTTTGTTATTAGCTCTACTGTCATGTGTTTTTAAATTGAATGAGGGCAAACCTATCTAATCGATTTGACCATTATGGTGTCCTTTTAGGGTCGTGCCCTCATTTTTTTAGGCGGTTGCAGCTAATTTAAGTGAGCCATTTATTTCAAATAGCTTATCATGCAAAACTTTCATATTGTTGCTGATTTTCCTTTTGGTCATCTTAGCATAGATCTGTGTTGTACGGATATCCTTATGACCGAGCATCTTGCTTACTGTTTCTATAGGCACGTCATTTTCCAAAGTAATTGTAGTGGCGAAAGTATGGCGCGCGGTATGGGTGGTCAGTAATTTGTTGATGTCACAAATATCTGCCAGTTCTTTCAGATATGAATTAAACCGCTGGTTGCTGTTGACCGGCAGCAATTTATTTTCGTTGACGCAATAGGGGTGGCGTTTATATTTTTCGATGATCTCCAATGCAACAGGCAATAGGGGTACGGTTTCCTCTGTACCTGATTTGGCCCGATCTTTTGTGATCCACAAACCGCCATCGACACCGGTAAAGATATTTTCCGGTTCAAGCGCATACACCGTTTCAAACGCATAGCCGGTAAAACAGCAGAAGACATAGACATCCCGGACTTCGGCAATCCGCTGACAGCTGATTTTCTTACTGTACATTTTGATAATTTCATCCATTTCAAGGTAATCGCGGTCCGGGTCTTTGTAGGTACATTTAAAGTTATTGATGGCACTTTGAGGGATCATCCCTTCGTTTACGGCCTTCGCCATTACCTGTTTTAAGGTTTTGACGTATTTCATGGATGTGTTTTCGTCAATATCCTGCATCAATAAATAATGATAAAAACCAGATGCGAAAGAATATTGGATTTGGTCAAGGTTAATGTCTGAGGCTTTGAACTTCTTTTTCAGGTAGGCTTCCACCTTTCGCTGTAAGCGCTCATAGCGCCCCAGTGTTCCTTTTGTTCCTTTGCCTTTGCTTACCTTTTCTGCGAACTCGTCATTATGCACTTTAAATGCCTGCATCAATGTAGGTTTAGGCTCTGGTTTGAACAGGTAGGCATCTTTCAGCATTTTAGCGGTGACATCTTCATGTTCTTCACAAAGCAGATTATAGCACTTTTCCAGCTCCCTGGTAGTATAAGTGATATAGGTATTGATCGTTGCAGCATCTTTACATGCTTTAATGGCGAATCCGGTCTCTTCATTCCAGTATTCTGCCTTGATTTTCTTGCCGGATGAGAACTGATCCCTTAACCCGTTGAGGGTAATCCGCACATAGATGGGAACCATCCCATCTGAGGTTTGTTTGGCTTTCCAAAGCCAGAACAAGATTGAAAGTTCCTGATTTACTTTCATTTAGCCAGTATTTGAGGTTAAACCATGGCCCCACCACAACCCCAAACTGAACTAATGGCATAATTCGGTATACTAAATTCGGTTTTTTTGACAGTATACCGAATAGTATACCGAACGGCTTAAATCGTTTTGACCCTGACTGAATAAAAAAGTGCCTTAGAAGTGGTTTAAAACGAGAAAAGCCATTCTTTTGAATGGCTTTATCTCTCCTTAAATCGGATTTTGTGATCCCGCTGGGACTCGAACCCAGGACCCCAACATTAAAAGTGTTATGCTCTACCGGCTGAGCTACGGAATCATTAACCGTTTCCGATTAAAGTGGTGCAAATATAGGGTTATTTGATAATCCCTGCAAGCCTTTTTTTAATTTATTTTTCAAGTTATTTTAAGCGCTTCATTGCCAGTAAACTATGGTCTGAAGATCGCTATTTTGCCCCTGTCGCCAGCTAATAATACCAGTTTGCCGTTTTTTGCCTTGCGGCAAACGTTAAAGCTGTTGGTATCGATCTGTGCCCAGTTAAGCCCGCCATCGGTAGAAAAATTGCTGCCCGAAGTGCCTGTTGACAGATAAATATTACCTTTTATGTTTTCTACACACGACTGATAACCAGCAGGAGGAGTAGTACTTAACTCATATACACCCTTTTTAATCAAACTACAGCTAACCGAATCTTTGGTTTTATCTTTTGAATAATTGCCGCCAACCACAACGGTATTATTGGATGATATGGAAAATGCGCCATTGCTCTCGGGGCCGTGTGTAATGGGCAAGTTATCGGCAACCCATTCCGCTGCTGAGGGCTTTTTATTTATACGCCTTGCTACCTTGCCACCACTTACTATAGTAATATTGCTTTTCGTATCAACTCTTAAACAAGTTCCGCTGGCTGCAAAAGCGGCTTCACCGGGCAGTGCATCGGGTTGGTTGCTGAAAGGGTGCCAGGTTTCGCCCGCATCAGTTGTTTCCAATAGCAGGAATTTATTGTTGATCGGGTCTCCCAGGATAAAGCCGTGTTTTTTATCGGCAAAATCCATGGCATCTAAAAAATAAGCCTTATCGTCATTCTTATATTTTAAATCCCAGGTAGCGCCTCCATCGGTGGTTTTTAGTATAAGCGCCGGCGTACCCGAACTTAAAATAATCGCTTCCTTGTCCGAAAAAGCTTCAATATCTCTAAAATCGGCTTTCTCGTAACCTTTTATTTGCTGCCAGTTCCATGTTTTGCCGGCATCGGTAGTGGTGGCAATGTATCCTGCGCTTCCACTGATCCAGGCTATATGATCATCAACAACCGATAGACCGCGGATGCTTGTCCGCTTGCCCTGATCCAGTATCGCGATTTTTTGCGCCCGTAGAATATTGGGAATGAGCAATAAACAAACGATGAAGGAAAAATAGTAGAATTTGCGCATAAAGATGTACTTATTTAAATGTACTATCTAAAGTAGTCTTTATGCTACTTAACACAAAGCTTTGATAAAATTTTAACGATTTTGTTGGTGGGTTATCGCCGAAAAGATTTATATTTGCACCCTTGTTAAGCGAAAGGCAGTACTTGTATTTGTTTTAGCACACCAGGCCCGGATGGCGAAATTGGTAAACGTTGCGGTCTCAGAAGCCGTTGAGAATTGTCTCTTGAGAGTTCGAGTCTCTCTTCGGGCACTAAAAAAAGTGCAAAATTAGCCTCAATTGAGGCTTTTTTTATGGCCGCTGAAAAAAGCGGTGTAAAAAACGGTGTACCCTTTGGGGCATTCCGTCAAATGTGTATGGCCCGTCGTAAAGCTAAACCTCACTACAAAACCCCTACCGTTATCCGCAATAAGGATGGCGATTGGTACATCCAATATTACTACGAACACCCCATGCGCCCGGGTGAATGGAAACCTTTTAAACTTCGCGAGGGCCTGAATTATATTAAAGACGAATCGGAAAAGGAAACCGAGTTTAATTATTTGCGCCAGGATGTAGAAGACTGGCTTAAAGCCGGTAATAGTCCCTTTGATACCTACGACGATGTATTAGCGCAGATCGAAGCAATGGAAGCCGAAATTGCTGCCGATGAATTAGCGAAAAACGGCTGGAAAATTGAGCACGCGGAAAGAGAATTTATTAAAAACATTACTTACAGGGGCTTAACGCCTAATACCATAAACACTTATAAGCGATACGTTCGTGCTTTCCGTACCTGGTGCCTTGAAAATGAATATCAAGATGTGCCGCTATCAAAGATGACTGAGTTTGATCTTGAAGAATTTCTGAATGAATGGGCTGAGGTAAAGAATTGGCAGGGGCGAACTTTTAATAATTACCTCGAATTTTACGGCAGCTTTTTTGATAAATGCCAGGGACTTGAGCGCCGGGAAAATCGCCGTAATGGAATAGAAGGGGCGGTAGTTTACCTGATCGATACGAAAGATATTGAACTAAGAATAGTTACACCCGAACGAAATAAGCCCTTTAACCCGGAACTGTTTGAATTAATTAAGTCTGCCGCAAAAGAGCCAGGCCGGGAAATGCTTTACGATTATTTGGAGTGGATATTTTACAGTCATATGCGCCCCGATGAGATCAGGCATTTAAAGGTTGAAAGCATAGATACCAGGGCGCGGCAGATACGCTTTGTGGGTAAGACAGGCGACCGCCTGGTGCCTATAAATAACGGTTTAATGGGCGTGATTAGGCGGCGCGGTTTGATAGATCATCCGCAGGATAGCTTTGTGTTTGGAAGGATGGGAAAGCCAGGCCAGCAACGGATGAGCGTGGCCTATTTTTTAGATCAGTTTGCCGAGGTCAAAAGGGATATAGGCAGTAGAACTAAATTAGGGCCGTATAATATGAAGCATACATCTGTACAGCGGATGAAGTTAGCCGGGTTAAGTGATGATGAGATTATGCTACAAACAGGACATAAAACTTTGGAAGCCTTCCGGGCTTACCTGGCTGATTTTTATATTGACAACGGGGATAAGATGAAAGGCGCGACTATAGAATTTTAAAGCCCGGCTATTTAAGCACAGCCGAGCCTTTTAAGTTTATCCAGTAGTTGCGTTTGTAATTTACGGGTACGTGAAAGAGGTATGGTCAGATGGTCGGTCACCCATTTATATAAGTTTCCTTTACCCTCATTCTTATACCTGGCATTGAAGTAGTTGTTTATCGATATAATGGCTTTATCAGATTGCTTTAAAAGCCCTGCCCAGCTATCATCGACAGAAAAATCTAACCTGTCTGTGGTGTGTAGCAATTGCCCTACTATACCAGTTTGTAAGAATGATACACCAGCTTGTCTTAACCAGGATTGCGACATACTATCGTGTAATAAAATAGCGGTATTGGCAATGTCAGTTCCATTTTGTACCGCTTTATTTACGATCGCCTTTTTTTCCTTAGCAACATCAGGCAAAATTCCGCCGTCATCATCCTGTTTTTTCATCCAAAACCAATAGGCGGCCGCTACCAGTGCCACAACTATTATTAAAGTGCTTACTCTCATTTTTTAAGTTTTTTGTTTTTAGTGATCATCTCGCATAAAACTGCGATGCGGGATCTATACCGGTTGTACCGCTGTTTTATGCGATGCTCCAGCCCGCTGTTTACCTGGTATCATCGGGTAATTTTGCGATACGGTCCGCACCGCAGTTTTATGCGATAAATACCAGCACGTACCGCAAAATTTTGCGATGCTGTACAGCCACGCATAAAAATGCGATGCGATATCATCCGCGATATATCCGCCAGGCGACAAACACCAATGCCAGGATACCCGCTACCCATATGATCAAGCCGTATGAGGGTGTTATAGTGGTATCGGTATGCCGCCCTTTATCTTTTACCTGGTTGCTTTGCTGCTGGTGATAGCCTGCTTGGGCTGTCGCTTGTTTTTGCTGATCTGTGCGCGTTAAATTGTGTTGCTCGGTTCGTATATCGGCCCGGTGTTCTATGGTGCGGTCGATGTCGGTAGTTTTGTTGCCGGTTCTGCCATCGGTAACGCTGTGCTCGTGTTCGGTGATCCTGGTAAGGCCGTTATCAGCTACCGTGGTTTTGGTACTGTCTACCGTTTTAGTTTGACTGGCTTTGTGCAAGCTGCTCGTATCGCTCGAAACTGCGGTATCGTTTTGCTGATGGCTGTAGCTGTCAACGATCTTATGTTTTACGTGGCAACCGGTAAGAATTACCAGGCAGGCCAATAACAAATACTTTTTCATTTTAAAAAGCGGCTTACGGCAGCTATCTGCCCTGTTAAACGTATTTTTCTGTACACGCCATCACCGTCGCGGCTACCGGCTACATTGGTGTTTGCTTCAATGCCGGTTACGGTTTTGGTGCCCCATATCTCCACTACCCCCACATGTGCAATGCGCCCTTTTTCGGGGAAATAAATACCGTACACATCGGCCGGCAGTGGCGTTTGGTTCGACTTCGCGCCTTTTTTATAGATCACGCCTTTGCGGAACAAATCAGGGCAATAGCCGCTACATGGGTTGGGCAGGTGGTTTTGACCGTAGCCCCAACACACATACGATGCGCAATAGGGGTTACCTTTGCCCAGGCCTACGTAGTGCAGGTAGTTTTCTACCGCCACACCGTCGTTATGCCCTGTTAATTCGTGTACGCCGATCTGCGACCGGTAAGTTTTGATTAGGTCAGCCCTTATATCACGCGGCTGAGCAAAGCCAGCGTAAACAGTAAGGCAAAATATACTGATAAGGAGATTTTTAAGCGTTGCCATGGGGTGGTATTGTGTTTAAAGTCGTTTGTAAAATGCAGTTCGAAATATTGCCGGATGGGAAGCCAGTTAACTTTCAGGGTCATCCAAACAATCACCATAAAGGAGCAAAAGCGGATGATAGCCAGTATATCTAACTGTAGTACCCCCACATCGTACGCGGCCGCTGTCGGGTCGTACAGGTGCAATAGGGTAGGGGAGTATAGAAATAACAGTATCGCCGCTATGAGTGGGATAAATTCGTTTTGCTTTTTAAGCCAGGTTAATAATTTCATTTTTTATCGGTTTGAGTTATAAGTAAGTTGCGGGGTGCCGAATACGCGGGTTTCGAGCGCGGTAACCCGGTTGCCCATTTTTCCCTGTGTATCCTGGTATTCTTTTAGCTGGCCGCTTAAATTATTGACGGCGGTGGTGAGCTGCTTAACATCGTTGCCCTGATTGATCTGCGTAATGCCGAGACCGGCGAGGAACGATAATACAGGCCACACAATGGGCAATATCGTTTGCCAAATGGTTTTAGTATTATTTCGGGCTGGTGACATACATTAGCGTTTTAAGGTATTATTTCAGGAATCGCGGGAAATTCCCATTCTATGGCCGCAACAATCTGTCCGTCGATGAACAGGTATTTACCCAAACCAACCGTTTCGTAAAAATCAGTTGGAAGAGCGCCATTGTACAACTGGCAACCCTCGATATCATAAATACTTATTAAGTTAATATTTCCGTTTTCGTCTGATCTTATATACATGATCTATAGTGCTGATTGAGTGATTACCTGTAGTTTACCAGCTATGTTATTAGGTGCTACCATGCGCATATTTGCAGCGGTTGGGTCACAGGCAATACCCCAAGATGTAACTCCCGTGATACCATTACCGAGCACATCGCCGATAATCCCCAATGTGGTATTATTGATGATTTTAATTCCCCCGTCCCGCTGAATGGCATAAAACCTGTTATTCTGAGATATAGGGTCAAACGCAATATTTGCGATTAAATAAGTACCCCAATAAACAGAAGTTAAAAGGCCGTTGGTGGCCTTATCATATACCCTGCAATAGCCGCTGCCGTCTATCAGGTAATATTGAGGTAAAACTGGGTCATGCGCCACGGCGTAGCACGTAGTAGCCGCAAACGAAGTAACGAGGGTGTTGGTACTTGTGTCTATGACGAAAGCGGTACCAGGGTTGCCATAGGTGACACCAATGGCCCTGTTATTTACCGGGTCTATGCTAAACCCATTACCGCCGCCAATACTGCCAAGGTTAGCTATAAAAGCATAAGTTGTAGGGTTATATTGATAGAGCGTTCCCGAGCCATCGGTGATGTACATCCTGTTCTTTGCAATATCAACAGCAACCGCGCTTGCATCTGAAACCCCAGTGATTGTTGCCACGGTGGTTAATGTTACACCGTCTATCACTTGTACCGTCCCGGCGGTGGCATTAGGCACGTAAATGCGATTATTAACCGGCTCCCAAAATATGCGCCTCATGCTGGTAGTGGTGGTGGTAACCGGTGTGCCTGTATAGGTGTACTTATCACCTATGCGAAAGATGTTAGAGCCATTTTTGTAAATGCTCGTTCCCTGTTTATATAGATGTGCCATTGTTTATGCTGTAGTTGACGGTGTTTTTTTCCAAAGGGATGATGTCCATTTCTCATATCGGTTATTCACGCCCCAAACGCATTGCCCAATAATTGCAGCCGGATAAGCTGTGTTTAAGTCGGCGCTTGTTTTGTCCCCGGCACTATCATCTATTGCGGTTAGGTATAAGTCGATCAGGTTACCGTTTAGTGCGCTTCGCCTCCATGCGTTTGTACCAATACAATCGTATCGGTAATTAGTATCGAATGAATATTGCCCTGTTAAGCCAGTTACGGCAGCCGTACCACTGCTAAAATCGGCGGAAGTAAGCGCGGCCGAACTAACCACCTGGTCTACCGGGTCGTATGTTTTCTGCACTCCTGCATTTGTAACCGACAGCACCTTTTCGCCAGTGGCAACGGTAGGTATAGCCGTTTGGGTTGAGTTGATAATTTGAAAGTTTGTACCATCATAAGCAAGGCAAACAATTTGTCCAGCCAGTATATCGCCCGCTGAAAGTGCAACGCTAACGTTCTTTTTAATGGCCTTCGCACCTAAAGAGTTTAGGTTTAGCGTGGCCGCACCGGTATTGGCGTTAGTGAAAGTAACATAAAACCGCTGTTTGGTGCTATATGCGGAAATTGCTGGCGAAATGGCGGCAGTGTAGGTATCAGTGCCGCTGGTTGTGGCCGACAATTTATCAAAGCCTGTTTGAATATCCTGTTCTGATGCAATGCGTGCCATAATTTATGCTGCTTCGGGTTTAGTTGGTGATATAATTAAGTTTTGGCCGTAGTCTACAAAAACCGGGGTAGGGTCTTCGCCTGCGGCAACGTCGCCTATGGTGCCGGTTTCGTAAGTAGCCGGGTCGTTAGGGTCGTAAGTAGCCGGGTCAAACAGCCAGTAAATGGCATGGTCGGTGCCGGTACCAAAATCCATATGCAGGCTATAGGTGCCGCGGTTATCGTAGCTGCGGTTACTGTGCGACGGTATATAATCTTCTAAATAATAATCCTCGTCGCCGCTTATGGTTAAGTACAGGGTTTTGCCGTACCCGTTTGATACGTAGGTGCTGGTTGGGATCACGCTACAGGTAGCGCCGCTTTCTTCGCCATTGGCATAGGCCTGGCCATCCGCGTTAAAATTCGCGTCGGCTATCGCTTCCGCTGTGTCCTGGTCTATGGTAGATGTATAATCGGCCGAGAAAGTTACGGTAGTGCCTTCCTGCCCGCCCGGGCATTCGCGGGTGAAATTGCCGGTACGGGTAGCGGTGTATACCGTTGTTTCGGTATCGCTGATCACCGGCTGCCAAAAACATTCAATATAGTAGGGCTGCGGTTCGCTTTCGCCGCTGCCGGTTGGCAGTTGCAGTTCGTCCAGCGCTTGCAGCTTCACTTCGCCGGTAGTTTCCACAATTAAAAAAACCTCGATACCTTTTACAATCATGTATTTTTTTAACTGCGCGGCCGGCCGGGCATTTTCGGGAAGTGTACCCAGCGTAATTTCGTCGCCTATGACGGTATCGGCCAAACCGAATTGCCCGTGCAGGTAAACTATCGAGCGGCTGGGGAAGGCTTGCAGGTCGGCTTTAAATTTCAGTTCAACCTGTTCGTCGAAATAGCTGGCTGTGGGGCTGTCTAAAGCTGTCCACGCGCCGAAATTGCCGCTAATGATCTGTATGGTTTCCGCGTCGCCCCCACTGCCCGGCGCTGTGCCGGTTCCGCTATCCTGTTTATCCAGTTTCCAGGTAACCAGGTCGCTATCCAGCACGTAGGTATTTTTATTGGCCTTTACATAGCACGTCATCCCTTCAACCAATAAATGAGCTGGTATCGCATTCATTTGCGATACGGTATCGCGGGTGTGGTGGCCGCCTTTTATATCAACCTGTTCGGCAACTGCATAAAGGTCGGCGCTGTCGGCGGTTTTGAGTGTAGCGCCTATAAGTGTTCCTGTGTTCTTTGACATGTTAGTTGATGGTTACCGTGTCTAAAGGTGAATTGTAGATATTATCGCTTACCCACACATCCATTACCACCGTAGCGCCCTGGGCGTTGGTGAAGTTGCTGGCACTGCGCACTTTGGTAAAGGCTGTATTAACCAGCCCGTTGATATTGAAAGCCGGGTTGCCAAAAGCCGTAGGGAAAGCGAAAATCAGGCGCTTACTGCCGCCGCCAAAATTGATCAGCGGGTCTATCAGGCGGTCGCTTCGCAATTGCTGGCCTACCAGGGCGCGTATATCAGTGTCCAGTATGGGCGATCCGCTGCCGTCTTTTGTGGTAGTGCCCCAAAATACTTTTGGTAAAAATTTTATGGTGCAGCTGGCCGTACCTGTCAGTGTGCCGTCGGTAGCGGTTATGCTGAAAGTGCCGGTACCGCTGGCTAAGTTTACCAGCTGCGTACCATTTTGGCTTTCGCCTGTAAGCACCGCTATCTCATTACCGGCAACATTAATGCCCGTAATGGCGTTGGTGTGTTTTACGGCTTCCCAGGTTAATATAAAATTAGGGCTGCCGCCAACTTCGCGGGTAGCATAGTCGGGCGCTATGGTACATGTGGGCGCTACAGCGGGGAAAAAAACAGCTTCCAAAAATTCGCCAACGGTTAAAGCGCCGGTATTCAGGCCGGGCAACTCGTTAGGGTTACGGGTAATGGGGCGTGCGCCGTTAAATGTGCTGTCGCCGCCGCTGCCACCGCCGCCATTACCGCCACGGTTGGTTTCCAGTATCCGGGTACGAATAATTTTAGTCATGGCTTACACGCTGAAATATTGAACATTTAGTAAATGGTTAAGCCCATCGCATGGGAACAGGCGGGCGCGTACCAGGTCGCGGCGGCAAGTGATCTCAAATGCCGCGCCGTGGGTAACTGCCAGGCCTTTAAATTCGGTCGGCGTTGTGCCATCCAGCCAAATACGGGCCAGCGTGGCTGTTAAATCCGCGTCGGGCGCAGCTTCCAGCATCAGGATAGCCGAATTAGCTTCGCCCGGAATATTAGGCAAGGCTGTGCCGCTATCAGCCACCATGCGGCAGGTACCATTACCAACCGCTTGTTTTTCCAGCCCCAGACGAAGCGTATTATTAATGGGGGCCGGGGTGTCGATCAGTTCCCCGCCATCTGCCGGGGGCGCTATCGCTATATCATCTATTGGCATAACTTATGAGTTAATTAGGTTGTGTATGTGTCGTGTTATGGTATCCTGTTCGCTATAAGCCAGGTTATTTTCATTTTTCTGCCGCTCCATCGCTATCATTTGCGCGTCGTACTTTTCAAGGCCGTACAGTTTAATGATCCTGGTTAACTTGGCGGCATATTGGTCTCGGTCGGCTCCTTTGTTGTAGCCTGCATTTTGCAGGGCCTGCGCCTGATCGGCCGGGGTTTTAGCGGCGAAGGCACCGGCTAAGCGGTATTTGGTTTGCTTTAATACCTGTATATGTGCGGCAATGCTGTCGGCAATGCTGTTATATACCCGCCATTCCTTACCACCCGGTACCAGCTGCGCGGTTAAGCCCTTCCAGGTTGCCGACGCCATATGACCGAATAAGTTTTTAAACCGGGTAGCCAATGGCGAGCTGCCCGACCCGCTTTCCTGAATGCCCTGGGCGATGACCACGGAAGGGAATACACCGGTATTCAGGCAATCAGCGATTACGGTAGGGGCGATGCTTTGGGCAAATTGCTGCGGTGTCATATTTCAGTGTAAGCTGCGTAAAGGATCAGGCCGATAAGGGCCGCGACCGCGATGTAAATAATTTTAGTTTTATCCATGGCCAGCACCGATTTTTTTTGCGATGCTCCAGCCGGTGTGCTGCCGCTTTGCGCGGCATGTGCGCCGTCGTACTGCTTCAGGTTGTACTGGTTAATAATGGCGATCAGCTTTGCGGCATATTGCGGATCGGTAGCGTAACCGGCTTTTTGCAGCGCCTGGGCTTCAGCTTCGGGCGTTGCGGCCGATGTTACACCGGCGGCGCGGTAGTGGCTGCCCTGCAATAGCTTTACCTGGTCAGCAAAACTATCGGCGGCACTGCTGTACACCCTGAAAGGCGACTTTTCCATCACACTACGCCCGTTCCTTACCTCGGCGCTATCCAGCCTTACCGCCCCGCCCGACCAACCGCTACCGGCTTTAACACCGAAATGGTTATTATACTTGCGGGCTAAAAGGCTTTGGCCGTTACCGCTTTCCAACGCAGCCTGGGCAATCATTACCGAAGCATGCAAGCCGGTACCGGCCACCGCTTTTTGCGCAGATGGCGCTATACTACTGATATATGCCGGGGCTGCCATTATTCGACAATTGACATTACCTTACAGCGGCATTTTATGGGGCGGGTGGTACGCCATATATACCAGGCGAATGCAATTGATATTATTAAAATCGCTAAATAGCTGCCCCGTCTTAAAAGATCGTCGATATTCATTTGCTTTTGGGTTTATAGATCTGCCACCGCTGTTTTATGCGATGCGTACCGTATCGCCGTATTTTGCGATACTTCAGTACTGCATCGCAACTTTTCGCGATGGGTGATCAATGTTTAAAATATTTGCTGTATACCCACATGATAATTACCGCGCTTACTACCAGCATAGCACCGATATCGATCAGGGTTTCCCGGCTTACGTGCACGGTTATGGTTGCTTGTTCCATTGCTCGTTTAGATTAATCCCAGGCGTTTAATGCGGCCCAAAAAGTCGCTACGGTGGCCATTATCGATATTGGCACTGCACAGGTCAGTATCAAATGGCGATGTAAAGCCGTCCAGCACCTTCCAGGCACGTACCGACTGTATAAAATCGGCGTCGCTTAATTTCAATACTTCGTCAAGCGCTTTATTGATATTGCCGGTAGTACCGTAGGTATAGCGGTATTTATAAGCATCGTGGTTAGCCAGTTGCAGGCGTTTGGCTATGGCCTGCACATTGGGGTTATAGCCAGCCAGCTTGTTATCGGGCATTTTATTAAAGATACCGGCACCAAAAATGGCAGGCAGTATGGGCTTTAAAAAGTCGGTAGTGCTTTTAGCGCGCAGCTGTTCGGTTAATTGATCGTGCAGTTGCTGCGGGTTATTCGCCTTTACCTTTTTTGGAGGTTCGGGGCGCTTTTCGTAACCCGTTGCTTTGCCGGTCGGCGCTTTCGCATCGTTGGTATTGCCGTTGCTTTTACCGCCCTGATCGGCAGGCAGATCATTGTTAGCGCCGCTACCGTCGCCATCGCCGCCCTTGCCAAAAGTGAGGCCGCTAACCCATTTGTAAAAGGCGTAAGCAAGCCCTACAATCAGGACTAATATTAATATGCTGCTCCATCCTTGTTTCATTGCTTAGCGCTTTACTAACCTGTACTTTTTCCAAACAAACACACCTACGGCGACTACTATAGCCAGGCCTAACAGGTACTTTACATTGTTGCTCATTGCTTTAATTTTTATATGAATAATTTGGGTTGATTACTTTGATTACTTAATGTTAAGCCCGTTAAGGCGAAGTATCACGCTTGTTTTAGTATGATCCTTATCAAAAGGATCGGCCGGGGTATCACGCACTACCTTTACCAGGCTGCCCGAAGCTGCATATTTGCTGTTCCAGCTTGCCGCCATTTGTTTAACCTGGTTATCATCGGCGGCCAGGATATGGCTAAACAGCCTATCGCGTATGGCAATGTGCGTAGGGTGCAACATCACCTTAAAGCCTTTTTCCTTTACCAGGTATTGGTACATCGCATCCGCGAATTGCCCCGGTGTAAGCGGTTCAACATCGGGTTGCTTTACCAAAGGCAGGGTTAGCATTTTATTTTTGTTGCTTAAGTAGATGGCCCAGGCGATATAGCCCGCTATGGCCGCTAAAATGATCTTTCCCATTACTTAAAATTTGAAGTTTAACTTTTTGTGTTTATGCAGCCAGTATACCAGCGCGGCAACCGCTACGGCTATGCCGCCCCATAACCACCAGTTGGTTTTTTTATTGGGGTTGGGTTTAGTGAGATCGGGCATTTCGGCGTAAGTGGTTTGACCATCAGGTGAAGTATACGCCCCGGTTTCAGTGTTATAGGTTGATCCATCAGCCCAACTGATATTACCGTCGCTATCGGTTACCAGGTTAGTACCGTCATCACCGGCATAGTTACCACTCGTATCATAATCGCCACCGCCGCCGCCACCAAATACCGACGGATAGCCCTGATCCTGCAAAGTCTGATCGATCTGCTGATCGCTATAGCCGCTATTTTTCATGGCAGAAATTGCCCCCAACAGACCGGCCGCAACTTCGGGGCCTAAGCCTGGTATCCATATTGCCGCCGCCGCTGCCAGGTAGGGCCAGTTTTTCGCGGTAAACTTTCCAGCGGCCACACCCACATCGCGGGCAACGTGCGCTACGCCAACGCCTGCATCACGAACGACATGGGCGGTACCTACAGCTGCATCACGTACAACATGGGCTACGCCGGTACCTATTTTGCCCCCCAGTTTAACAACCGGTTTGGCAACAAAGGCGGCGGCATGTCCTACCGCTTTGGCGGCGCTCCCAACACCTTTGCCTACCGCTTTGGCGGCATTACCAATAGCCTGGCCGATCTTCTTAAAGTTTATCCCTAAAAAATCGCTGTATTCCTGCTGTTCGCGACCATTAAGGCTTTGCAAAAAGCCGTTGTAATTGTGCAGATCGTTGGCAGTCATATTGCCGATGGTCAGGCCGGTAAAGTTGCTGCTTTCCGCTTTATGCTGTATAACAATATGCGCTATGCCATAGGTTAGTATCTTACCCTGCAAACTTTCGCTTAAGCCGGTTAGCAGGTCGGGTACTTCCGCTTTTGGCAAAGGTTGAAGCCCAAACGAGTTTAAGGCGCGTTGTACATCGCGGTTAGGGTTGTAGGCATTGAGGTTATGAATAAAACCAGTGCGCGGGAATTTGGTGGCCTGGCCTGCGGGTACGCCTACCAGCCGGATATTATCGCCCAGGCCGGGGATTTTTCCCTGCCCGACGATAACCGCGTTTATCAAATTTGTACTCATTGGTTAATTTTTTATTGGTGATCCTGCTCGTACCTGGCTATGCGCTGCATTTGCAGGTAGATGCGCCAGTTATGCTGCGGGTTTTGGTTGTTTAATAGTTTGGTCAGTACGCTAAGGCTTTCATCAGGCGGGCCGCCCATATCCAGGTATTGCTTTTCTGCCCATTCGTCGGCCTTCACCTCGTCGCCGGTTTGCGCTTTGATGTGCCCCATTTCGTGCAGCAAAACAAATTTTCGCTGCCAGGGCGTAAGCACCTTAAAATGCTTTGCGCTTACCTGTATCACGCCGGTATTGTGCTTTACACGCGCCGGGGTAGCGCCCAGGTCGGGTACTACTTCAATAGCGGTGATCCCTTGTGCCCACGCCATTAGCCGCGCTTTTTAAGTTCGTACAGGATGGCAATACCAATAAGGATAGCGATCGCGTACACAAACTTTTTATCCATCCCAAACCAGCGGTCGCTTTTCAGTTCGTCCCTGTCCCAGGCTACCACGCCATATTTGCCCGAAGGCTCGTAATACGATGGTATACGCTGGTTATAAGGTTCGGCGGGATGCTGTGTAGCGCGAATGATGTTGCTGAACACCGTGCCGGCATTTGCCAGTTTATCGGCAGTGGTTAGCTTTTCAGCTACCGCAAACCGATCGCGGTCGCCTACCAGGTTGCTATAGCCGGTAAAATCGCTGTCATCGTTACCGAAACCGCCTGCTTTTACTCTTTGTAACAGGTCGGTGAAAAAGTCCTTTTTTACCTTAGCGGCGCGACCTACGTGTAATCTCGTTGGCGGCGCGTCTATCCCATGCTTTCTAAGCAATTGAGCGACACCGTTAGGGTGCCGCTCAATTATTTGGGAGATGCCGTCGAACGCAGCCTTAATGAAACCCTTGTTTTCATCAGGCTGGCTTATGTTCCATGGCCCCACGGTCAGGTTTTAGCCGATGAAGTTTTTTGCTACCTGGCCTGCGGCAATATTGTTTACCTTATTGGTAAGTGCCGTTGCATTGTTCAGCGATGGGCCAATCACGAAAATGAAGTTAACCGTAGTGCTCGGCTGTATACCGTAGCTGATTTTGGTTTGGAAGTCTAACTGGAATGCTGACGGTACGGTGATCAACTGCCCGTTAGGGTTAGCCTCACTGGCGTACACACCCGGATTGATCAGTCGCGATTCATTTTGTTTGAAGGGGCTGTCTTTGGTGATGGTCATGATCTCATCCAACTGCACCGCGTTAGTGGTGGCAATCTTAAAGCCCAGGATCATGATCGGGGCACGCTGTACCAAAGCGTTAAAATAGGCCAGTGAGAAAGGCGTACCGGCAGCCGATAAGCCCGAGCCACCGGCAGTATCGTTAAACGCGCCTTCGGTCATCAAACCGGCAGCATTTACGATCAGACCAGGGCAAAATAACATTGTCCTTTTGTTGGTGGTATCGGCGTTGGTTACACGCAGGTTGTAAACGCTGCCTTTCGAAATCGCGTCGGCAAAGCCATCGCCGGTAAATTCTAAAAATTCGTCGTTACCGCCGAAATTATATGTAAGGCCATCGGCGGCTTGCGCCAATTCGGCCGGAGACATTAGTCCGTTTCTCATTTTACTGATTTTTTGAGTTTAAATTTTTGTTGAAGTAATTAGTGGGTAGGGGAGCGGCTTATTTAGCCAGCGGGTTTTTTAAAGCGTATTTATCCTCACCGGCTACGGTTGTTTTCTTTACCAGTGCGACATATAGCGCGCCGATTACGATGGCGGTAACTACCCCGGTAGCTACAGTGCCCCAATTGATGTATTTGTGCATTTAGTTTTTTTTGATTTATAACCAAATGTGCATGGCTTTAAAATGCTGATAACCAGTTCGGGAAGGTACGGGCGCTTTCGGGCGGCTTTAATTGTTTTCGGGCGGGTTTGGGAGTTTTCGGGGCATAAAAAAACCGGCATTTTTAGGTGCCGGTTCGTTCCCAATTAATTTATATATGATGAAAATATAAAGAACACTACGGGCGTTCAAGCCGTAGACTATTCCGCTGGTACCGCTTCGGTTTCTTCCAGCCAGTCTTCCAGGGTCATTTTATAATCTTTACCGATGGTAAATTGACCGGCCACCACATCGCTGACAGTGTTTAAGGTTGGGTTTGTACCGCCTGATAAGTTATAGTATACGCTTTTAGGGTCGTACTCTACACCAAATTCGATAGCGTGGGCTGTTGGATTTGCTTTTGCATCACCATAGCCATAGTTTTTTGATTGCTTTTTGCTTAAGCATTTCAGTTTTACTACTGTGCTCATTGTTTTGGGTTGTTAGTTAAAAAAGGGTTAATTAATGATCTTCGCCAAACTGCGAGATTGCCGGTTTCCACTCTTTAGCCGGTTGCTCCTGTGTGGTTTCCGGCTGTGTGGTTTCGCCTGCTAACCTTGCGGCTTTTGCAGACTGGGCAGCGGCGGCCGCGCCAGTAGGTTTTCGCTTTGGTTTGGGTTCGTCGGTTTTTTTAGTTTCGGTGCTCATGATCTTGCTGTTCAGTATCCCTGTCCCCGGTTTAAATAGCTTCGGTTACGGTTATGATGTACTTTTTACCCGGCGCAAATTTTATCTCCGGGTTCGCATCTAAACTAAGGGTTAATGTTGCTGCAGGTTCTTCGTCAATATCATCACGAAAGCGGCGGCGGTTACAGTTACAGGCTGGCGCACTTTCTAATGTAACATGAGTGCTTTTGGTAGTTTGGCTTATATGTTGCCCTATTACGTTAAAAATCATAATACAAACGTTCAGTATCCCTGTCCCCGGTTTATGGTTTATTCAGGCCTGCCCAGGTAATGGATAATTATTTCCAGTTGGGCGGGGGTATAGCAACGGCCGGTATAAGGCCCTATGCGCTCTTTTGCTTCTTCGGGTATCAATGCATCGTACCAGCCGTCAAACAGCTTTACACCCACGCGATACCATGCCGCTAACTGCTTTTTATTCATGGGGCCGGGTATAGGTTGTATGTTATCGGCGGCATTGCTCATTCAGTTATATATAAGTTGCTACATATTCGCTATGGTAGTCATCTTTATGCGCGTTTACACGCTTTACGGCCGCTAATACGCCCTCGTAGTTGGGCACCAGGTCGCGGTTACGCCTGCTTTCAAAGGTTTCGAGGGTTTTAAGCACCAGTATACCGCTAACCATTGTCCAAAAGAAAGGCGGCACACTGCGGAAACTGTGAAAGGTGAAGATCAGATCGCAACCATGCATACGGTGGTCGACCAAAAAAGACTTTATTTCGGGCGGCGGGATGGCAGGGATATACTTGGTGCAATCTTCAAAAATTACCAGACCGTTGCGGAAATGCTTTGAAACCAGGTTAAGCGTGTCCTTTGTGGGCGTGCCGTATATTTTGGCCTTACCTGGCTTTGTCCATCGCGGTATATCGTTTACCGCAATTTCGTGGATCGCACTATAAGCCGGTGATCCGTTAACATCAATTATCAGCACCTTTTTATTAGCGTCGTAACTTTTAGCTACATCGGCAAGTTTGGTACTTTTGCCCGTGTGTTTACGCCCGGCAACCAACAGGGCCATGTGTTCGCGGGTACCGCTCATTCCCTTACCCCTTTCGAGCGCTTGAAAACCGATAAAAAACCGTCCACACTTGATTTTACCATTGATGCTATATCGTGGCCGATATTGTTTACATCCTTGGTAATGGACTTAAACATGCCATACATTAATATGGTGCTGCCTATTTGCGATACAGCCAATAGGCACAGGGCGGCAAATATGAATAAGTGATCCATCACGCAATTACAGGTTTAGTTTCCCCGGCGTAATCTTCGTAAACACGGCGGTTACGCAGCCTGGTAACCCCGTAACCGATCAGGCAGCCTACTACCAGGCCGACCGAAAACACGATGATAACTTGCCGGGTCATAAGCTGTTGTTAAAGATTTTGGTACCCCTTTCGGCTAATACCGATGTAACCGAAGCCATAAGCGCCTGAAATGGCGTTACCTGCACATTCATCGTACGGGCGTAAATGATCCCGGCATCCTGTAACCGCCTTTTCTCATCATCCTGCAAAGGCAGTTCTTTAATAAGGTTGGCTACCTTTCTTAATTTAGCCATGGCCTTTTGTTCGCGGCTGTTAACCTCGTAAACAGTGCTGCCACTGGTATCTACATCGCCGAAAAGTTCCTTTTCATTATCATTTAGGATAAAAAACTTACTGGCCCAAGTAAACCCGCATGTTTGCGCCCAATCAAACAGGTTTACGGCGATAATTGCCAGGTCATCGGGCGAAAGCGTAACCGGCTCATCGGACGGTGGTTCCTGGTAACCCTGCTGATATTGCGCACCGGGTACAGCTGTCATCGCAGGATTATGCGGTGCTGCAGCCGGTTGCGGTTGGGGCGCTGGCTCCGCTTCGATGAAATCGGGCCTTTCGGGGGTTACATCAACCGCCACGTCATCAATAACCGGCTGCGGGATAAAAGCTTCGGTATTGGTACTCAATACGTCCGACAGGCTTAATGTAGCGCCTGGCTGTGGGTTAGGCTGTGATCTGCTTTTGCTCATGGCTTACAGTGTATTTTTCAACTACCGGCACGATAGCGCCGATAGTTGCCATTAAATTTTTATCGGTAGTGATCTTCATTACCGCGCTTACAATGTTACCACCGTTGATTACGGCCGTAAACTTGCTGAATAGGGCAACCAGCTGTATCAAATCATCGGTACGCTCTTTTAACAGGGCTTTAGCCTGCGTATTTTGCTCGATCAGGGTAGCCAGTTCGTCGGCATCTACCTGGATCAGGTTAGGCATTTTGGCTACCGGGCCTTCAGGCTTTAATTCCGGCTCGTTTTTGGTGTTTTCGTCCATTACGTTTAATTTTTTGTGGTTTAACTATCTTTTGTACCGGCTGACAATCCGCGCAGCCTGGGCATGGCTTACCGCCGGGGAACACACCCCAGCCGCTGCAAAGTGCTTTCTTTACGGCCATTACTTTGTTTTAATACCGGTAAGCATTCGGGCGATAACATCGTTTTCCAGCCTTTCATAAACCAGTAAGGCAAAACCGGCTATATCGCAGTTATTGGCGGCCAGTATGCCGCTGATCCGTGCTTTTTGAGCAACGGTACATCGGGCGGTAACCTGTTCGCTTTTGCGCTCATCATCGCTTTTAGGTGTAAACTGCGGTTTCGGCTTAACTACAGGAGCGGCAACCGGGGCCGATGGGTTGGGTGTATCCTCCACTGGTGGTACACCGCTTCCCGGTTGCTCAACTTCCTGCACATGATCCGGGGCCGGTATATTTTCTGCGCTGCCGGTCATGCTTTTTTGCGTTTAGCCATATCTGCAATCCTGTTTTCGAGGTTAGGCATTGACAAATATGGAAGCCCCTCTTTACTTCTTAGCTTGTTCATACGAACATATAGGCGAAAGGCTTTTTTATAATTTACATTTTTCGCGGCAAGCGCGTTATTCATCATTTTTTGAACATCAATTGCTTTCATGCTTTTTTGCGTTTAGCCCTCATTTTCGCCTGTTTGCGGCAATGATGGCGGTTAGTATGTTTGGCGCGGCAGCTTTTGCCGTACCATATGGGTGAACTAAAATCGGGCGGTATATAGCCCATCGGTATAAATGGGCGATAGTTAAGTGTGCGGCTAACAGTGCGCTGTCCGTAGTTTTCGGCAGTACGGCCGGTTGTTTGACTCTGGCTACAGGCGCGGGCCTGTGAATGGCCGGTGGCGGTGGTGGTAATGCTGGGGGCATATCAATAGTTTAAATTAATTAGCACAGAATAAAATTTTGCTGTGAAAACCGTGTTTTCAGCGATTAATTAAGGTTTTATAAAGGTAGCGGCGGGGATGCAGATAGTTTAGAAGCGCCATTCCGAAATATAATTCGGTGGTGCTATTCTGAATGAAAAAAAGCGGGTAATACTGATGCGCGAAAAATGCCCGATTTTTGCAAAAATGTATAAAATTCAGAGAGTAGATTTATTTTGTTACAACTGTTACACTGTTACAAGTAGTGTTACTTATCTGATTATCAATAAAATATACTGTAACAAAGCCGTAACAACCTGTAACAAAATTGTAACAGCCTGTAACAAAATTTTTTGCCTTGTTACATTTTTGTTACGGACTTTAAATTTTTGATTTTCAGTTTTTTACCTATTACTTTTTGTTATCTGTAACAGTTGTAACAATATTTTTAATACTTTAAAAAAATAATAATACTTACTGCAAAATTTTATTTGGCGGTTTCCTAAAATTCGGCCAAAATTTTTTGATACCTACCCCTCCCCTCGTCAAAAGGGAAAGGCGGCATTTCGGGTCGGGAACCCGACCGGGAATAAAAGGCATTCGCTACGCTCATGGGTGTGCCTGGCTCGCTATCGCTCGCGCAGGCGGTAAAAGGCGGCGCTATCGCGCCAGTGTGCGCCTGTAGCAACGATCTAAGTTAGCGGCCGGTGCTGGGCACCGCCACGCTAACAGATCGCCGCTACGGGCGCGGAATTGGGGCTGTTTGGCGGTAATAAAAAACCTGTTAATAACAGGCTTCCTTAAATTGAGTGAGGGGGATAATTTTATCGCTGTTTTTCAGCACTACATAATGCTCAAATTGAAGGCTGTCCGGTATTTCTGTCCATCCGCTGCATATTTGCGTCGCTTTCGCAATCGCCTGGTTAACATCGCCCATAAATTGCACGCCTATCATTAAGGATTTTACGCTGTGGCCTTCATAAACCATGTTTACGGCTGTTTGGGTTTCTTCGCTAAGTGTTTGAATAGCTTGTTTTAATGTCATGTTAATTTGATTTAGGTAGCTAAGATAAATAAAATGTAAGTACCTGTCAATTAGTACTTTATATCTAATATTTTATACTAATTAAACATGCATTATCGAAGGAAAATGCGAGTGTGGCCACATGACAAGTCCTGTATCGCGTAAATGTGCGATACGGCCGGCATTATCGCAGAAAATTGCGGTGGCTGCCGGCATCGCAAAAATATGCGGTGCCGGCAGCCACCGCAAAAAAATGCGATACGGACCGCATCGCAAAAATATAAGGGGATACCAGGTGTTTGATCACGTATCGCTTATTGTTGCGATGCGATATCGGCGGCTTGCTGCTGTAGTTCGGTAAGGATGCGGTTACGTAGATCGGGTTCAAGCCGGTTAATTTTAGCCAGCATGTTTTTTACAATTCGGGTTTTACGCTCACGGCTGCGGAAGTTTTCGCCAATGAAATTATAATCGTGCAGCTTGCCGGTTAGCGGGTAGTTGTAATAAAGCCGCTCACGGGCTTTGCCTTTGCGGGTTTGGCTATCGTAGTCGGTGGTATTCCAGCCGGTAAGCATACGGTCGTACAGGGCGCAGGGGTAATGCGCAAAGATGATACGGGCATGTTTAAGGGCCAGGGCGGCTTCTATCAGCGCGATATGCTGCGCTTCGGACATTTCAAAGCGGTATACATCGCGCTGGCTGCGCCTGGTTGATTTTAAATACGGGGGATCGATGTAAATTACGGTAGCTGGAGTATCGTATTTTTCTGCGATAACAGATCTCAACAAGTCTACCGCATCCATATTGTACAGCCGGTAACACCCGGCCTGCGGGTGCGCAGCTACCCAGGGCTGCCAGGCGGCTATTACCTGCGGGTCAATATCGTTTAGGATGGTAAGCTGTGCCGGGTGTATGTTGGCAATCATGCCGTCATTGCCCAGGCACAGCGATATAAGCACATCGCAGGGCGGTATATGGTTGATTTGGGTTTGCATGGTACCCGGCCCATTTTTACCGCCGAAATAGGTTTTATAGGGGGCTGGCATGGTTAAAAATTAGTGCAGGAGCATGAATAAGCTGGGGCTAACTTTTCAAGGTTAACCTCATCGAATAGTGTTTTTTGACTTTGGGCAATTTGTAAAAGTTGGCGGTAGGTGATATCGGAAAAATATGATACCTGTTTGCCGGTTCGGGCGCTCATTTCATCTTCATCAGCGATCCATGGTTCTGCAAGTTCGGGGAATAATTGCAGGATACGGATTATAGTAGCTTTACCCTTTAAAAAACACAGATCGCAATTACCTAAGATGCTGGGAATTTCCAAAGTATAGGGTTTCAGCAACCAATATTGATCTACCATTGGTTTTGTAACCCCCTGCTCATTCAAAATAAAGCGGGTAGAAACTTTTTTATATTGACTTTTTAAACCGATTATTCTATCCTGTTCATCGGCCCTAAAACCTATAAACTGTTCAAAGCGCTGGATACCTATTGAACGCAGATACCGCTTAGTCATCAGTATTTTTAGCTCCACCGTACAAATGCGCTTTACACGGTTAGGTAAATAAACTTTTTTACGGTTTAGTGCGGTCATCCCTGTTAAGCCAGGTGATTTTTTATGCGTGTAGGTAACCCGGTGAACTTTTATACCCTCGTAACGCTCGAAATCATCAATAAACTTGTAGGTTTTTTTATGCTCCCTGCCGGTGTCGGTAAAAAGCACTATGTCATCCGGCGTCGGTTTTAATAAGATTGTCATTAAGGCGCTGATTTTACCACCGCTAAAATTTATCACTCGTTGCATTATTAAAATAATTTGTATTGGTTAAGCCGATGGTTACGTCTGTATTTTCGGTTAGCGATGTGGCTTTCCAGTTGGGTGGGTATTGTTTGTAATCGCAGGGCATGGGGTAATACTTACTTTACTTTTTCGTACCATGGGTTGGCGGCTATCCACTTATCGGCATCGGAGCTGCTGAACCGCAGCGTATTGCGGTAGCCCAGCTTTGCCCAATGCCCTTGAAAAAAACCGACAATAAAGCGGCCATCGCTAATTTTTCTTAGCCGGAAAGTTTTCTGCTGCTTTGCCATGGTTTAAGGGTTAAAAAAATTCTCCGAAATCGGGTTCAAAGGGTTCATTATTGTTGCTATCAAAAAGTGATAGTTCTCCTGAGCGTGTTTTTTTCCTCGCTGCCCAAAAGGCTGTCATGTCGCTGGGCTGCGGTTCTCCTTTTATAAATTCCGCGTACTTTTCAATAGCGGCCGCCGGTGTAACACCCGCATTATACAAGCCCACTATAAAGGCTCCATCTGCCAGGTTAATAATGATCTCCCGGTCATACCCGGCCAACGTTAACGCGTGTACCCAGGCCATAAATTCGGGGGTTACTTCAATTGTATTTTCCATGCTTATTAAAGGTTAATTGTTATCAGGGTTAAAGGGATCGTTAAAAGCGTCTTTAGGTAGTTCGCTATCGGTGGCTTTCATGGCTATGAGTTTCGGGTAATCGAAAATTGCATCTTCCCCCTCGCATAGCGTACGCAATTCGGCATCGCTATAAAAATCGGTGATGAAAAAGCGGTATACGCGCCCTAACTTTTGTTCCAAATCGGGTAACAGGTTATTGCGACCGGCCGGATCAGTGGGGAAATAATAGCGCATTAGCTTTGCTTCCTGGTGAAACTTATCGAACATCTGCTTTTTTACATCGGCCTGGCGAAACTTGACGGCTGCGTTGCGGTTATTCAGCAGTTCTACCAGTTCGCCAATAGTATAATGCAGCGTGTGGTACTGGTATTTTACAAAGCTTTCCTGCAAAATGGTTTCCAGTTCGCTATACAGCCACCCGCGGCTTGCTTTCTTCACGCGTTGCCCGGCTTCGGTATCTATCAGGTCATTGGAAAACCAGCTGCGGGTTCTTTTTGGGTGCAAGGCTTCGCGGGTTGACAGGTAGTAAAGAAAGTGCGGTAATTCGGCTTTCATTTTGTCTAACAGGTCGGGGTCTTCTTCGGTCAGCACCGGCACCTTGTTCACCCAAAAGCGTACTTCTTCGTCATCAATACCGGCGAAATTGTCCTCGTCGTTACTGGTTAAAATAAACTTGCCAAAAAAAGGTATTTCCTGCCTGCCTACGTGCATCATACGCAGGTTGATGGTATGTGCAGTGCTGTAGCTTTTCAGCTTTTCCAGCGTGGCCTTTTTTTCGATAAAGCCTTCATCTATCAGGATGGCCGCTTTGGGTACCCAGTCGCTATTAAACTGGTCTTTCAAATCTTCGCTGCTGATAAAGGCGGCGTTTTCTTGCAGCATTTCTTTCACCAGGAACAAAAAGGTTGATTTACCCGTACCACGTTTGCGGTTCACCAGCGCCGGGATGGGCAAACGTTGTGTGGGAATGCGGTAAAGGATATTGAGGTAATCGAGGGCCAGGTCGTAATTAGTATGCCCGCTGGATAGCACGGCTTCGCCAAAGGCATGTTTAAGGTAGGCTTTTATGGTAGGCCAGGCACCCTCTGAAAGCTGGTGGGTTAGCTTAAAATACATATTATAGCACGATCCTATTACCTGTTCGTAACCGTCATCGTTACAGGGGACGTTACAATATTCATCGTACCGGGGGATCATCTGAAAAAAGCCGGGTACCCCGTTCTTTTCGTAATCGCGCGATAGTTCGCCCGATGTCCAGCCCTTTAGCTTGCGGCGCATGATCTTTTTAGCGTCGGGTACGTAGATCACTTTCACATAATCGGTACCGATGCGCATAAAGCTATCCGCGTCCTGGTGGCGTACCAACTCAAGGCCGTTGGTTGGTTTGTTCTGATAGCGGCCTTTGTAGAAGGTAAATTGCCGGTCATCGATAATATGATCGTACCGGTTGTAAAATGATTGCGGTACGCGCTTATGAAAGTCAAGAAAGAATAAGGCTTTAATTTTATCGGGGCCTAATTCGCGTATCTTGTGGCCGACAAATAGCCTGCCTGGCTTTCGTGCCGCCAGTGTCAACAGGTCGGTTACCAATTCGGGTAAGCGTTCCGGGGTTTGGTTTCGTATTGAAAAGATCAGATCATCCAGCCCCTTATTATCAGGCATATTGTCCTGACTTAGGTGCATAAAGTAAATATCCTTTACATGGTCTAAAGCCAACTCTTTAAAGCGGCGTACAGCGGTAAAGAAATCAAAAAGGCGCTTGCTTAAATCTTTGTTTGGCTCTAAATCCGCGTCCCATTCCAGGTGGTGCACATCGGCATCCATCAATAACACCAGGTGTTCTACCTGGCAGGTATTGAGTATAGCTACAATGTCTTCATGCAAGCGCTTATCGGCGCTGGCAAACATTTGTATACCGGCAATGCCTACCATATCAATATCCAGCGCGGCCCCGGCAAATGCTTTAAATTCGCCTTCTACCACATACAGGGTTTTGATCTTTTCTTTATCGGCAAACTTTTTAAGGATCAGCGGCGGGTGAAAGATGTGTACCCCGCTGCCTTTTTCGCTCAGGTATTTAATAGCCCGACCAAAACCGTCGCGCTGTGTATGATCGGGGTGTATACGCAGGCGGGTAAATGGTTTTTCGGTATCGGTAATGTATTCCAGGCCGCCGTAAAGACAGGGGTAATTAATCACAATGTCGCCGCGCTCGGTTTCTGAAAAAATAGGTTGGGCGGCATATACGCCGGGGTATTCCAGGTTCTCGTAAGTGATTACATGGTCGGCCGTATTGGTAATGCCCAGGTGGTGCATACGCTGTTTGAAATAGGTATCCAACTGCGTAGCGTCGATAGCTTCGGTTTTTTTATGCTGCTTTTTAGCCATTTATCAATTCGGTAGGTTGGCAGTTTAAAAATGATGCGGCTTTTAACAGGTGGTCGGCCGAAATACTGTGTTTCGATCCGGCGGGCACCGCGTCCCAATTATCCAGGGTGCGGATATCGATATGCAGTTCGATGCAGAATTTATAGCGGTTGCTTTTGGGGTTTCCGGGCATAGCGGATATAAGCCGCCCGATGTTGTACTTTGGGTTTGCACACATAGTTAGTTTTGGTTTTAATTAAGCGTATTGGTTTTATGCGATAGGCGAGGGGCTAATAATAGGCTTTTATGCGTCCGGCGTTGTCCTGTTCGCCTTTTACTACCTTGGGTTTATAAGAAAGTCGCCAAATGTTGTCAGGCAATTTGTCTTGACGTATATAGCCATTTGTGGCCCAACCCTTAACGGTATTGTACTTCAAAACAGATACAAAAAAGGTGTAGGATTTTAAGTCGCTTTCTTTGATAATCACATCGCAAATCCATGATTTACCCTTCATTTTTTTAATTAATTGCAGTATCTGTTCTTTATCAGATTGCGGCAATTCGTCATACTTTTTACAGGTTTCCATTTTCTCGGTTAGGTTAGTGGATTAAAAGGTTAAGCGGGTTGCTGGTTATGCTCGAAAATTTCGTGTGCGGATGGGTGTCGGCTCATTCCTTCGCTTTCGGGGAACAGGCAGGCCTGCGGGTCGGTCTTTTTAAGAAGTGTAGGGATACAATAGGGTACCCGCGTATCGGGCATACGGATGGTGATCAGGCTAAAATCCTGTGTATCGTAATCGTATCGGCAACCTGCATATACCTTTTTCATCATTTCGATGGCGGTCTGCCTGTCGTAACCGGTATCTATCTGCGCCATTGTTTCATTAAGCTGGTAGAGCTTAAAATGTACGATGGTTCGGATAATGCCCTCGCCAATAACCTCGCCATCTAAACAGATATCGAAAATGCGACCAACGATAAATTTTTCATCATTCCTGGGGCGTATGGTGGTGTGCGCAATGCACATCAGCTTGTTATTCCAATTGTGGCTGTAGTTGATACGGGGTGTTTTGGTACTCATAGCGGTTAGGGTTAAAAGATCATGTCGGAAAAAAGCAGGGACGTGCTGAATTGCGCGTTAAACACCTGGCTGCTTACGTGTATACCTTCGTTGCTTATGGCTTCGACAATGCAATACATTCGGCCTTCGAAGGCGATATAAGCCACTTCGAATACTTCGCGGTATTCAAAAGCCTTTACATGCTTTAGCGGGGCGGTGCTGAACTTGCAACCGGCTAAAAATCGGTCGCGGTTGTTTATGGTGGTAGTGGTTTCAGGCATGGCTTAGATAAAGTTTAGGTCTGAAAAATTATAAGTACGATTGATCGATACATCGATAAAAAAGCCCCAAACACTGAATGTTTCATCGGTTATGTTACGGATGCTGCAATAGTAATTTCTATCGTTATCTGATATACATGCAGCATCCGGCGTGTATTGGTCATAATAAAGTGTTTCACTACTATTGATGCGAAATTTCTCACCGGCTAAAAAGCGGTCGCGGGTGGTTGGGGTGGTAGTGGTTTGGCTCATAGATTGAAGTTCATTTCAGAATAAAAAACTGTTCCATGCTGCCCGTTTTCGTAATAATAGATCATCCTATCATCGTATGAGGTCAGCGCTGCCACTGGGATGCCATCCCGGTGTATTAGCTTAATGGGTTCGGTTAGCTGTAATTTGTAATAGTGCCAACCCAATCCTTTGATAAGGAACTTTTCTCCCGCTAAAAAGCGGTCGCGATTGGTCGGGGTGGTAGTGGTTTCGTTCATCGTTCAAGTTCTTTAGGGATAGCGGCGGTTAATATTTCGTATACCATTTTGATAAGCACCCCATACACCGCCAAAAAGCACACTACTACAGTAAAGTGCCCGTATCCGGTAAACAGATCGGCCAGGGCTTCGCTAAAGGCGGCCAGTATGGCAAACATGACGGCTATGATAAAGTACTTCATGCTGTTACCGCCTTTCCCATGTATTCGCTTTCGGGATAGAAAAATTTCCAGGTACGGAAAGCCAGGATCAGGGTTACCATGTAGGTATCGGTCAGCTTCGCAATCTCAATTTTGATGCTGCCGCCATCTTCGTAGTAGGTGCCTGGCTGGTAGCCGCCGATGGTAATCAGGAGATCAGCGCGTAACTGTTCGCGCGAGTAATCGGGAGGTAGGGTTATCATTGGTTTGGTTGTTTAACAGGTTCATCGAAATAGTAGGTTTCCAGTTCGTTTAAAATAGCCCGGTAATCTTCGCGCAGCTTTGCCACCGCTACGGGGTCGATGGTATCCGGGATCAGCTTTTCCAACTCATATTTTTTGGCTAAGAGTTCGTTGCGGCGGGCGGTGGTAGGGGTGGCTTTCATGGCTTATCCTTTTGCAAGGCCAAAAGCGGCCGGTGAAAGGTCGGGTTCGTTATCTTCGGTCGCCATCCTGGTTATGTAATTTGGGTCGGTCTGAATTAAAAAAGTCATCATTGAACTGGCTTTAAATTTCGATTTCGGATCGGCCGCATTAAAGCGCAGGGTTACCTCATGGTATTCGACGCCTGTGCCTTTTTCGATAATTTTGTTTTCAGTAACCTCTGTTTTAAATTTTTCCTTTTTCATGATTTTATGTTATGGGTTAAAGTTGAATTTTGGAAACCATCCGGGATTTCGTTTTTGTATAGCCGCTATGCGACCTGCGTAGTCGCGGCAGGCTTTTTTATACTGCTTAACAGCCATCTTAAGGGCAAATTGCTGTTGCCGGGTTAACTGCTCTTTAGTTGGCGGCCCGGTATTATTGAGCCGGGAATATGCTATATGCATAATCCACTACGCCGCCGTTTCCTGCTTTATCAGTTCATCCAGTGTAGGGGTGGTTACCTGATAATTGCGCAGGCTGCCGGGTTCGATGCCGAAAAATTTTTCCAACAGAGCTACCTTTTCAGCCGGTATATCGCCGGTATCCCCTATTTCGAGGTTGCAGTATATGCGGAAGGTGTTGTATTGAACATTCAGCAGACCCGGCAAAGCGGCGATTGCTTTTTTTCGCTTGACCATGGGCAGGAGGTCTAACTGTTCATCTATTGCGTACTTTTTTGACATTACTAAATATTTGTGTGGTGTGACTAAACTTTTTTATGCTTTTACGCTCAAACTGCCAAAATTTTCAACCTATGATAAAACACTTAACTCCAACCTTAAAGAGGGTGCTTTGCGCTGTCCCTTTATCTCCACTTTTTTGCAGTCCGTTCACGATTTTTTGTATATGTTTAACGAATTATCGTGATGCAATTCTAAATAATCGAATTGTTAATTCAAAATAATTGAATTCAAAAAATCAAATAAATAGAATTATAATTTATAATTATCTGATTTTCAGATGAAAAAAATTGACCTAAAAAATCTAATTGATGAAGAGTTAGCCCGTCAGGGTAAAACTTTTAAGTGGCTGGTGAATGAATTGGATATGTCTTTTGACGGATTAAAGGCCGGGCTGGCTGGTGAAAGCATAAAATTGCGAGACTTAAAAAAACTGATTAGCGTCCTAAATATGCCAATACATGCCTTTTTTGAGGAAGGTTCGACCTTTCAATCAATTGTAGGGGACAGAAATAACCAGGCTAATCATTCGGTGCTCAATGAGCCTGTGGTAAAGTATCAGGTTGAAAATTTGCAGCAAAAAGTAGAGATGCTGGAAAAACAAGTTAAAGACAAAGAAGAAATTATACAACTGCTGCGAATGCAAAAACAATAATTAACTATTGCTTACTTAAACCTTAATTTCATGATTAAAAAAACTTACTTATTACTATGGCTATTGCCATTGGTCGGCTGCGTTAAAACGACTAATAACAACGGCACGACTACTTCTGACACGGTTATTGAATACAGCTTTACGCCTACAACGACCGATCTTAATTACAGTGTGATTTACACTAATGAGAGCGGCGCACCAGTATCATTAACCGTACAGGCGGGACAGCCTTTTAATAAAACCGTTAGTTCAAGCGCTGCCAAAGGGCTTAAAACCGTAGAATTTTGGATACAGTACGGCGATGCTATAAAATCGCTAACTGGAAGGGTTAGCTACAAAAGAAGTCCATCGATGAATACATCTGAAACTATCACATTAACGCCATCCCAACCCAGTTATACGTTCAGAGACCCTGTTTTTAAATAATACGAGCCATGGCAGACAAATTACCCATTGAAGAATTTGAAAAGGAGATTGCCACGGCCGGTAATGACCTTTACCTCACAAACTACCGGCTGCGCTACTACAGGCATGGTGTGTATTATTCGATAAGGCTTTCGGAAATTAGCTATGTAGAGTATGAGCGCCGCCACATACCGCGCATTTTAACCGTTACCCTGTACATAGCCGCATTTGCAATCGCTGTTAACCTGTTACAGTACTATACACAAGCCCAGCCTATCAACCTGGCTATACCCATTGCTGTAGTTATAATCGGGTACCTGATCTATCAGTTTTGGACGGTGAAGACAATTAAGTTTTCATCCAGCGGTGGCGGGATCACTGTTAATGCCAATAGCTTAACCGACCCGCAAATTGACCGTTTTATTGAGCTTACCGAGAATGCGATATTTGAGTATACCACCCGTAAACCGATATACAGGATACAATAAAAAAACCGCTAATTACGGTGTAAAAAGCGGTGTAAAATAATATAGAAAATGGCAAAAAATATTAGTTTTGCAGCCGATAAGACGGTAGGAGTGAACGCAGGGGACAATTCGAGTCTCTCTTCGGGCACATCCAAAACCCTCAAATCAGCAGATTTTGAGGGTTTTTTAATGAATAATAAAAAATCAGTTTAAACTGACAGGTATAGACAAGCCCGGGTGGCGAAATTGGTAGACGCACCATCTTGAGGGGGTGGCATTCGTAAGGATGTACGAGTTCGAATCTCGTTCCGGGCACTTCAGAAATCAAATTAAAAAGTTCCTTACGGAACTTTTGATGTTTTAGGGCAAACGTTTAAGCTGCGTTTTTATATTGGTGTTGATAATACCATTCTAACAGGTAAACACTATCGCGCCAGTTCAACTGGCCATCGGCCGCTACCTGGGCAACCAAGATGGATAAATTATGCAGGAACGCGCCTTGAATATTACCATCCATGTTTTGTAAAACCTTTACTGCGCATGCGGTAATCTCTGCCGGATCTGTTAAGCCGGCGCATTCATCAGCCAACTTCAATTCGGTTAGTATAACAGGCAGTTGCTTGCGTAGTATTTCTTTTATTTTGTCGTCAATATCGCCCGGAATTAATACTGTTAAAATGTCGGCCACCGGCGAATCCGTAAATTTTTTTACATTTTCGGTTACCAATACGCCAATATGTATGGCCGTTTTCAGATCGGCGGGTATCTTGTCGAATAGAGACTTAATACCTGCCCAAATTTTTGCTAAAAATGTTTTTAAGCTCATGTTAATTATTGTGTTTTTTTAATTGTTCAACTTCGGTTTGTAGCAAGGCAACCTGGCCTTCCAGTACTTTCAGGCGGATTTCGTTTACCCGTGTTTGCGCTTCCTGTTGTGTTTTAACATCGTTGATGTCGCTTTTTAACTGGAAGTAAGTGGTCATTACCGATGCGACGATACTGGCTGTGCTCATGATCGTTACCACCAGGTTTTTTAGCGTGATGCCTTTTAGTTGCTGATGTTCTATACTGGTCATGGTTTTAAGAATAAGGTGCGCTCAGCGGCACGGCGTTTAACTAATGTATCGCACACTATTTTTTGACCGGTATGCGGATCGGTTATTTTATTCCATTCTGTCAGTTGATCTGCCGCGCCCTGGTAATCTTTTGCGTTTAGCTTTTCGAACAAGGTTTTGCCCGACGCGGTGCCGGTATTGTAGGTAAAGGAAACCAATGCATCGAATTGATTTTGCGTTAAAGGCACTTTAACCTTATGATTAACCGCATCGGTGTATGCCCCTAATGTGTTGCGCAGCAGGGCATCTGCCTGTTGCTCGTTAGCCAGTTTATCGGCCGGCTTTACAGCTTTACCATCATGATAACGGGTTGAACCGTAGCCGATGGTCCAAAAGCCTGCCGCATCGCGGTAGGCAGAGAGGCGTAAGCCTTCAAAATTTTTAATAATGGCTTCGCCATGATCGCTTAGTTGCATCATATTGTATTGGGGATTAAAAGCGTAAGAGATTTGATATAATTGATTGATTAAAACATGAAAGATGGTAGCGAGACTAAGGCCATCCTTTATATTCTTGATTGAGTTACGACTTGTAACTTGCCTAACAAATTATTGCAAGCCACAAATAAGTTATTAGCAGGATTGGGATCATAAGCTATACCATAGCTTGTGTTATATGTTATACCAATGCCATCTATTGTGCCAATCACGCCAAGTGTTGTATTATTTATTATATAAATACCGCCATCCCTTTGAATAGCTAAAAATCTATTATTTTGTGTAATGGGATCAAAAGCAATACTTGTAATTAAAAAACTGTTCCATATAGTGGTGCTTATTAGTGTATGAGTTATACTATTATAAGTAAAACAACGGCCGTCACTTCCTCCTACTATGTAATATTGCGGTAATATGGGATCATGGGCAATACAATAACCAGTATCAACTTGGAATGAACCTGTTATAGTGTCCGTTATTGTATTTATTATAAATGCTTTCCCATTAGTTCCACTGCCATATTTTAGCGCTATAGCTGTATTGTGAGACGCAACGGGATCAATACTAATCCCATTACCTCCCCCAATATTTATGGGGGTGTTCAACAAAACATATGTATTTGCATTGTAATTGTACAGCAGCCCATTGCCATCTAATACGTACATTTTTCCATTGGAAACAGATACAGCTGTCGCATTTGGAATGCCAGTGATTGTTGTTATCGTAGCAAATGTTGATCCGTTGATTACCTGAACAGTGCCATTTGTTGCATTGGGTACGTATATTCTATTTGTAGCTGAATCCCAACAAATGCGCTGTGCGTTAGTGCTGGTTGTTGTTTGTGGAGCACCAGTATAAACATATTTGTCCCCAATTGTAAATACATTACCGCCAACTTTGTAAAGTATGTTACCTTGTTTATATAAATGTGCCATACTTTATGCGTCTATTGATGCGGTTTTTTTCCAAATTGTAGAACTGTACTTTTCATAATAGAATTGTATACCGTAAACTTTTTGTCCTATTGATGCCGAAGGATAGGCTGCATTTAATTCAGTACTTGTTTTTGCTCCTGCGGAGTCATCTATGGGGGAAAGATAAAGGTCAATGGAGTTGCTACTAAATACACTGCGTTTCCATGAGTTAACACCTACACAATCATATCTATAATTTGCATCAAATGCATATTGACCAGTAAATCCTGTGTATGATATTGCCCCACTAGTCCAATCAGCAGATGTTAAAGCAGATGAGCTTATGATCTGATCTACCGCATCATAATTCTTTTGTACACCGGTAGATGTTATTGATAATAATTTTTCCCCACTTGATACAGTAGGAATTGCTGCAGGAAATGAGTTGATGATTTGAAAATTTGTGCCATCGTAGGCAAGACAAAGGATTTGCCCAGCCAATATATCGCCAGTACTTAATGTCACGCTTACGTTTTTCTTGATCGCTTTAGCACCTAAAGAATTTAGATTTAATGTTGCAGCACCGGTATTGGCATTTGTGAAAAGAATATAAAAACGCTGTGTGCTGTTGTAAGCCGTTATTGCAGGAAATATTGTTGCAGTATAAGTATTTGTGCCGCTTGCCGTAGCCGAGACTTTAGCACCTGATTGTGTTAAATATTTAGAATCCTCCAGCCCTGCAGCTGTAACAAACTTAGCATCGTCGGTACCGGTATTCAGTTCTGCGCCCGATGATTTTACAATACCAATTGGTGGATCCACCCATTGTGTATTGAAGTCCGTGCTGTTTACTTTGCTGAGTACCTGCCCAACCGTGCCACCAGTAGCAACACCTGGTCCGGTGTTGCCGGTATCGCCCTTGGCGCCGGTCGGCCCGGCATCCCCGGTGTCTCCTTTGGGACCTGTTGTGCCCACATCGCCGGTATCCCCTTTAGGGCCTGTAGATCCCATGGGGCCTGTATTGCCAATGTCGCCTTTATCACCTGTTGCTCCCGTCGCACCCGTATCTCCGGTATCGCCCTTTGGGCCGGTATCACCAGTATCCCCTTTCTCGCCTATCGGACCAACTATGTTAGTGCCAGGCCCCCATATACCGCCGGTCTTCGGGCCAAATAGGGTATAGGTAGCTGTATTTACATAAAAATCGCCATTGATGCCATCTGTTAGGTTTGATGGATTTGTCAAGCCGTTTAATACGCTTCTGCCTGGATTTCCCGCATCGCCTTTATCTCCTTTGTCGCCTTTTACACCGGCTGGGCCGTTTAGCATCGTAAATACCTGGCTCCATGTGCCCGATGTTTTTTTATAAAATGCACCGGTGTTGGTATTAATATAGGTATCGTTATTGTTGCCGGTACCATTTGCAGGTACACCAATGCCATAAAGTACGGTGCTATTTGCCAGGCTGCCTGCCGCAGGCAGCGTGTAAACTACATTCCATGTGCCTGATATTTTTTGAGCGAAGGATGCGGCCGAAGTATTTACAAATACATCACCGTTTTTGCCGCTGGTGTTTTGCGGCAGTGTTGTGCCGAAGGTAATTGCGGCACCGATAGGCAGGTTGCTGCTGATAAACGTCAGTAGCGTGGCGAAGCTAAATTGATAGTCGGTATTGTTATGAACGAGGATGGAAACATCGGCCGAATCGATACCGGAAGCAGATGTTAATTCGCTTATTTTTTTATCCATGATAATTTTAGATTATGAAGATTTACACTGGCGATAAGCAGTTAAACTCGTCCCTTGCGTTGTAATTAAATTCGGTTTTGTCTACGCCTCTGATCCGTGGCCCTGCCTGGCGGGCCGATTTGTTTTTAGGGTTGTATGTCCACAACGGAAAATCGCTTTTTGTGATCGCGCAGAAAGCGCTCGGTTTCATTAGCATAGGCATTTGCAGTACTGCGTTGTTGTTCTACCAGTTTGGCGATCTCGGCCGCACTAAGCGAATTTCCGCCTTCGCGCTGTTTGATCACCGGGCCGGTTGCGGTGTAGTGCACCGAGTCGTCCTCGATAAAGCGTGCAAAGGCAAAGTAAACCAACAGTGGACTAAGCCCCTGGTATAAAACAATGTGGCCACGCTTGTCCAGGTATTCGGTGCCATTTACCAGGTCTTTGTAGGCTTGTGGGGTGTCGGTTTTAAGTACGCCGTCATTGTTAAAGTGTTGCATCAGATCGTAGTATAATGCGTAGCCTAAAAAAGGTTTCAGGTCGAGTTCCTGCGCTTTGCTGATGAACACGCCCAGCCGCTCGGGTTTAATATTCGTGCTGATATCTTCGAAGCGTTGAAAGGTTGTTTGATCGATAATATTCATATAGAAATTATTTATGAATTTTTAATTTGTCCATAGTCGTTGACTATGTGTGGTGTGTACTGGTAATTAATCAATCACCATAGCCTCCGCTTCGGCTGGTTTAAAACCGTATGCGTATATTAAAATGGCTGATTTACTGCTTGCCGGAAGATCGGACAGTAATAGCTGATTAATGCTGTTACCCGCTGCTATACCGGCGCTATTGTCAGCCACATCGGCCGGAACCGGGATGATATCCCAATTACCTGATGGGTTGATATCGATATAAAACCGGTTAAATATTTCGGCAAATACTTCAGAGATCTCCAGGCGTTCGGGCGCTGTGTTGTCATTGAATTCGAGAATGGCTTGCTTCTTTTCGCTGCCGTTACTTAAGCCCGATGCTTTTTCGGCGTTCACCAATTCCTTTGGTACCGAGAATCCTTTAATGATGCGGGCTTCTACCGATCGCTCGGTAGTTTCAAACAACTTATCATTATTTTGAATGGCATAAGGTTTAAATTCGGGCTTGGATGATTCGTCTTCGTATTCTATCACAATGATCTTCTGCGCGCTTTTGGCACCCTGGAAGGCACCAAGATCCTTTTCTAATTGAGAGGGTATATTGCTCACGGCTTCATCGCCCGTATCCGGGCCCGAGTTATCTGCTTCCTCCCTGCGCGATTGCATAAACAGCATGGTAGACGGCAGGAAGCCGGTGGTAACCTCGCGGTTATTAAATACCTTAATGCCGGCTTCAGTCTCAAAATCCTCCCAAACGCTGTCGGCTTCAATCAAGGGATAATCATCAACTTCCGGATTGAAATAAAACAATTGACCTTTATAGTTCTCCCAACCTCCCGCGGCTAACACCTGTTGTTTAATTACTTCCGGATCAGGATCA
The DNA here is from genome assembly GCF_013283875.1 of Mucilaginibacter mali. Lineage (NCBI taxonomy): Bacteria > Pseudomonadati > Bacteroidota > Sphingobacteriia > Sphingobacteriales > Sphingobacteriaceae > Mucilaginibacter > Mucilaginibacter mali. The sequence continues at coordinate 283,074 of NZ_CP054139.1, forward strand.
TACTTATCTAGGAAGGTGATCTTGCTGCGCATGATGTTTTTCCAGGTCTTTCGGCCCCAGTCAAAATAGATGGCGTATTTATCAGCGGTTTCCGGGCAGTCGGTATCGCCCATGCGTATGTCCTCGAACTTTATATAATTGACTGAAGCGATCCTGAAGTTGGCATTATAATTTATATGGATACCAAACCCGCAAAACAAAGCCTTGTCTGATGCGATGGCTTTCAGTAGTTTAGCCAGCGTGAGGCCCTTGTTGTTTACCACTTGTTTGCCCAAGCTATGTTCTTCAAACCCGTTGCCGGCTATAAATTTGGACCGTTTATTCCAGCAATCTTTGGCGGTAGGGGAGTTGCCCACCAGTTCCAGCATACGTTGGGGATAGGCATTGTCCAGATCGTAATTCAGTATGCCGTAGGTTTGGTTAGGGCGTACTACAATGCGTCGTTCAATTTGTGGCAGATAGGTTTTCATTTATTGGGGATTTCACAGATTTTGGTGCGATTACACCGATTCGTTTTCTTTTAATTCTATTGCTTTCCGGTAACGTGCTGAACAAAGCCTTAATATGCGGATACCGATCTAAGTACCACTTCGCTTCTGCATCGGTCAAACTTTCATTATCATGCCGGGCATGTTCGCCAGGAGCAAATTGGTGTTTGCCGGGTTTTAAGATGTATTTCTTTGAGTTCATGGTTGATAGTTAATGGTTCATGATTAGCATTTTAAGATGGTTCATAAGTGCTATGAACTATGAACCATCAACTAAACCATTTAATCCACCAATGCTTCTAAAGCTGCCAAAGTACTGGCATAGGTTGCCGAGCCTGACTCCGGCGCGATAGAAACGGCGCGTGGCGGATAAGGTTCCCTCAGTTTGTCAGGATTGGTTAGCTTCAGTTTGTAGCCGCCTTCAACACCCTCATCCGCGGCATTGCGTTCGGCATCGGTCAGGATCAGGCCGTTTACAGCGCCGAATAATTCGATGGCCGAGTCGCCTGCTTTGTAATTGTTAATGGTGATAGCTTTCACACGGCCATAACCCATGGCCATCAGTTGTGTCTTTACCGAACTTGACAAGCCGGCGATGTTGAAATCGATCTCTTCGGTATAGCGTGGACCTACCTGGGTTTTAGCCAGTTTAGATACGGTGTTGAAGCTATTGTTAGTACCGGTAAATTTGTAAACAGTGGCGCTGCCTACGGCGGTCAGGCCGGTTACGATAAGCGGGTTCATGGTATCGTAGGTTAGGGTGATGTCATCTTCGTTAAAAATGTAGATCACATCTTCAATTCCGGCTGTTACCGGCGCGGCTGCCCCAAGGGCAAAACCGGCATTTATTTTATTGTAAATGGGCATGTTATTTTTTGTTGATTATGTTAGATTGGGTTGATTAGGTTGATTGGGTTTGGAAGATGTAATGATTGCAATTTCACTTAATCAACCCAATCAACCATTCACTACGCACTTAAATAGAACAGCTCGTTAGCAAATTTGAAATTTACGGCGGCCTTCATGCGGGCCTTCATACGTACCACGTTGTCGTTGGTGTAGGGCTTCATATAAACGGTTGAAAGTTCGGATGCATCGCCCAACAGATCGACACCCAGGAACAGGTTAGATGAACGGGCGCCCAGTATGGTATTCGCCTGCCAGTGGTTCATCAGTTGCAGTGGGATGCCCAGGTAATCCATCTTCTTTTTATCGGTAAAGGCATTCAATACATTGGTAGCCTGTGCGGCCTGAGCCTGCGCGTATGCATAGCCTATGTGTAATGGTATTTGCAGGTTAAAATCATCCTGGATACGGTCGGCCGGATCTAATTGAGAGAATACGCCGCTTAATACACCCAGTACATTACTGGCATTGATATAGCTAACTGTTGCGGCCGATGAGGTGCCGGTGAAAGAAGCAGCCTTACGGGTATTCACTTCCTGGTAATTGCGGATCAGTTTAAAAGTAGTAGCGCTTAACACTTGTATAAAATATGATTGACCCTGCACGTCCACACCCGAGCCGCCATTGGTGGTATCCTTGCTGGTACCGGTTACGGCGGTAATGGTTACTACGTCGCCATCGGCTAATGTAGCTGTGCTGCTTACGGTTACTACGCCGCTTGCGCTGATTGCCGTAGCTGCCATACTGGTAGCCGATTTGCCTAAACCAACTTTGTAAACGCCAGATGCGGTGGCGATGGCGGGCAGTAAACCCTGAAAGTCGGCGGTGAAGGTGGCTTCTTTAGTGGCGGCTTTGCCCAGCCAGTACAAACGCTCGTTAGCTATTTGTATTTTAGTAAGGTAGCGCTGCACCATAAAGTCCGACAGGTCTACCACGCCTTCATAGTCGCCAAAGGCACCGGGTGCCAGGCTTTGGGCTTCCCAGCTTTGGGCCAGTTTATCCCATTGTTCCTGTTTCATAAATTCGTACACCACCGGGTCAAGGTAGCTTTCGGTTTGTTGGGCGGTGGTACCCTGATCGTTAAAAATGCCCGATGGGTCTTGTAGTTTCACATCATCATCCACATCAAGAATGATCTTGCGCGATTTAACGTCGTTAATTACGGTAAGCAGCCCGCGTTTCACCGAGTCGGCCTCCAGCAGCGTGCTTGCCATAAAACCTGCCAGCGCTTCGCCGGCGTAGGTGTTGTTTGTAAATGTAAATTGAGCCATAAAGTTTAGCCCCCCGACCCCCTAAAGGGGGAGCTTTTTAATTTTAGTTTTTGCTATAGGGATAGTTATGCTGTTGATTATTGTCCGGATCTTCCTGTTCCCCCTTCAGGGGGTTAGGGGGCTACTTTGCCAACTGCCTTTTTTACCGCGTTTTTGGCCAGCGGTGTTTGTGGTGCAAAGAAGGGTTGGGTTTCGGTTTTAGCTTTGTTGCTGCGGCGTGAGCCTTCGGGGGTAAAGTCTGATTTAATTTCGTTGCGCACCTCATCGCGGGTTTGTTGCAGGCGGGCATTGGCGTCTTCCAGTGCGATACGGGCTTCGGCAAGCAGCGCGTTTTGGGCGTGTATTTTGGCCCTGATGCTTTTAATGCGGTTTTGAACATCGCCTTTTTTTAGTCTATCAGCCGGGATATCGTCATCTTCGTCTTCCGCTTCTTCAGCCTCCGGCGATACCGCTGCAACCTTGCCATCCTTTACCGATACCTTTTTACCTGATGGGGTGGTGTAGGTGTCGGCAATGGCCGGCGTGCTCATGTCTTCGTCCTGGTAAACTTCGGCGCCCTCGGCCAGTTCGCCGGCATGGTGAAGTGTGCCTTTGTCGGTAATGGTGTGTTTGTTTACTACCCGTTTAAAGAAATTCATCATCTTATCCAGCACCGAAGCGGTCTTTTCGATAAGGTCTTTGTTTTCCATGTTCATGTTTTCTGGTTTGTTATTTATGTTTAAGATCTTGTTTATGCATCGCTGGTAAACAGCAGGAGCGGTGCCGGTATATTTTTTAAGCAGGGCGCTGTTGGTAATGTTGGTGCTGTAATCCTCCACCCGGTCGATAAAGCCCAGGTCAAGCGCCTGGTCGGCCGTCATCCAGGTGACGGAGTTGATGAAGCTGTTAATAGTTACTTCGTCCAACCCGGAACGGTCCATATAAATTTGCGCCAGGCGCGACTGGACAATATTGAGCATGTGTACATCCTTCAGTAGTTCGTCGGCATTGCCACCGCTGCCAACCATAGGTTTATGGATCATCAGCAGGGCATACTTGCTCATTACCACAGTTTTGCCGGCCATGGCTACCACACTCGCCGCCGAGGCCGCCAGCGCATCCACATACGTGGTTACATTGCCAGGATATTTTTTCAGCATATCGTAAATGGCAATCGCGTCGAACGCGCTGCCGCCTACCGAGCTGATGTGCACTTCAATATCCGCGCCGCCGGCGACCTCTAACTGTTGTTGGATATATGCAGATGACAGGCTGCCTGTGCCAATGCAGTCCTGCTCGGTGTCGTATAGGTATATTTTCATATTATTTGATTTCACAGATTTTTGGTGATGATTTCACCGATTTTTTAGTGCAGTCCGGAGGCCAGAAAGCCGGGAGGTTTTGTTGATGGTTTATTTTGATTGGCCGCTGATGGTTCCGGCTGGAACGGCGGGCTATCTTTGATGTTGTATTACAAAAGTCGGGAGAGATTATCTGCCAGTTGGTGACACATGTTTGTCAGTGGCTATTTTTCTTTTGGTGATATTTCCCTTGTTTGATATGATCAAAAGTCGGGAGAAAAATTTAATTCGATGGTGACACAACTATGTCAGTGCCTGTAAAACTGTTCAAGGCCCGCCAAATGGTGCGTTCATCTCTTCCAAATTTTACTTCTGCCTCAAGCACAGCCTGATTTTTGGTAATGTTACGGGTTTGTATTTGCGCCTGCACCCAAAGATAAATTTCGCGGTAGGTAAATACTTTGGCGTTGATGAAGCCGGCTTTATAGAGTTCGGTAAATACGCCCTGGTCAAACAGGGTGTTTATGGTATTGATGTTCATTTTTTAAGATATGTTTAAAATGATAATTGGCATAATCAGCCTAATTTTATTAATTCAATTTTGGTAGGCTGTCCTTTGCGCCAGCTATCTATTTTATTGATATAGTAATAAGCGCTGTCCTGTTCCAGGTATATAGGCATCAGCAGGTCAAGTTCTAAAATATCGCGCGGGGTAAGCAAGAAATAACGGACCACCTTTTTTGTCTGGGTCAGTATTTTCTGTAGTTCGGGATAGTACAAGGTTTTTAATCCCGGCACTGGTTTGCCGGTACCCGGCATATTGCCAAAACATAAGTTGTGTTCACCATCCGGTTTGTAAAAATAGGGTACGGATACCCAGTCGTTCACCACTATATCATGTGCCGGGTTGCCATCGGTAAACCTGATACTCGCATTACCATATGTGCGCAGATCGATCTTTTGGTTGATCAGAACTCGCGGCGAAACACCAATGTTGAACTCGTGGTTTTCGTCATCGATCTCCGTCATTTTTATTTGCGCTATGGTGCCACCTATGTACGGGCGGTTAAGTGTAGGTGCAAACTGGCTTTCAAACAGGTCGGCAGTGGCAGGTAAAGTTTTATCGGCTACGTTTATCTGCGAATCGGCAAAGCCTGCGGGCAAAACAGCATCATCCTGCTTGTACTTCATATAGTTTGTTTGCGCGTAGCCGCCTAATTGAAAACTGATGCTTTTGCCCTGATCGAGGCATTTGCCCGTCCAGTTTTTGGCAACAGGTATGTTGTTTACAATATCCCTGAACGCGGCGAAGTTTACCGTTCGTGAAGTATTATCGGTTTGACAAATAATGCCAAATTTTTGTAATACATCCTTAAGCAAGTCTTTCTGACTGATATCTGGAAATATGCGTTCGCATTGTACCGTCTGACCGAATTGTACTGTTTTTATATTGGTTTTAACTTCCCAGGTGGCACCCGAATAAAGCCTGAACCAGGCCGGTGTTTTACCATGAAACGAATAACCTACGGCCAATTGCTGGCCGGCTGAAAGATCGGCACTGGCGGAGATAACCGTATCTTTTATTATCGTATCACTTTTTTTGTTACTTCCGCTATCGTGCACATGGCCCGGTTCCTCGCTGTAACCGCCACTAAAATCAAAAATGTTCGACACCAGTTTATCTAATGTACCAGCAGAGGGAGTGCTGACGTAAATTGATATCTCAACAGATGATTCATCATCGGTAACGCGGCCATATAAATTGAATTTGGGGATGGTTACCGTTGCGGTTACAGATATATCCTGCGGCGCATTGTAAACATACCCGGCCAAAAAATGGCCGGAAGGGTTGTTGTTAACAGACCAATGGATCATTCCATCCGGGTCGTGCACATTGGGGTGATCAACAAAAAGGTCGTTACTTAGGGCTACATTAATTCCGTTAACATCCGGCTGATTTTGGTAATCGGTACCATGATCGAAGGAACTATTGCTAAACTGCGCGATAAGATCAGGGTATACCGGATTGTTTAGCAAAGAACCTGTGCCCGTATAACCGGCAGTGGCCAGCATCATATCAATAGCGGTTTTAATAAAAAAACCAGGGCGCAGGTACCGTACGTTCACTTCGCATTGCCCGGCCGGGTTATAAACCAGGTTGCCGTAGTCGACAACCGGCCAGATCCAACCCTGTGTATGGCTTTGCGACGCTACTACATTGGCTACGCTCCAGGTATGTTCATATGATTTAAAAAGTGATGCTGCCTTTGGGGCGGTTTTGCTGTCGCCCATATCGTATATCTTACCATCAATGGCATCAAAGAAATCGACATTGCCTGATAAAACGGTTATAGCTGCTGTATCCTGATCAATGCCATTTAACTCGGCTACGCCATAGGGTATTATTTCCAGCCCATCCTGCATAATTTTAGCCGGGTACTGGCCGTAAGGTTTATCGTCGGTAAAGGCTACCTCATCCGGGAACCCTAAAATACGGCGGTTGCGCTGGGTAAGCGGTAGTTTAAACTGGTTACTGGTGTTGCCCTGCTGGTTTCTTACCTCTGCTAAGTTGTTGATCTGGAAGGTAAGGGCCATTGGTGCATCATCAGAAAGATCGACAAGGTTATCGTTTATGTATAATTGAAGTGTATTCATACGTTGCGGGGGCTATTGCGTTTGGATATTAATACCCGGTAAGTTAAAGGTTACGCTAAACGGCGCTTGTCCGTTGCGGGTTTCATACTCGGCAAAGGTGGCGGTATTAATTACCACCGTTTGCCATTTTACCGGGTTACGATTAACCAGCATTTGTACCTTGGGCGAGTATTTAATGGATTGCAATCCTTTTATATCGGCGACGGAAAGATCCTCGGCCAGCACCTTCATTTTTTGTCCTGCAGTTTTGCTGATCACTTCCTCTATGCCGGATTGATTGGCCCAGTCTGACACATAGTTTTTAATGATAGTGGCGTTTTGCACATCAAGGCTAACTTCCTGGTTGTATACAAAACGGTAATAATTCCAGCTGCCGGTCAAACCTATCCAGCGCAGATAAACCGATCGGTCATCCACCATATCGTCAACCCGCACTGTTTGTGTTTGGGTGATGGTGTGCGTAACCTCATCCACATCATATTTTAGGGTAAGGGTAAAGTAATATGCTTCAGGCGGAAAGGTTTGGTCGATAAGTAACCGGTTTAGACCAACATGTTGGGCTATCGGGAAATCGTTTGTCGATGAATCGGCTATAATATAGCGGCTTCCGTCCTGGTTAATTAGGAAGGAACCATCTTCGTTTAAAAGGCCTATTGCCTGCGTACTGCCGGTAATGGGTTGCCGGTTAATATCCAGCATGGTTAATTCACAATAAATATCCAGGCCGGCCAGCGCCTCGCTGTAAATAAAGCCGATATCAAAAGGATAACCATTTGAGTATACTGGTTCACTAAAATCGGTTATCCAGCTTGCCCGTTTGGTTTGGCTGTCTACGGATGGAAACGGTACGTAGTTAGCAAGGTTGCCGCCATAAGCATCGCCTAATTGCTTTGCCGCATAAACTACATAATAGGGGTTCTCTATAGAAATATAAATCGGGTTGTTGTTATCCCATACCTCAGCGTAACGAATAGTATAACTGGCGGAAAGGTTGATATCCCGGAAGTTTATTTCGCTATAATTACTTCCATCCTGTACATATAACAAGCTTTGTAAAAAACTGGATATATCGGCTTTAACCAACCCGGTTTGGTCGGGCCGGTTAACAGATCTGATGATCTGCGTATTGCTTGTGCCCTTATCAAGATAGCTTATTTCTGTTATTACCTGGTAATACGGCCGCAGGCTATTAATATTGATATATCCGCCGTTATGATCAGTACTGGTGTAGGGAATGTCGATACTGATCTGCCCGGCCGAAACACTTTTAACTTCGTAAACTCCTTTGTAGGCGCCGGCGGATAGGTAAACCATGTCTTTAGGGTTAAGGCCGGCAAGGCTCCCGCTAATATTAATAATCGCTTTGCCATTGCCATCGGCGGTGATATTGGTTACTTCAAAATCCTTACGCTGATAAGTGAAAACCACCGGATTGAACGCGGCGTTCCAGCGGGAAATATTACTGCCGCCTATGTTAACCGAGGGGCCGGCTATCAGGAGGTTTTTAATCGTTTCGATACTGAAATTGTAGGTAGTTGTGCATCCCCGGGCATCGCTAACGTAAGCCATATAGGTGCCGCCGTGCAACCCGTTAAAAACTGGTGATGGCTGATAAGTAACCCCATCTAAACTATAGTTTAGCGGCAACTGGCTGCTTTGCGCCAATATGGTTATCTGCGCATCATCGGCACCGGGCGCACTTTCTTTACTATCGATATTAACGGCCGTAATAACAACATCGCAATTGGTGGTATCCACCGGTGGTTCATCGGGGACAGTATTGTCATACGCTATGATCCTGATCTCTAACTGATATACCGGCTGGCCATCGTAATTGCTTACTTCAAGATAATCGGCATCGTCTATTTTTAACAGCGAACCTATCACATTTTGCGTACGGGTAATACCGGGCGTTCCATTATAAAAATATTGGTAAGTTACGCCTATGCCGTTGCCGGGTACCTGCTCGCCCGTTGCCGCATCAACAATGCTGATGTAGATCGCGGCCCGGTAGGTGGTATTTATACCGTTATCATTTGAACTGAGCGGCTGAGTTATAATTTGAGGTATGATATTCATTGTTTAATTGTTTATTAGATTAAAACAAAGCGGCTTTACACAATATCCGGCGAATACATAGCCGATAAGGTTAATGTCAATCCTATCCCGGTTGTGTTTACATCAAACTTGTTATATACAGGCACACATTTCGCTTTTTCACCAGTCTTTACACGGAAATAGCGACCGTTATCCTCCCGGTAGTTTGATGCCTTTATCATGAATTGATTGGCTAATTGCAATGCCTGGTTTACATAGGTTTCGTTATCGGCAGTGTATTGGCCAAACTCGGTTTTAAACAGAAATTCAAGGTAGATAGAGAAGCTATTATCTACCGAGCCATTTACGGCCGGTTTTATCTCGATGTTTTGTAATGGATACAGGAAAACGCCGGGAAACGCTGCGTCATCGGCCAGCGCGTTCAGTTCGCCGGCGGTGCCGTAAATAAAGCTGGGGTTGCCGGCTAATGTTTGCACAATAGTCGCTATTTGATTTCGTATGGGCATAATATCTGATTAAATGGGTTTTAAATAATGATCGTTAACTGCCTTGTTGCAGTTCTGCGTATCGCTTTTGATAAGCGGCTTCGGTTTTGTTGAGCAACAGTTTGGTGAGCACTCTATCGTAGGGCAGGTTTAGGATAGCATCCCACTTGGTAATATCGCCGCCGCTGAGGGCATTAATGGTATTGATATATCTAAATGGTTCGAAGTTTTTTATACCGGCCCGTTGCTCCATAGCCGACACAGGCGATGCCAGAAGCCGGTTTTCGGTTTCGATAAGGTTGGATAGTTCAAAAAAAAATACTTAGCAATCGGCAGGGCATCAGTTACGGGTAATTGCCTTACCTGCTCTTCAAATTCGGCTGCGGCATATTCGTTATAGGGTTTACCCGTGGCACGACAATAAAAGTATTGCGCCAGGATCTGCGCACAGGATGATAGGGATGGGCTAAAGCTACCCTGCCAGTTTTCTTCGCCGTGTTGTTGGATGTGTTTAGCTATTTCGTCGGCAATTATCTCTCTTGCGGCCAAAAAAGCGCCGGCTGGTTCAACCGAAAGGTTTTTCATCACTTTTACCGTAACGGGTTTACCGTCTATAATGAAAGTGGTTTTTTGAGGGATAGCATCGCTGTTGTACAAATACTTAATTTGATGCGCAATTGACGCTACCTGCGGATTAAACGCTTCCAAATCGGGGGCGTGTGTAATGTTTTGTAATTGCTGTAATGGCGTTCCCGAAAGTATGCTTACAGCCTGCACGTCGCTCAGGTTTTTCGCGGCCTGCATTTCTATTAGCTGGCCGAGGGTAACCTCGTTAAGTTTTTCGGGCATGCAGATGCTTATTTTGCCTGTAATAGTTTTTAAAGTAATTGTTACCATGTTGTGATTTAAATGCCAATAGGCATAATTGAATTAAAGATTTACCCTGTTTACTGTTTGTGCTAATATATTTTGCTGGTTATTTACATCTTTCACGTCCACGTAAATAGGGGGGAAGTTATTGATCATTTGATAGGCCACTGTATTGGCCAGATCCTTTACATCATTAACGGGCTGGTTGTAATAACGGTTGGCGTTCCCGCCATCGGTATAAATACCGCCAATGGCATAACCACGGCCCGGGTTAGCTACCGAAAAATCGCGCCCGCCGTGTGCAACATTAATAGCGCTTACTAAGTTACGTGCCCATGGGTTACGCATGGCTTCCGATACGACAACGGCTTCGCCCGAGCGCAGGTAAGCATTGGTATCGTCGGTGTGGCTGTATCCGGATAAGAGTGCGCCACGGCCGTCGGATGTGTAATGCCCACCTTTGGCAAAGCCAGGTTTTTGCTTTACTATACCGGCTAATGATGAAGCTCCGGCTGCAACGGCAATGGCGGTTTCGGCAATGGCTTTAGGGACACCGACAAAGGGTATCGACGCGTTGGCCGACCAGATTCCCATAATGGATTTTTCGGTATCTATAATCACCTGCCCCGCCGCGGCGGCCTGGTGCGCTTTAAATGCTGCGCGGGCAGCTATGGTGTTTTTTCCAAATATGCCGGTTAAGGCCCCCGAAAGCTTATCAACCGATTTTAAATAGTTTTGCTGGTTGGCAAATTGTGCTTCGAGCTTAGCCTTATCCAGTTGCTTTTGCTTTTCCTTATATTCCTCATCTACTTTAAGTACTGACTGATTTTTTTCCCGGGCAGATTTTTCGGCTTGTGCCTTCTCATTATCTAATTGTTGTTGCTTCAACGCAAACTCAGTTTTCCAGTCGTCTGCGTTATGCGATTTGATAATATTATCTTCAACGGATTCTTTGGGTTGGATATCTTCTGCTTGTAAAGTGGTCGTTTTTTTTTGCGAATCGTTAGTTGAAGCAACTAATTCAATAGGTATATCGGAACCTGAACTTCCGTAAAGTCCTGTAGAATGTGCCTCTTCCAGCTTTGGGAGAATTTCTCTTTTAGGCGTTTTCGGTTTGCCTTTACCGTGGGTGCCTTCGGTTATTTTACCATTATTATCAGTGATTTTTTTTGTCGCTTTATCACTGCTTTCGGCTGCCTTGTTGTATGTTTCAACTATCACCTTGCCTGCTTTCGTGATGTTTGTTTTAAGCTGATCAAATGACTGTTTTATTTTATCGGTGCCATGGGTTACCCCGGTGCTTATTTGTATCAACCCATCGTTCATACCTTTCAAATCGCCGGATAGAATGGCTTTAAAAAGAATCGAAAATCCTTTTAAGCGACTATGCAGATTCTCAAGTATGGCGTTCCATACCTTTTTTATGGTTTCACCGGGTTTGCTAAACGCGTTAACAATGTTTTCGCCAATGGTGCTTAATATGCCGCTCACATATTTTTTTATATGATCTATCACCAGGCTAATGGCAGCTATGCCACCCTTTAGTTTTTTAGCTCCTTCGGTAGTAGTGGTAAAATATTCCACCACCGATTGCAGTACCAATACCAGTAACCCAAAACCGGTTGCCTTAATGGCCGCTCCGACACCAGTAAACCCCGTTTTTACTACAGCAAGGCCATTTTTCATAATGTTGAAGCCCTTGGTAACATCTTCCATCACAGGCCCAAAATCCTTGTTTGATTTTTTTAGTTTTTCGGTTGCCGAAGTGATTTGTTCCATAACGGCTTTATGGTAGTCAAATGTTTTCTTGCTTTCTTCAAGTGCTTTTTCCTGATCTTTAACATTGGCAGTTAACGTTTTAATATTATCATCCAGTGCGTCTGCAACAACACTGTTTGCCTGCTGCGATTTGGAAAGTGTGTCATAAAGCTTTGGCAAATCGGCCAACGCTTTTTTATTCTCTTCAAGGGCCGATGTCGACTTGCCTATAGTTTTTGAATTATCACTTAATTGAGCGTTTAGTTTTTTTATTGATGAGGTGGCATCGTCGGCGGCATCGTCTAGTGTTTTAAGATACTTCACACTGTCTTTTAAGGTTTTTCCCAATACCCCCTGGCTTTGGGCTAAAATTAGCAGGGTGTTGTTTAGATCTGTCATCGATCTTTTGAGTTTATCGACCTGATCCTGAATGTTGGCTGTTGATTGGTTTTGTTGAGGCATACATATATGTTTTAAATGCCAATTGGCATATTTTTAATTTAAAAATTAGCCCTAAGGGCTAATTTTTTTTAACCTAAAATTCTGATTTATTTTTTTCCTTTTGCTGGTCCTTAAATGCCTGGATCAGTTTACCATCGCTGTATATTAAGCGCACAACCAATGGTATATCTTTGTAAGATACGATTGATATCCACGCTTTATTTTCGCCATCTATCCAGGATGTTTCATATGTTGCATTGCCGGTTTTAATAGCGGTAATTTCATAGCCATCGCCATCGCTGTAGGGTTGCTTAAAATCTTTATAAGGCTTACCCTCACCGTAAACACCATTAATGTCTTTTGCAAGCGCATTATAATAATCAATGGTTTTTGCTTCCAGATCTGCTCTGAAATTAAATACAGCTTCAAATGCCTTGTCGTTTACAAAGTTAACATAAAAGAGCGCTACCTTTCTGCCACCTAACGAAAGATTACTAAACGCGACAGTAGTAGCTGTTTGCCCTGCATTTACTACCCCACCTTTAGCTTTTACGGCTTCGATAACCTGCGCGGACGAACTGCCAAATTTTATACCCAAAAAGCCATCAATTGGTTTGGCTGACTGTGCATTTGCTCCAAAGGTGATGCATAATAATGCGATAAGTATTAAGTTTTTCATATTTGCTAATTATATTGGTAAATATATATAATGTAAATCAAAATTGCAATAGGCAATATTAAGTGGCGTTAAATACCCAATCATAATCCCTTGCCCCAAAATTCCGGTCCATCCAGGGCATACGCGAACGGCTTTGCTTTACTGTTTGTACCCGCAGTTTGTTTAAAGCTACATAGCGCAGCGGATCTATCAGATGGTTAAAGGCGTCTACCGGCTCATTAAGTGTCCTGCCATTGCGGTCGGTGCGCCATTTATACCGGCTAAGTTCATTTACCAGGTTTACGCTGTTGCGGGTAATGTTTAACCGGTAACGCTTCAGTATATCTATAGATAAATTCACGCTATCCGGCCCTTTTATTGCCCCGCTGATATTCCAGCCCATACGCCGCAATTCCTCTATCGATTTTGGTTCGGCGCTATCTGCAATAATGGGTGTTTTTTTACTCACACTGCTGTTGCTTAACCTGTTTGATATATCGGGGTTGGTTAGCCCGGTTTCGTAAAACAGCTCGTTCAACCATAATTCGCCCTCAAGCATAAAAACTTCCAGGCAACCGGTTTGGTCGTTTGTGAAGCCGAAATCAAGCCCCAGGGCCAGGCGCCTGGCATGGCGGGGGATCTCATTGCACAGGTACCAGTTGCTTAATACAAGCCCGGCTACCTTGCCGGTTAAACCACGCGCGTATACTTTCCACAATTCCTCATTTTGTTCGCGCAGGCCTTCAATGCGCCGGTGCATATCATCATCTAAAAAAGGGTTGTGCCGGTGGTCGCTGATGATAAGCTGCACATCATCGCCGCCCAATAACTTGTCGTGCACCCAAAAGGCGGTATTGGGGTTATAATCAATATAAACCCGTTTGCGCGTGCGCAGGGCCAGCTCTATATAAACATCCCAGCTAATGCCGTTGGCTTCGTTAATAAACAGGTAATCGCGCTTGCCGCTTTTTGCATCCTGGGCGTCGCTATAGCTATTAAACTCCATCAGGCTGCCATTAGTAAACTCAAAAACACGGTCGGTACGGTTATAATTTTTAACCATTTTTTGTAGCGCAGGCGATGTACGGTAGATCTCCATCGCATCTCTGAGCGCCCCGACCTTAAGATTAGGGATATCTTGCCCGACGATGGTGATCACCACCTTTTCCGAACAAGCCAGCACAAACAAAACCTGTTCGATAGCGTAGGTTTTACCTGAACTTGTGCCGCCCTGGTTAACTACCACATTGGCTGTAGTGTTGTAATTTTGACTAAATAAAATAGTGCTTTGCATAAAAGATGTGGTTTAGGGGGGAGATTGCAGAAAGCAATCAGGCAGGTATTGCCTATCAAAGTATCACTTCGCGCTCTTCGGCAGCGGTGGCTATGCTGGTGTATATTATTTCTACTTTTAGGGTACATGGCATAGTGGTGCTGCTCTTAATGTCCCGTTCGGCCCATCCCAAAATTTTCAGGGCGAAAATGGCGCCTGTTGGCGATTGTTGATGGAGACGCTTTTCGTATTCCACCTCAATTCGCAACCTGCCGCGTTTCAAGGCTTCGGCTAAGTCGCCGCCGCTGTTCTTATACTCTTCAAAGTCATCAAGACTGCTGAACCCTAAATGTAAAGCTAAACCTGTAATGGTTGGTGGTTCTGGTTCCCGGTCCCATATTTTTTGGCGTATGGTCTCATCGGTTTTGGAAGTTTTTGCAGGAATATATTCGATATGGAACTCGCCTTTGATGTGCCTGAAATAGGCATCAACAAGGCGTTCGGCCTGCCGGCTATCAGTAAGTAACATGAAAATGGATGTTTATGTGAAGAATGCCGATTGGCATAATTATAATGTAAAGGTACGAAGAAATGAATCGCAATGCAAATTATTTAGCAAAAAATATTCTGGCGGACACCATGTAGCTCAAATCCATTCTTTATTTTAGCCTAACCTTATGACCGATCTGCAAGCAAAACTCAAATTGATATACAGGCCATTTTTACTGATGGCCATAGCTTTTATAGTTATATATACCTTTTTAAACTGGTATATTGTATTGCATAATAACTAGCTGCAATGGGATGAAATACTGACGGATGTACTTATCCCCATTGTTCTTTCGTTTGTGCCGGTGATAGCATGGCTGCGGCCCCGGCTGAAATTATTGGTATTTGTACGGAAAAGTGCTAAAAACCCTGTCGCCGGTTATATAATGATAGCCGCATTTTCCATTGCCGCGCCCGCTGTCGTAGCTCAGTTTTACATGACGTCTGCCACCGGTAAGTTAACCCGGTTGGCTAATATTGATCAAATAAACCATAAGCCTTTAACAAAGTATTACCGCTTGAGTCATTACTTTATTAGTAAACGGCTGGCTAAAACCTATAGCAGCCACTCGGTAAGTAGTAAAGGACAAAGGCTAACCTGGTATCATTATATAGCTTGCCCTATATTTGCCGATACCATAGCCTACAATGTGAAATTGCCCGGGCCGGGTACCGGACAATTATTGGATACCGGATTTATATTTACACATTATCCCGCAGACCGCAAGGCGCTGATTATTGTAGATGGCAAGCCTGTTGATAAAGCTGCACTAACGCAAGTAGAAGTAGCAACCGTTAACAAGTTTTATTTTACATCGGCCCCACAGGCGATGGCTTTATATGGGCCTGGCGCCCGTCAGGGTGCTTTGGTTATTACCCTTGCAAAGCCTGTTACTATAATTCCAAAAGCGTGGCTTTGTTATAGCGATAGCAAGGAGGTAAGCAATAAGCTATCGCAGGTAGAAAAAGATACCTTGCGCAAGCAGTTTTATAACGATAGCTATTTACGGTTTGAAAAACGTTACCTTAACGACTTTGATTACCTGGACAGGATGGGTTACAGCGCGTATCGCGATAATTTTGTAAATGCGATAAATGATCCGGCATCGATAAGCGATGACCCGGTAATATTTGAAGCTTGCTATGGCAGCTTTGCTAACCGAAGCGGGTACAAATTATATTGGATGCTGGGGCTATTTGCCTTAGGAGCACTGATATTTTTTTTGATGCTGTTAAGTCCGCCAATAAACAGGGCGGAAGCAAGCGGCTGGTTGCCACGGCAGTTTTAACAATACGCTAAAAACATTTTTGGTGTCCTGTTGCTTATAGTTCTGTAACCCAAATAAACAGCATTATGGCATTTGACCAATACCACGAACCCGCAAACGAACTGCCCGAAAAAACCCGCACCTTTGCCCGGATGATCGTTTCGTTAGGTGAAGAAGCAGAAGCAATTAACTGGTACGAGCAGCGCATTGCGGTAGAGAAAAACAAGCAGGCTAAGGCTATTATGCAAAACGCCCAGCACGAGGAATTTAAGCATTTTGGCATGGACCTGGAGTTTTTGCTTCGCCAAAAACCGGTATGGCGTAAAACCCTGCAGGCAATACTGTTTAAAGAAGGCGATATTGTAGAGCTTGGTGAAGAAGGCGAAGAGGCCAGCGAGTAATACCCCACCCTAACCCCTAAGGGAGAATGAGTGATGTTGGTTAAGCGCCCGCTTTGTATTCCCCCTTTAGGGGGTTAGGAGGCTGCATTTCCTGTAATTGTATCTCGTACGCGCGCATGCGGGCATGTAGTATATCAACCTCAGTACGCAGCATTTGTATCTCGGTGATCAGCTTGGCCGATTCCTGCTTTAATATTTGCTTGTTACCGGTGCCCAGTATCAGCCACTCCGGCGAGTATTTAAGCTGGAAGCACAGTTTGCGGATAAGATAATAGCTTACGTCCTGCTTTTTATTGATCACCTTGCTGATAAAACCCTGGTCGACGCCGATAAGATTAGCTAAAGCCAGCTGGCCGCCGTGCTCTTTCACAATTACTTTAAGCCGTTTAACTACACCGTCATCTGCAGCTGTTGTCATGGTATTGCCGTTTTATACTGCAATGATATAAAAATAGGCGTAAGCGAAGCAAAAATTTAATTAATGTTTTAAGTATTGGGCCGACATTTCTTCCAGCGCATCGTAATAAACCTCCAGATCTATCAGCTTATCTTTAAAATCCTGGTGTAATTGTTCAAGGGTTTGCAGTGCCGTGGGAGTGTTTTTTAGGGCGTTATGCAGGTTATGGTATTTTATCGAGGCAGATCTTTCCTTAAACAAAGGCACTACGCCCTGGTTTTGCTTCATCATTTTGCTTACACTATCGCTATGCCTCGGACTAAAGATCAGCACGAAAGCTAATAGTAAAAAACCAAATATAATAAGCACAATGATCCCCATAGCCCTAAAACTTATATAACAAAGTTAAAAGCTATAAGTTGTAAAAACTTAATTAATATCAATATCCAGGCGATAGATCATGGCATCCAATTTCTCGTTATACTGCTGTATAGTTATCTGGTTATTTTTATAGGCAGCAACCAGTTTTTGCAATTTTTCGTTTTCAGCAGTATCATCTTTGGTGGCTTCCTGCAGGCGGGTAACTTTCATCTGGGTTGATTTTTGCTGCATTAACGGAACCACCCCCACGTTATTCTCCAGCATTTGGTTCGCGGTTTTACGGTTGCGAAATGCAAAAAAAACTACCACAACCAGCAAAACACCAATGCCGGCTAAAACTGTATTCATATCCATGCCTATAAAAACTTAAATTAGGTTTATGTATCAAATTTAAAATAATTTGAAGAAAAATATTATCAGTCAAATTAATATCCACAACCTATGGCTATAATAGAATGTGCCTATCAAGCATAAATTAAAATTTAAGTTTCGATAAGCGCAGAAATACAGCAAATTGTAAGCAAATAATATGTTAGGCGCGCCAGCTTAAAGCAATGCGATGTCCTTGTTTTGTCCACCGCATCTGCAAGTAACAGGATCAGTGAAATCAATAATCAGTCGGTGAAATCCCGTTTAATGATTATGCTTTTTATGGATATCCTTTACCAGGCAAAGCTTTTTAATATCTTCAAGCCTGATGACAAAGGGCGCATACTTCAGGCGGTTGCCGATCATCTCGGTTGTGTTATCTGAATGGGCTATCACTTCGTCTGGATTATCGCCGGCCAGCAGGCGTTTGTACATGCGGTAATCGCCCCACTCAATATAATATACCTCGCCGGGAAGTATCTTGGTGTCGTGGATGATCTTTAAGGCTACCCAACAGCCATTTTCAAGGTAGGGATACATAGAGTGGCCCCAAACCGGCAGCGCAAAGTCGCAATCCTCAATACCCGGAAAGTTCATGTGGCCTACGGGCTGTGCATCGTTAATATCGTTATATACCTCAACGCCCGATGCTGTAGCTACAACCTCGTACATTGGGATGCCCTCAAATACTGCTTTACCGGGTTTGGTTTCTGTAATTTCTTGTTTTTTAGCCGGAGTGATATGGTCTCTGTATTTTTCTTTAAATATCTTTAATTTCTCAGGGTCGATATTCTGCCTGCTTTTAATGATCTCGGTAATGGAACTTGCCGAATTAAAGCCTAAGGCTTCTGCCAATTGTATGTTGCCGCTAAAGGCTTTTCCCCTTAATTGGTTATATAAGATGATAAATTCCAGCGTCTCCGGACGGATGGTTTTTATTTTGGATGGCTTTTCTTGTATGGGCATAATGTGGAAAACTAAATAAAGATAAATCTTTACAATAATACAGATAATTCTTTATATTTGTTCATTCGATATTCAAAATTAATATAAATAATCAATAAATCAAATACAGAAGTACAGAACTTAACCAATTTACAAAAACTAAACCTTAAACATATGTATATCGCCTACTCCGCACTGCGCACCGAAGAAAAAGACCTGAACAATAACGACGCCTGGGCGCGTTACCAGGGTTACAGGGCCGCCTGCCAAAAACATAACGAAACTATCGCGGCCATACAAAAATATCTACCCGGCTGGCAACCATCCTTTCATCAAGAATTAAACAATAAATAACCCAAATAAAACCTTCCGGACTTTCGGACTTCCCGTCTTCCGGGATTAAAAATTAATCCCTGTTAACCTAATAAAAATGCTCCCCCTTCAGGGGGCCGGGGGGCTCCTTTGTTATGATAAAAATACCGCACAAACTAAAACAACAACTCTGGTGGCTGATTATTTCGGTTGATTTTGACTACAGCCGCATTGCTATTGCCGACCATGAAATTAATGGCGATGTGCTTACCTTATGGTTAGAAGATAAGCACGATTTTAAAAACTCGCTTGATGAATGCCTGCAGGCCGACATCCACCTGAAGCAATTCGCCCGGCTGATCAAAA